>NZ_BDBY01000362.1 GCF_001613225.1 Nocardia pseudovaccinii NBRC 100343
CTTGCTTACGCGGCCGCGCTGATCCCATCTGCCTCGGCGCGCAACCCGCGCAACCGGCCGAGTTGCACGTCCAGGTCGGCGATGCGTTCCTCGCGATGATCGCCGTATTTGCCGTAAGCCACCTCCGCGACGCGCAGGCGTTCGTCGGCGGCGCGGAGTACATCGGTGGCGATATCGGTGAAGTGGTCACGCAGTGTGCGCTGCATGGCGCGCAACCGATTTCGCGATTCCTTACCGACCTGGAAGATCACGTCGTCCATCAGTCTGGCCACCGAAACCTTGGCCTCGGCCTGACGGCGCTGCTTGCGCGCCTTGCGGTCGTCCCACAGCGCATTGGCGCCCAGCAGCAGCGCGGCGGCGGCCGAATACCAGTTCACCAGTGGCATTTTCAGCAGGCTGGTGAGCACACCGACCATGAGCAGACCACCGTAGGACCCGCGCATGACGGTCAGGAATTGGCCGAGCACACCGGCCTTCCCGCTGGTCAGCGGATCCAGCGGCGCGACAAGGTCGAGCACTTCACCGGGATTTTCCAGGCGTAGGTCCGGTAGCGGCGGGGTGCGGTGATCGGCGGGGAATTTGGCGGCCACCTGTTCGGACAGTTCCACCGCCCGGTAGTGCGCTACCACGAAATTCTCTTCGACGGCCTCGCAGATGCGCGCATCCAGATCCGCGCCGAAATCCTGCCAGCGGCGGGCTGGATCGGTGTTGAGGATCTCGGCCTCGGCATCGCGTACCAGACTGCGCAGCCGATGCCGCAGGTCGTGTTCGATATCGGCCATCAGCTCGGTACTGCCGTCACCGAGGGTGACCTGCCAATTGGCCGAGCGCTGCCGCAGCTGGTCGGCCTGGTCGCGGGCGGCGACGAGTTGTTCGGTGATCTCCACCCGGCGGCGCGGATCGCGCAGCGCCTCGGCCTCGGTCCGCAGGGTCACAGCCAGGTGGTCGGTGACTAGGCGGATGTCGTTGGCCGCGGCTTCCAGCACCAGGCTGTCGGCCCTCGCCAGCACATAGTCGCGCAGGTGGTCGACCAGTTGGGGCACACCGGATTCGATATCACGCTGGTAATTGCCCGCCTGCAGGTGCAGCAGCGCGGAAACCGGCGCCACCGCGAAACCGAGACCGGCCGCGTCCAATCGCTCGCGATTGCGCTGCTGGGTGTGCTGCCAGTGCGGGTGCAGATCGATCTTGTTCAACGCGCAGATGACCGTCGGACAGAGCTGCTGGATGCGCTCGAGGTAGCCGATCTGTTCCGTGCTGAACTCGGATCCGGCGTCACCGACGTAGAGCACGGCATCCGCGGCGGCGATCATCGACCAGGTGGTGTGATCGTCGCCGTTGCCGCCCGGTGCGTCCATCAGGACGAGGCCCTCGGCGAGCAGCGGGCTCGGCTCGGTGAATTCGGCGCGGATCACCCCGTCGGCGGCCAGCGCGGGCCCCGGGTCGAGCGGATCGACGGGCTGGCGTTCGATCCGGCCCGCACCCAGCGATTTCACCAGCACGGCGGTCGGCTCCGGTCCGAACTCCGCGATCACCGGCACGCTCAGCGCACTCTCGGTGGCGCTCACCCGCGCCCCGATCAGGCCGTTGACCAGGGTGCTCATACCGTTCTTCGCGGCGCCGACGACCACGAGGCGCAGCCGTGTGTCACCGACCCTGGCCCGGACCATACTCAGTCGGCCACCCAGGTCTTGTCGGCCCGCGGAGCGGGTCATCTCCTGCAGTTGATCGAGAATTCCGATCACTGGCGCCATCGCCGCCGGATGTTTCACCGTGGCGGCCTCCAGCCCAGCTGCGGCAGACAACCGCTCCTCCTAACTGTCGTACGAATATCGCGTTCGACGATGACATGCGTCGGCGCGACGGATGCGCGCGACCCCCGTGCGGCTCCTAGAACAGGTTGATATCCAGGCCCGCCACGACGTGGTGGCCGTCGTCCACACCCGGATCGGGCAGCAACGGGGTGGACAGCCCGGCGGCCATGAGGGTCAGTGCCGTGTGATCGGGCTCGTATACCGGGTGCGCGAAATCGGCCGGGTCGCCGAGGTCGGCGGCGATCGGGTGTGCAGGCGGCTTCATCGGGGTGACCGGTGCGGGCATCGTCGGCGCGGGCACGTGCGGCTGCTGAGTCGGGATCGGCGCCGGGGAATTCGCGGTCGGGATATCGATATCAGGGGTTGGCGCGACCGTCGGCGCGGAGTGGGTCATCGTCGGCACTGAGACGGTCGGGACGTCCACGGTCGGGTCGTCGATATCCGGCTGGGTGGTGTGGGTATTCGGGATCGAGTTGCCGCCGTTGACGGTGCTCGGAATGGTGCCGCCGTTGTGACCGGTGCTGGTTCCGCCACTATTGCCGGTGCTCGGGATCGTCACATCGTCGTCGTCCGGAATCGTCGGCGTCGCCGTGTGGGTCGGCGTGTGCGTGGTGGGAGCCTGTGTGGTCGGCGCGTGGGTCGCGGTCGGGATCTTCGTCGTCCCGGTGGCATCCGTGTCCGGAACAGTGGGGTGGCCGGGCTTGGTACTGCCCGTATCGGGAGTCTTGGTCGGATGCCCGGTGGTGTTGTCGGCGGGGATCGGCACCGTCTTGGTGACGGTGGTCGGAATGTTCGTCAGCGGCGTCGTGGTCGAAGGCGAATCGTCGACCACGACCGGATGCTTCGCCGGAACGGGCCTCGGCTCGAACAGCGCGGGCACCGTGGCGGCGGGCGCGGTCAGCGGCGACGGACCCGCCGGAGCGACCAGGACATTGGCGACCGGGGTGCTCGCCACATCCGGCTGAATCGTGGTCTGCAGCGGGGTGGCCGCAACCGGCGCTGCGACCGCAGCGGGCGCGACGACCGCGGGGGCCACCGCTGCGGGCGCGACGGCCGCGACCGGAGCGGGCAGCGGCGCCGCGAACGGCTGCACGGGCTGCACCGCGACGGGCTGCACGGCCGAGTACTGCGGGACGGATCCACCCACGGGCTGAGTGCCGACCGGGTTGACCGTGCCGTTCGTGCCTGCATTATCGAGGCCGGTACGTCCGGTGGTGCCGGGGGTTTGGCCGAGCCAATCGGAGTACCTGTCGATATTGTCGCCGACCCGGCCCGCGCCGACCTCGACCTTCAGCGCGCCCTCGACCTCGATCTTGGACTGCGTGGCGAGGTACACCCCGTTCGGACCGGCACTGAAGTCCACTTGGAGTTCGGTGTGCACGCTGAAACCGGCTTCGGCATTGATGAATACGCCGAACGCATCAGGGCTGCCGACACCGTGGTACATGTCGGCGCCGTGGAATGCGTCGCCACCGTGGAACACGTCGTTGCCATGGAACAGCTCACCACTGCCCCCGGTCGCGCCGCTGTGAAACATGTTGCCGCCGTAGAACGGAACGTTGCTCGCGACCGCATCGCCGTCGTCGGCGCTTTCGGCATCGCTGCTCACCGACTCGCTGATGGCCGTCCCCGACGTCGGAACACGGGGCAGGGTAAAGGGATTCGAACCCGGAGCGAGGAAGCCGTTCGGGCTGGGGAGGTTCGGGCTGGGGAGGTTGAAGCCGTGGCCGCCCTGACCGAGGTCGAGTCCGGGCACGTTACCGAGGCCGGGCACGTGTCCGGTACCGAGATCGAGGCCGGACTGCGGTGAGTCGCTGTGCAGATCGAGGCCGGACCGTTCACTCTCGGTTCCGAGCGCGAGGCCGGGCTGATAGCTGCCGTACCCGGTGTTCTGCCACGGCTGCGGTGAATGCTGCTGCGGCACAGGCCCGATGTACACGCCCGAATTGGGCACATTCGGAATGGTGAACGGCGCGTTGACGCTCACATCGCGCGGGGTCGGCGTCGACGAATGCAGCGGCGCGGGCGGTGTCGAATTCGGGTCCGGATCCGGGAAGGTGACCACGGGGCTCGGCGCGTCCGCATCGGGGTCGCGGGTGTAGGCCGAAGTCCAGCTGTCGAGCCGTTGCCCGCCGGGATGTACGGGTGCGGTACCGCCATTGGCGGCGACCAGCGCGCCGCCGGTCACGTACGCGCCCGCCCTCGCTACCCGCGCGACGCCGGTGGCAACGCGATAGGCGGTGTCGCCCGCACGGTCGTCAGCGTCGGTGGCATCGCTGTCGAAGGGCAGGTCACTCGTCATGCAAGCTCCACTCTCAGGTTTCCAGCATCCTCACCACGCCGGGCAGACCGAGTGAAGATCACCTAACGATATTCCGGAAAACCCAACTGTCACATTCTGCAGGTCCGCAGAGCATACGACTGTGACGAGCAACATAACCTTGCCATTGCAGAAACCAGAACGGAAGCCCTGTTTCTGCGGGCATCCGAATCGGGGGCCGGTGTTGCCATCGGACCTGCTCGAGCGCTCCGAGCCCGCGCCACGCGGCGGCCCCGAAAGCGTGTCGACGAGACTAACTCGTCGGCGGCCATGCGTACAGCCCGAAGTTCGATGCGCCGCAAGAGGTTTCTAATGATTGCCCAAGAGATGGTGAAGTTCGGCTCCCTAGCGTCGGTCTCGCCGGGACGAATCCGGCACCGACACGAAGGAGATCGCACCATGATCGCAACCCTCGGACGCGGCCGAGCCCGCATTGTCACCATCGCCACGGGTACCGCATTCGCCGCCACCGCGGCCGTGCTGGTCGCGGGAGTCGCCTCGGCCCAGCCACCGCTGCCGGGCGATGGGGACGTGACGGTGACGTGCGTGGTGCAGGGCCCCGGCGAACCCCACGTGGTGATCATGGAGCGGCCGGGTCGGATGCCCGGCGCTCCGGCCGCACCGCTACCGCCGGACTTCGCATTGCCGGGCTGCCCGGATATCGATCCGTCCGGACCGGTCATCGTGGCGCCTGGCCGACCCGGCGGACCTGTTGGGCCCGGCGTCTTGCATGTCCAACCCGCACGTCCGGCGCCGACCGGCAGCAGCGGCAGCTGACCGAGGTCCGGCTCTATGGTGGCCCCATGACCGGACAACGCATCTTGGTCGTGGACGACGAGGTTCGAGTTCTCGCGTCGCTGCGGCGCGGGCTCGAACTCTCGGACTTCGAAGTGGTCACCGCGGGAGACGGCGCCGAGGCGCTGTCGATGGTCCACAGCGCCGAACCGGACGCCATGGTGCTCGATGTGAATATGCCGAATCTCGATGGGGCGGGCGTGGTTACGGCATTGCGCGCGATGGGCAACGACATTCCTATCTGCGTGCTGAGCGCCCGAACCGCGGTCAGCGATCGCATCGCGGCCCTGGAGCGCGGCGCCGATGACTACCTGACCAAACCCTTCGACCTCGGCGAACTCGTCGCCCGCCTGCATGCGTTGCTGCGCCGTCGGCCCGCGCTGATCCGGCCGTCCGGCGATGACCAACGTCAGGTCGGACAGGTGCGCATCGATCGGGCCGGACATCGGGTGTTCGCGAGCGGACACCAGGTGGAACTGACCAAACGGGAATTCGAGGTGCTCGCACTGCTCGCCGAGAACATCGGAATCGTGCTCAGTCGCGAGCAGATCCTTTCCGCGGTCTGGGGTTACGACTTCACCACCGACACCAATGTGGTGGATGTGTTCGTCTCCTACCTGCGGCGGAAGTTGGAGGCGCACGGTGCATCTCGGGTGATCCACACCGTGCGCGGGGTGGGATTCGTACTGCGGGAGGAAGCATGAGCGCTACGGAGGAATCGTGAGCGAGCAGAGGAATCGCGAGCGAGCATCGGCATCGGCATCGGCATCGGCATCGGCATCGGCATCGGCATCGGTTCCAGCACAACGACCCGAGCGCCGACGAGTCGGTGGAGCCGGGCAGTGAAGTCTCCGAAAGGCAGAGTGTCCCTGTCGTTGCGCGCTCGTGTGGCGCTGGTGTCGGGCGTGGTCGCGGCGCTGGTCGCGGTCACGCTCGGCATCGCATACACGGCACTGCTCGACGCCACCGGTTCCCGTCAGTTCGACGAGACGGTCTCGACCATGGGCGTCGCCATCGCACCGCCGCTGGATACGCCACCGCACGTAGTGATTCGGACGCTCCCCGATCCACCGCCCTTGCCCGCCCCCCAACTGAATCCCGTCCCCGAACCAAAGCCCCTCCCCACCCGGCAACCCGATCCCACAATCCCTGTCCCAAGACCAGGCCCCGCAATCCCCACCCCGCAATCGGATCCCGCGATCCCCGGCCCGCAACCCGGCCCCGCAGTCACCACCCCACAACCCGCCCCCGCAATCACCACCCCGCAACTGGGCCTCGACATCCCCCTCCCCTACCTAGATCCCTCCCTACCTGGGCGGGTCATCGTGGGCCCCGGGGATGTCCGCACCGCTGTCGCAGGCGCGCCCGGTTTAGTAGTGCGGCTCGAACCCGATCGCGCACTGGTGGATTCGGCCATCCGCCGCAGCCAGCTGATCGGCGTCGGGATCGGCATCGCGGGCGTGCTGCTCGCCGCGGTGCTCGGCTGGTTCCTGGCCGGTTATGCGGCGCGGCCACTGCGCAGACTGGCCACCGCGACGCACGGCATCGACACCCTCGAACAGCTCCCGCCGCTGAGCGGCCGCGGAGCCCGTGAGGCGGAAGAACTCTCCGACGCCATCACCCGCATGCTCACCCGGCTAGAGGCGGCGCACGGCGCCACCAATCGCGCGCTCGCCAGTGCCAGGGACTTCGCCGCGGTCTGCGCCCATGAACTCCGCACACCACTCACCGCGATGCGCACCGACCTGGAAGTCTTGGCCACCAAGGACTTACCCGCCGAGCAGCAGCGCGCGGTCCTCGCCGACGTCCTGCTGGCCGAGCGCCAGATCGAGAACACCCTGACCGATCTGGAGCAACTCGCCGTCGGCGAACTCACCGAATCCGACGCCTTCGAACCCTTCGAACTCTGTGAAACCCTCGACCGCGCAGTACAAGACGCCCGCCGCAGACACCCCGAGGTCAGCATCGCCCTGACCGAATGTCCCGCGACCACGGTGACCGGCCTGCCGGGCGGCCTCATGCTCATCGTCACCAACGCGGTCGCCAACGCCGTACAGCACGGTCACGCACGCACCATCACGATCGCCGCCCATCACCGCGATCCGAGCATCGCCACCGCGAGTTTTGTGGATCCAAGCCTGGCTGGCGCGAACCCCGCCGATCCGGGCAATCCCGCTCCAAGCGTTGTCGGCGGACCCGCCGATCCAGCCACGGCTGGCGTGTACCCCGCCGATCCGAAGGCTGCGACCCCGAACGGCGACGTGCGCCAGGCCGATCCGAATGCCTTCCGACGCAACGCCTGCAACGCGGCGACCGCTGTCGAGATCATCATCGACGACGACGGCACCGGCATCCCCGAATCCATCCGCCCCACCGCTTTCGACCGCTTCATCAAAGGCCCCGGCTCCCCCGGCTCCGGCCTAGGCCTCGCTCTTGTCCGCCAACAAGCCGAACTCCACTCCGGCACAGCCGAACTCATTCCCCGACCAGACGGTGGCACCCGTCTGGTCGTGCGCATCCCCAAACGTACAGGCTGAGCTCAGCTGATCCAGTCCCGCAGCGGTGCTGTGTCCAGCGTGACACCTACCGGGAGCGGTAGCGTCACCTCGAGCCCGATGGCATACCGGTGCACGTCCAGGTATTGGCCGTTTTCCGGCTTGCTGTACACCACAACCTCGGCTGTGTCCCGGTCGATGAGTAGATAGATCGGGATTCCGGTCTCAGCGAAGGCCGTGGGCTTGTCCACGCGGTCACGTTGGTTGGTATCCGAGTCCCACGACGTGACCTCGACGGCCATCAGCGCGGCATGAGCCGACGCCCACTCTCCTTGTCCCAAGAACGCGTCGATTGGTGCGAGTACGGCATCTGGGCGTGCGCGCCCTTTGCGGTAGGTGCCCACCTCCAAGCCCTGCCCTGCAAGATGTAGAAACAGACGAGGACTCAACGGCATAAGCGCGAGAAGCAACCAGTGCAAGATCCGGTTGCGCTCAGCATCGGGCACAGGTTTGACCCCCAGTCGTCCGCCGATCAGTTCGACACGCATACCTTCGGTCTCGCGCTCGACCGCACGGGCGATCGCCTCGAACTCGGACGTGAGGATTGGATCCTCATGCACTGCCGTCACCGCCCACCTCCCCGGTTTCTGCCGACCCGACATGAATCCTGCCTCATAGTCATCCCCTGTGAGGCATTATCTCCCAGTTTTCCGATCGACGCCCCGAGCGGCTGCCCCCTACTTCTGCCCCTTCGGTTTATCGGAGGCAGCATCAGACGACAGGGCGGCTACGAACGCTTCCTGGGGGACGTCCACGCGGCCGATGGTCTTCATGCGCTTCTTGCCCTCCTTCTGCTTCTCGAGCAGTTTGCGCTTACGGCTGATGTCACCGCCGTAGCACTTGGCGAGCACGTCCTTGCGGATGGCGCGAATGTTCTCGCGGGCAATGATTTTCGAGCCGATGGCGGCCTGGATGGGCACCTCGAACTGCTGGCGTGGAATGAGTTCGCGCAGTTTGGTGGTCATCTTGTGGCCGTAGGCCTGGGCGGCGTCGCGGTGCACGATCGCGCTGAACGCGTCCACCGCTTCGCCCTGCAGCAGAATATCCACCTTGACCAGCGCCGATTCCTGCACACCCGACTCCTCGTAGTCGAGGCTGGCGTAACCGCGGGTGCGCGACTTCAGCGAATCGAAGAAGTCGAAGATGATCTCGGCCATCGGCATGGTGTAGCGCAGCTCGACTCGGGTCTCGGACAGATAGTCCATGCCGCCGAGTTCACCGCGCCGCGCCTGGCACAGCTCCATGATCGAGCCGATGAATTCACTGGGCGAGATGATCGTGCACTTGACCACCGGTTCGTACACATGCCGAACCTTGCCCTCGGGCCAGTACGACGGATTGGTGACGACGTGCTCGGCGCCGTCCTCCATCTCCACCTTGTAGACCACGTTCGGCGCGGTCGAGATCAGGTCCAGATCGAATTCGCGCTGCAGGCGCTCGCGGGTGATCTCCATATGCAGCAGGCCGAGGAAGCCGCAGCGGAATCCGAAGCCGAGCGCCACCGAGGTCTCCGGCTCATAGGTCAGCGCGGCGTCGTTGAGCTGGAGCTTGTCGAGCGCGTCGCGCAAATCCGGATAGTCCGAGCCGTCGACCGGGTAGAGACCGGAGTACACCATCGGGCGCGGCTCGCGATAGCCGGTGAGCGGTTCGCTCGCACCGCCGCGCGCGGAGGTCACGGTATCGCCGACCTTGGACTGGCGCACATCCTTCACGCCGGTGATCAGATAGCCGACCTCGCCGACGCCGAGGCCCTGGGTGGGCTTGGGCTCCGGGGAGACGATGCCGACCTCGAGCAACTCGTGTGTCGCGCCGGTGGACATCATCTTGATCTTCTCGCGCGGAATGATCTTGCCGTCCACCACGCGGACGTAGGTGACCACGCCGCGATAGGTGTCGTAGACCGAGTCGAAGATCATGGCGCGCGCGGGCGCGTCCGGATCGCCGACCGGCGCAGGCACCTGCTTGATGACCTCGTTCAGCAGCTCCGTGACCCCGACACCGGTCTTACCGGAGACCCGCAGCACGTCATCGGGTTCGCAGCCGACGATATGCGCGATCTCGGCGGCGTAGCGGTCCGGATCGGCGGCAGGCAGGTCGATCTTGTTCAGCACCGGGATGATCGTCAGATCCTTGTCCAGCGCCAGGTACAGATTCGCCAGCGTCTGCGCTTCGATGCCCTGCGCCGCGTCGACCAGCAGCACCGCGCCCTCACACGCCTCGAGCGCGCGCGACACCTCGTAGGTGAAGTCGACGTGGCCGGGCGTATCGATCAGGTGCAGCACGTAGTCGGTGCCGTCGACCTGCCAGGGCAGCCGCACATTCTGGGCCTTGATGGTGATGCCGCGCTCGCGCTCGATGTCCATCCGGTCCAGGTACTGGGCGCGCATCGCCCGCTCCTCGACCACACCGGTGAGCTGCAGCATGCGGTCGGCCAGCGTCGACTTGCCGTGGTCGATGTGCGCGATGATGCAGAAGTTCCGGATCCGGGCGGGATCGGTGAACGTCGTGTCGGCGAAGCTGGCGGGCACTCCACTCCTCATGGGTATCGGCAAACTGCCATCCATCGTCCCATGCGCGAGGTAGCGGCACTGTCAGCGGTTCACCGTTCCGCGTTCTGTACCACTTTTCAGCCGCGGTAGCCGGTGCCGGGGATGCGGAGCGTGTAGTCGGCGCACAGGTAGGTCTCGGGTACCTGCTCGGTCACCGGCACCTCGAAATAATCGTCCCTGGTCCGTACCGCGAGGTACTGGTCCTTGGCATCGCGATGACACCACATGCCGGTGAGGCCGTGGCCGTACGGCGAGTAGTCGGAGAACAGGCAGGTAATGCAGGAGAGCAGGCGGATGTCGTCCGGGAACTGTTGCCCGAGCCGGAACAGCGCGTCCTCGAAGTATCGGTCGGTGCCCTGGTAGGTCTTCCCGTCGATCTCGATGGCGAGTTCGAGTGACTCCCCCGCCCCGCCGGGCGGCAGTGTCAGCCGGAAGTGCATCACACCGGGTCGGCGCTGGTCGCGCAGTTGCACCGAGCAGGGCAGCTCGCCGGAGAATGCGCAGCCCGAGAGGACATCCCACTGGTCGACGGGCAGCCCGACCCGAAGCGCGGCGCCCTTGTCATAGGGGCCGAGCGCGTCGAAGTCCGGGCCCGCCACCGGAACGCCACGGATAACCGTCCGGATATCGAACCGGTTCGCACCCCAGTGCCGAGATGGCCCGACCCGCCACATGATGGGCTCGGTACCGTGCCCGTCGGTGTAGGTTCCCGGAAAAACCTGCGGCTGCACAGCTCGATCCTTCTTCCACGACGAATTGCCCGACTCTAACGGAGAATTCGCCGTATTTTCGGCGGGTGGAGAAGTTGGTTTTCGTCCTGCGCCGATCCGATGCCGAGGCGACCGAGTCGTGGTGCGAATCGTTGCGCACCACCGTGGCCGCGCGACTGGTCGACCTCGGGGTTGCGGGTGTCACCGTCTATGTCCGTGATGCGGCAGTCCAGGCCGCGCTGATGCGAATGGTGACGCTCGACCCGCCGATCGCCGCGGCGGTCACGGTCTGGGTCGAGCAGAGCTACGGTCCCGCGGCCACGGCCGCGGCGGATATCCTCGCCGAATTCGCGACCGCGGCACACGGCTACCTGGTGACCGAGTCGGTGCCGCTGCGGCTCGACGATTCGGTCCCGACCCGCACCGAGGGGTTCGGCAACCTCGCCTTCCTGCGCAAGCCCGCCGAACTCACGCGGGCGCAATGGCTGAGTGACTGGCAGGGACGGCACACCGCCGTGGCCATCGAGACGCAGTCGACGTTCGGCTACACGCAGAACGTGGTGGTCCGGGCGATCACCCCGGACGCGCCCGCCATCGATGCCATTGTCGAGGAACAGTTTCCGGCCGCAGCGCTCACCGACCCGCTGGTCTGGTACGGCGCGCGCGACGCGGCCGAGTTCCAGGACCGGGTGCGGCGCATGCTGGACTCGGTCGCGCGGATCGGCGCCGATCGCAACCTCGATACCGTCTCCGCCAGCAGATATTCGGTGCTGCAACCGTTTTCGACACGGACAACGCAGCGGACCGGCGCATGATGCGCGAACTCGCCCTACCGGGCGGTAAGCAGTGCTGATGAGAACGCGAGATCGCGCCGTTACCATCCAAGGATGGCCCGAACTTGGAACACGATCGGCAAGCAGCTAGGCCTCATCGCGAAGGAGCAGGGTCCCAAGATCGTCAAGCAGCAGGGACCGAAGCTGGTGGACAAGCTCCAGCGCTCATCACTGCTCGAGCGCGCGGTCGGGTCGCTGGCGACACGTAAGGCACCCGCTGTCGCGATCCGGCCGACCGCCTCGACCCCGGTACCGACCGGCGAGCGGGCCAGGCAGATCGTCTACTGCCCGCAGCTGGACGGCAGGGCCGATCCGGGCGAGATCGTGTGGACCTGGGTGCCCTATGAGGAGGATCCGAATAACGGCAAGGACCGTCCGGTGCTCGTCGTCGGACGCGACCGACGGACCCTGCTCGGGCTGATGCTGTCGTCGAATCCGGAGCGCGCGCACGACCGCGACTGGGTCGGAATCGGCAGTGGCAGTTGGGATCACGAGGGCAGGCCGAGCTGGGTCCGCCTCGATCGAGTACTCGACGTCCCGGAGGACGGCATCCGTCGCGAAGGCGCGATCCTCGCCCGCAAGACCTTCGACCTGATCGCCCACCGACTTTGTGCAGAATACGCTTGGCACTGATAGGGAATCGGGTGCTGTGGTGAATCGGGTTCTCGGGCCGACGAAAATCGCAATGCTGATCACCGACGTCGGCTTCCTGCTCTACTGGACGATCGCGTTCGCGCACGTCATCCCGCCCGAATGGGCCTATAAGGACTACACCGATCCGATACTCAGCGATTGGAACAACTCGTTCGTGCTGCTCGATCTGGCCGCCAGCGGCACCGGGCTGGCCAGCCTGTGTCGCGCACCCGGTTGGCGCACGCTGATGACGGTCTCGCTGACCTTGACCAGCGTGGCCGGACTGCAAGCCATCGCGTTCTGGACGTTGCGTGCGGATTTCAGCGCGCTCTGGTGGGTGCCCAACCTGTTCCTGCTGCTGTTCCCGCTGCCCGCACTGATCGCCCTGACCTGTGCCGCTGGATCCGAAAAGCGCCCGGCGGCATAGGGATTCAGCGCGCCGGGTGGATCGGCATCAAGACACCATTTCGCGGGAACGGCCGAAGAGCAGCCCGTAGACCAGCGCGCCCAGTACGCCACCGATGAGCGGGAACACCACGAAGACCCAGACCTGGGGTCCCGCACCGTTCTGGTAGAAGGCGACAGCGAGGCTGCGGGCCGGATTCACCGAGGTGTTGTCCACCGGGATCGAGATCAGGTGGATGACCGCGAGCGTGACGCCGATCGACAGACCGGCCAGCGGAATATCGGAGATCTGGTCGGTGGAGGCCAGCACCACGAATACCAGCAGCGCGGTCAGCATGACCTCGATGATGATCGTCGCGGACAGGCCGTATCCGTTCTCGATCACCACCTGTCCGAGCGGACCGCGCACCGCGGACGGACTGTGCTTACCCCAGCCGTTCGCCCCGAGCCCGTCGACCGCACGATCGTAGGACGGCAGATTCTTCGCGATCGCGAACAGCACGATTCCGGCCAGGAATCCACCGATCAGCTGCGCGATCACATAGCCGACCGCGGAGATCACCGAAAGCCTGCCGAGCAGCAGCTGCCCGAGGGTCACGGCCGGATTCACATGGCAGCCGGAGATCGGGCCGATCGCGTAGACCAGGAACAGCAGAGACAGGCCGAAGGCCAGTGCCACACCCAGCGGCCCGACGCGCTGACCGGCCAGCACCGCGGTGCCGACACCGCTCATGACCAGAACGAATGTGCCGAGTGCCTCGGCGGCCCACTTCTTGGCCTCCGGCGTCGGCTCCAGTTCGGTGACTTCCTCGACGACTTCCTGAGCAGTGGGAGACATACGCGCCACCTTCCGAGAGGATCTTCCCCGTATGCACGGAGTTTTGCCTTGGACCTGCTACGAAAATCACGGCTGATGTGAAACTGGACGTTACGCGAGACGGGTGAGCACTACAACGCTGACCCTTTCGAGCGGACCGCAAGCGATCGCTACGGCCGGGCTCGGCTAGGCGAGCCTGGTTATCTCCACCACAACCTCCAAATCGGTCGAACCGCCGCCGGAGAAAATGCCCTTCAGCGGCGGCACATCCGCATAGTCACGGCCGACGCCGACGGATATGTGCTGTTCGTTGATGGCGATATTGTTGGTCGGGTCGTAGCCCCACCACGCACCGGTCCAGGCCTCGATCCAGGCGTGCGACTGTCCCGCCACCGTCGTATTGATCTCGGCGGCGGGATTGGGATGCAGATATCCGGAGACGTAGCGGCTCGGAATCCCCATGCTGCGCAATAGCACCAGGGTCAGATGCGCGTAATCCTGGCATACGCCTTGACGTTCGGCGAAGGCCTGCACGGCCGAGGTGTGCACCGAGGTGGTACCCGCGATGTAATTCATTTCGCCGTGCACCCATTCGGCCGCGCGCACAACGGCTTTCGCGGGCGGGACGCCGCGCGCGAGCTGTTTCGCGATCGCCGCCAGCTTCTTGTCCTGTGGAACATAGGCGGTCGGCGAGAGCATTTCGTCGAAACGGTCACCGATGTGTTCGTAGTGCAACTCCTCCCAGGACAGCTCTTCGGCCGGACCGGCGAACGGTTCGGTCTCCACCACCGATGATCCGGTGACCTCCAATTCGGTATGCGGCGCGTGCAGATCGAAGGAGGTGACCGCGGTACCCCAGTAGTCGGTGTAGCGATAGGACCGGGTGGATGGCACCGTCTCGACCCGATTCAGGATGACGTTCTGCCTGCTGTCCGCGCGCGGAGTGAGCCGAGCCTCGTTGAACGACCGGGTGACCGGGGAGTCGTAAACATACCCGGTGGTGTGCACCACCCTGATCCGCCAGCTCACAGCTCTCCCTCCACCTGCGCATGGTTATCGTGACTGCTGCGCAGATCGGTCCAGGCCACCCACGGCGCGGCGTGGAAGTACTGCAGCGCGATCGCCTCGCTGACCTCGCGACAGGTCTTCTGCAGCGAGAGCAGACGATTCTGCAGATCCTCCAGCAGCGCACCGGGCGGCAGGAATTCGAGTTCGCTGCGGGCCCTGCCGAGCAGCCGCTGCGCCTCGTGGCGCGCGCCGACCCGGCTGCTCGGGCGCTGATCGAGTTCGGCGAGGCAGGCCTCGGCCACCCGCACCGAATGAAACACCGAACGCGGGAAAAGCCGGTCCAGCAGGATGAATTCGGCGACCAGATTGGCGTCGAGCGCGCCGCGATGGGTGCGCAGATAGGTGTCGTGCGCGCCCGCCGAGCGCAAAACGGTCACCCAAGCCGGTGACGAGGTGCGGTCGCCTGCGCGCGAAAGCAGCAGGCGCACAGTCATATCCACCCGTTCGATGGAGCGACCGAGCAGCAGGAAGCGATAGCCGTCGTCGCGGCTGAGGGTGGAATCGGAGAGACCGGCGAACATCGCCGCCCGATCCTTGATGTAGTGGAAGAACTCGTGCGGGCCGAGACCGCGGGCGGCCTTCTCGGTGGCCGTGAGCCCGATATAGGTGGCGTTCAGGCACTCCCACATCTCGCTGGACGTGACTTCGCGTGCACCCCTGGCATTTTCGCGGGCATTGGCGATCGAGTCGACGATGGAGTTGCCGTGGTCGTGACTGAATGCGACGAGGTCGGTGACCGACCAGACATCGAGTTCGACGTCTGGCGGTTCGATACCGAGCACTCGCAACAGCACTCGCGAGGTTCGGTCCGGGTCCACCGTGGCGTCCTCGAGCAACTGATGCACCGCGACGTCGAGGATGCGGGCAGTGTCGTCTGCGCGTTCGACGTATCGTCCGATCCAGTACAGGGATTCAGCGTTGCGGGCCAGCATCAGCGCGTCACCCCGCTCTGCTGCTGACCCCGACCTAGTCGCTGAATCTGTCGCATCGATCCCAGCCGCTGCTCCTGTTGTTGCTGCTGCTGTTGCTGATTCGACTGCGCCGCGGTCAATTCCCGGCCCAGCTCACGCTGATCGGATTGCGGCGGGTCGCTCACCAGTTCCTCGCCCGCGAGCTCGCGGTCGGCGGGTGAGGCGCGCCCGGCCAGCACCCAGGTGTCCTTACTGCCGCCGCCCTGACTCGAATTGACGACCAGCGACCCCTCCGGCAATGCCACCCGCGTCAAACCACCCGGCAGCACCCAGATGTCTTCGCCGTCATTGACCGCGAAGGGCCGCAGGTCGACATGACGCGGCACCAGCTCGTTGCCGATCTTGGTCGGCACAGTGGACAGCTGCACGACCGGCTGGGCGATCCAACCCCGCGGATCCGACTTGATCTTGCGCCGGATCGTCTCCAGTTCCCGTGGCGTGGCCACCGGACCGATGACGATGCCGTAACCGCCGGACCCCTCGACCGGTTTTATCACCAGTTCGGCGATGCGGTCGAGCACCTCCTCGCGCTCGTCGTCGAGCCAGCAGCGATAGGTATCGACATTGGGCAGCACCGGTTTTTCGGCGAGGTAATACTCGATGATCGTCGGCACATACGCGTAGGTCAGCTTGTCGTCGCCGACGCCGTTGCCGATCGCGCTGGAGATGACCACATTGCCCGCCCGCGCGGCATTCACCAGTCCGGCGACGCCGAGCACGGAATCGGGCCGGAAGTGCATGGGGTCGAGGAAGGTGTCATCGATGCGGCGATAGATCACGTCGACCTGGCGCTCCCCCGCCGTGGTCCGCATGTAGACGACATTGTCTCGGCAGAACAGGTCGCGCCCTTCGACCAGTTCCACCCCCATCTGCCTGGCCAGCAGCGAATGTTCGAAATAGGCCGAGTTGTAGACGCCGGGCGTGAGCACGACGACCGTCGGATCGGCCTCGTTCGGCGCGGCCGACGCGCGCAGCGCGGCCAGCAGATGCGTCGGATAGTCGCCGACCGCACGCACCCGGTGCGAGGAGAACAGATCCGGGAAGACCCGCGCCATGGTGCGCCGGTTCTCCATCACATAGGAAACCCCGGACGGTGAGCGCAGATTGTCCTCGAGCACCCGGAAGTCGCCGCGCTCGTCGCGGATGAGATCGATTCCCGCCACGTGGATGCGCACCCCGTTGGGCGGCACCAGTCCGGCGGCCTCGCGGTGGAAGTGCTGACATGAGGTGACCAGCCGCTTAGGGATGACCTCGTCGCGCAGGATGTTCTGCTCGCCGTAGACATCGGCGAGGAACAGCTCCAGCGCCGTCACCCGCTGCTTGATCCCGCGCTCCAGCTTGGCCCATTCAGCGGCCGCGATCACCCGGGGCACCAGATCGAGTGGGAAGGGCCGCTCCTGTCCGGAGAGCGAGAAGGTGATGCCCTGATCGATGAAGGCGCGGTCGAGTGCGTCCGAGCGGGCCGCGAGATCGGCCACGTCGATCGGCGCGAGCGCCGAGAAGATTCCCCTATATGGCTGACGCACCCGGCCCTGTCCGTCGAACATCTCGTCGAAGGCGTCCGCGTACCGGCCGGGACGGTAGCCCTCGAATAGTCCTGATGTGGTTGCTCTGCCGTTGCCGTTCGCATGCCCGTTCGACCGGACACGGGTCGGCGCAGGTGATCGCGCCGAACGTGGCGGCGAGGCGGGAGTCATGCAAAAATCGTGCTACACGCAGCGTCGATGCCGTGTGAGACACAGGTAAATTTCTTGCATCACTCCAGGTTTACGCCCCCTTACAGCGGTCGGTAGCGTTGCTGGTCGAGCCGTTCGCGCGGTGGCGATTTCGCGTGCCGCAGTGGCAGTGATTTCGTGTGCGACGCGGCGGCTGGTACCCTCGACCTTCGGCGTCGCGTTACCTGATTACTCCGGTTGTCAACGCGCGCTCGCGAACTTTTCAGCACAGTCCACCAGCGACAGGAACACGAGGAAACAGGCGTGGCCAACATCAAGTCCCAGATGAAGCGGATCCGTACCAACGAGGCGGCGCGCCAGCGCAACCAGTCGGTCAAGTCCGAGCTGCGCACCGAGATCCGCAAGGTCCGCGAGGCCTTCGCGGCCGGCGACAAGGCGAAGGCCACCGATCTGGTCGTCAGTGCCAGCCGCAAGCTGGACAAGGCCGCCTCGAAGGGCGTCATCCACGCCAACCAGGCGGCCAACAAGAAGTCGGCCCTCGCGCTGGCGCTGAACAAGCTCTGATCGCACCGGTACCGCCCGCGGTACCACCCATACGTTGACGCAGCCGCCGTGGCCTCGATGACCACGGCGGCTTTTGTCGTCGCTGATCGACTATTGCGAGGATCACTTTTTCGGTCCGGCAGCCTGAATTCAGGTATTTCTTCAGCAATGATTCAGCAATCTCTCGATTCGGCACTGATGCGGCCCCCTGGGCGTTGAGCGGAACCGTCCCGGGAGGTGCCATCTCATCGAGACTGCCCTGGGCAAATCGGCAGGAAAGTGGCGTGCCCGCCAACATCCCCAGGTCATCCGCCGCATCCCATTCCTCGAGCCGAATTCTGATCGGGCACCACATGTCGGAGGTTCCCGCTACGATTCGGCGCATGGTTACCGTGTACGCCAATCAGACGCCGGTTCGCTCCGAAGATCTGCCGGACATCATCCGCGCAGCCGAGGTCCTAGGCATCGGACTGAAGATCGAGAACGTCATGGTCCCCGATGAGGAAGGCGGCTACTCGCTGGAGTGGATCGTCACCCGGGACGAGGAAATTCCGGTCTACGAGGAGTGGGAGGGCCGGTACGAGGAGTCCGAAGAGGACATCGAACTGGTTCTCAGCTCGGTCGAATAGATCCCTGCGAATCCGCACCCGCACCGAGCGGGTGCGGATCTCTGAGTGCTCAATCCGGGTCGGCGTTCAAACGATCCAGCGCGGCCTGGGAGTCCGCATCAGCCGCGCGATAGATGATGATGCGCTGGTCTGGGTCCTGTAGCGGCATGAGCACTTCGAAATTGACCACCAGGGGCCCGACCTCCGGGTGGCGCAGCGGCTTCCTGCCGCGCCCCTGCACCCGAACGTCGTGCCTGGCCCACCCCTGCGCGAACTCCTCGCTTCGTGCGGTGAACTCGGCGACCAGGTCGGCCAGTTCCTGATCGTCCGGATGGGCCGCCCACGCTGCGCGCAGATCTGCGATGCCCGCGCGAATGATCCGGTCCCGATCGCAGTAGAAGTCGCGCATGGCGGGATCCAATAGGCACAGCCACATGGAGTTGCGCTGCCGCGGTGGTAGCGCGCCGAAGTCGACGACCAACCGCGCCATTTCCGGATTCCACGCCAGGATGTCGTAGCGGTGGTTGATCAGCATCGCGGGCAATGGCGATAGATCGTGCACCAGCAGCTCCAGCGCGGGCGCGGGGACAGTGCTCGGTTTCCCGGCATTCGGCTGGCGCTGCTGGGCCAGATCGAAGAGGTAGGCGCGCTCGTCGGTATCGAGTCGCAGCGCGCGTGCGAGCGCCTCCAGGACGTCCGCGGATGGGCGCAGGCCGCGCCCCTGCTCCAGCCGCACGATGTAGTCGGTGCTCACACCCGCCAGCTCGGCGACTTCCTCACGGCGCAGACCAGGGGTGCGCCGAGCCTGTTTGCGTGGGGGCAGCCCTAAGTCGCCGGGATTCAATCGCTCGCGCCGAGCGCGCAGAAAGGCCGCGAGTGCTTGTGCCCAATTCGCGGAGCTGCCCGGCCCTCCGTGGTCACGAAAGCTACCGTCTCCGGGCCTGAGCTCGCTCCGCTGTGTCGCATTCACCGTGCTCGTCATCGCCCTCGATCTTACGGCTGGCTAGGACTGGCTTTCCCAGGAAAAACCTTCCCTTACCCACGCTCTCGCGCCGTTCCAGACTCGATGACACCGGAAACGAAGTACGAACGACAGGAGCACGACATGTCCGGAGCCCGCACCCTCGATACCTACCGGTTGCTCGGCCGCTCGGGTCTTCGGGTGTCTCCGCTGTCCCTCGGGACCATGACGTTCGGCGCCGATTGGGGTTGGGGCGCCGATAAGGACGAGGCCCGCAAGATCTTCGACACCTACGTCGAGCGCGGCGGCAACTTCGTCGATACCGCGAGCCAGTACACCAACGGCACCTCCGAGCAGCTGCTCGGCGAGTTCAGCGCCGCCAATCGCGAAAGTCTGGTGCTGGCAACGAAATACACGATGCTGCGACGGCCGACCGATCCCAACTCCGGCGGCAATCACCGCAAGAGCATGGTCGGTTCGGTGGAAGCCAGCCTGCGTCGGCTGAACACCGATTACATCGACCTGCTGTACTTGCACGCCTGGGACTTCCTGACCCCGGTCGAGGAGATCCTGCGCGCCATGGACGATCTGGTCCGCGCCGGGAAGGTGCTCTATGTCGGCATCTCCGACGCACCGGCCTGGCAGGTCGCACGCATGCAGACCATCGCCGACCTGCGCGGCTGGTCCCCGCTGATCGCGCTGCAGATCGAGTACAGCCTGATCGAGCGGACCGTCGAACGCGATCTCATTCCGATGGCGCAAGAACTCGGCCTCGGTGTGGTGCCGTGGTCGCCGCTGGCCAGCGGGGTGCTCACCGGCAAGTACAGCCGCGCCGATTTGGCGCACGATTCGGACAGCTCACCCGAGGGCACCCGCAAGAACGTAGCGGCCGCCAACGGGTCGCTCACCGAACGCGGCCTGGTGATCGCCGACGTGGTGAAAGATGTTGCGGCACAACTGGGTAAGACGCCCTCACAGGTAGCGCTCGCCTGGACGCTGCAGAATCCGGGCGTCACGGCACCGATCATCGGTGCACGCACGGCCGCGCAGTTGGAGGACAACCTCGGAGCGCTCGAGGTCGAATTCGACACCGCGCAGCTGGACCGGCTGCAGCAGGCCAGCGCGATCGAGTTGGGTTTCCCCCACGACATGCTCGCCCGCCCGATGACCCGCGGCGTGACCTTCGGCGACCTGAAAATCGAAGGCCGCGACTGAGTTTCACCTGATGGGGTGGTGCGAGCCGGGCTCGCACCACCCCATCAGCGCGTCAGGTACCGATCAGCCGGAATCCGCCGCGGTATTGCATGCGCGGCACCCACTCAGCTTGCGGAGTGCAGGTCCAGGATCTGCGTGAGTGCGTGTTCCAAGGCGTAGTTGGCGTCGGCGGCGCCGCCTTTTACGTCGGCATTCAGCGTGGCGACGACTTGCAGGGCCGTACCGATGCTGGCCTGATTCCAGCCTCGCGCTTGGGCCTGGGCCTTCTTCACCTTCCAGGGCGGCATGCCCAATTGCTGGGCCAGCTTGAACGGGTCGCCGCGGCCCGCGGAACCGACGCGGGCAATGGTGTGGACGGAGTCGGCGAGTGCGTCGGCGAGCAGTACATGCGGTACGCCGCGGTCATTGGCCCAGCGCAACGCCTCCATAGCACCGGGTCGATCCCCGGCCACCGCGAGTTCCGCGACATCGAAACCGGAGATCTCGGCCTTGCCGGAGTAGTAGCGGCGTACCGCGGCGATATCGATCTTGCCGCCGGTATCGGCGGCCAATTGCGAACAGGCGGCGGACAATTCCCGCAGATCCGAGCCGACCGCCTCCAGCATCACCTGCACGACCTCGCTCGAAACCCGCACCCCGGCATTGCGGAATTCGCCGCGCACGAACTCCACCCGCTCGGCCGCCTTCGTCAACTTGGCGCAATCGTGCACCTGCGCACCCGACTTCTGCAGCGCAGGGGCCAGCGCCTTGGCCCGGCCGCCCCCGGAGTGCAGCACCACGAGCACCACACCTTCGGGCGGATCCGCGGCGGCGTCGGTGATCACCGCGACCGCCTCCTTACCCGCCTCCGCCGCCGACTCGAGCACGATCACCCGATCCTCGGCGAACAGCGAAGGGCTCAACAACTCCGCCAGCTCCGCGGTGCTGGCATCCCCGGCCCGCAGTCGATCAACGGGTACCGCGTCGGGGTCCGGCGCATCGGCCCGCACCTGCGCCGTAATCCCCGTGATGGCCCGTTCGACCAGCAGCTCTTCATCACCGAGCACCAGGTGCACTGCCGCAGTCCGTTCGGTCATGACTGCACCTCGCTGGCCGTGGGCTCCGTCGTGCCCGACGGTGCTGTGTCTTTGGTTCGCTCGCTGCGCTCGCTCACGCGAGCATCCTACGGTCCGTCACCGACACGTCCGCACACCTCACAGGCACCTCCGATTTGTCACCGTACGTGTTCGAACTCGGACCTCCCGGTCGTCTGGATTTCCTTCCTTCATCAACAACCACGCGCTGTAGTCGGCAGACAGCTGTCCCGACTTCGGCCGGACGCGGGCCAACCAAGACCTGCGCTCGGAAGCTGCTCCGAGGTCGATCAGCTTTGTCCAGATCGGCGCGCGAACTATCGGGACGGCGATCTGGCTCGTCGAGCCGTCAGGGTTCGCAGCTGACGACCCTCGCCTAGAACCACGACGTCGCCTTGTTGATCGGTCCGGGCAACAGTGACGCCCAGCCCGGCCAGATCCGCGAGCACACCGGGGTGCGGATGGCCGAAGGTGTTGTCGGCGCCGACGCTGACCAAGGCGAGTCGAGGGTGGACGGTGGCGATGAATTCCTTTGTGGTCGTTCGGGAGCCGTGGTGCGGCAGCTTCAGCACGTCGGCCTGAACGGGAGCACCCGAGTGGAGCAGTCGTTGTTGCGCCGGTGCCTCGATATCGCCGGTGAACAGAATTCGGCCCGCGGGAGTGGTGGCGGCGATGACAATCGAGCGGTCGTTGGCGTCATCGGCGCTCGGCGGGCCGGGCGGGCGGTGCGCGAGTGGGGCCGGGGCCAGTACGTTCAGTTCGATAGTGCCGAAACGCAATACCTGTCCCGAGGACAGCTCGAGCACTGGGATGTGAGCCTGTGCCGCGAGACCGGCGACTTGCTCCGGACCGCTGACCGATGCACGCCGATCTCGTGGGGAACGCGGTGCGTTGGACGTGCCCGTCGACTCACCTGAATCCGCCTCGGATCTGGTCGAATTCGATATTCCCACCTCGTCGGCGCTTGCGGATTCGACGTCGACCGTTGTTCCGGATAGCTCGCCAGGCCCGACACCCAGGGCATCGACCGTCCGGCCTTGTAAGGCACCGGCCAGACCGGCGATGTGGTCGGCGTGCGGATGGGTCAGCACGAGCAGCGAGATTCGGTTGATGCGCATGCGATTCAGACAGGTGCGCATGATGCGCGGGTCCGGACCGACATCGATGACCACGGCCGTGTGATTACCGACAGACAATGCGAGTCCGTCACCCTGTCCGACATCACAGACGGCCAATACCCAGCCATCGGGTGGCCAGCCCGGATGCCAGACCCGCACCGGAATCAGCACGACCGCGACGCCGAGTAGAACGGCAGCGGCAAGACGACGCATTACCGCCGACCGCAATGCCAGCACAACGAGAACTACTGCCGCACAGGCGATCGCCCCGCCGGTGAGCCCACCGCGCACGGAGATCTCCGCGCCGGGCACATTCGCCGCGTGTTCGGCGACGAACAGCAGCCACCACAGTGGCGGTTGCGCGCAACGCAGTATCAGTTCGGCAAGCGTAGGCCAGGCCGCGGCGAGCGCGGCGCCGATAGCCCCGAGCACCGTGATCGGTGCGATTACCGGTTCGACCAGGATATTCGCGAGGATCGCAACCAAACTGAGCCGTCCGGTCACCGCGATCACCAGCGGTGTCGTCACCACGAACGCGGCGGCCGATACCGCGACGATCTCGGCTGGCACCCGCCACCAGCCGCGGGCGCGCAACCAGTCCGCCCAACTCGGCG
The DNA here is from genome assembly GCF_001613225.1 of Nocardia pseudovaccinii NBRC 100343. Lineage (GTDB taxonomy): Bacteria > Actinomycetota > Actinomycetes > Mycobacteriales > Mycobacteriaceae > Nocardia > Nocardia pseudovaccinii. The sequence continues at coordinate 23,279 of NZ_BDBY01000362.1, forward strand.
CCAATAGGATCAGTCCGGCGGTTGCCAGCACCGACAGTCCGAATCCGGCACGCACCGCCAGTTCCGGCCACAGCGCGAGCAGACCGATGACCGCCGTGCAGAGCGCGGGCAATGCCTGCTTGCGGCGTCCGGTTACCAAGGCGAGCAAGGTAATCGCACCCATTGCCCCCGCCCGCAGCACACTCGGGTCCGGACGTGCCACCACAATGAACATCAGCAGTGCCGCCGCCGCGACCGCTGCACCGACGCGCGGGCCCAGGGTGAGCAGCCGCACCGCACCGAGTACAACCGCCAACAAGATCGTGAAATTGGCCCCGCTGACCACGCAGATATGTTCCAGCCCAGCGATTTCGAACTCCTCACGGACTTCGTCGGACAGCGCTGACGTGTCGCCCACCACCAGCGCGGGCAGCAGCCCGGCCTGCTGTTCGGGTAGTACACGTGCGGCCGACGCGAGGTCGGTGCGCACTGCCGCGGCGACCCGTTGCCACCAGGGCAACGCGCCGACCACCACCGGCGGTCCCTGTGCCCGCAACGTGGCGACGGTGAGGTCTCGGTGCCATGGCAGCTCAGGTTTGGCCCGAAACTCCACCGCCCGTCCGGGCAGCAGCCCGTCCCAGTCCGCACCGGACCCGAGAACCACCACGGTGCCGCCCGCCCGCACCGTCGAACCGCCTTGGCGGTAATCGCGCAAATGCGCCCGCACCGTCCACCGCTGCTCACCCCCGAATGCGCTGGACCGCACCGGTTTCGGATCATCGATGGGTGTGACGACCACACGCACCGAAGCCGCTGTGTTACGCAATGGATGCGTCACCACCCGGTGCTCGCGCCACGCCCCGGCCACCGCGAACCCGGCACCCAACAGCAGCGCTGCAAGTGCGGCAACGGCGACCACCCGCCATCGCTCACTGGGATGGGCCACCGCGCGCAACAGCACCATCCAGAGCCCGATCGCCAGCAGCACCAGTACCGACGCCAGCACCAGACCGGCCACCCATCCCACCGTCAGCGCGACAACCGTTGCACCCCAACAACTCAGCGCCGCAGGCAGCAACCGTGCGTCGAGCACCGGTACCGCCTCCATCGACGGCTCGCCGTCCTCGGCAGCCCGGCGGTCGATATCGCCCTGTCCGTCCGACACACCTTCGATTGCGGTCATACCGTCACCAGATCGCGCAGACGGGCGAGGCGGGCCGGGCCGATGCCGTCGACCTCACCGAGTTGGGCGACATCGGCGAATCGTCCATTCGTGGTGCGCCATGTGACGATTGCGCGGGCGGTGACCGGGCCGATGCCGGGCAGAGCGTCGAGTTCGGCTTCGGTTGCGGTATTGAGGTCGACTTTGCTCGCCGGGCGTTGTGCCGCAGCGGAATTCGGAGCCGAGCCGCCTGGCGGTCGTCCGCCTGCACTGATCGTGGTGCTGCCGAGTTGCGACCCCGGGTTCGGGCCACTTGAACCAACGAGAACCTGGTCGCCGTCCTGGAGACGCTGTGCGAGGTTGAGTCCGCTCAGATCCGCGCCGTCCTTGGCACCGCCAGCGGCGGCGAGTGCGTCGGCGACCCGTGCCCCGGCGGGCAATCGCACCAGGCCGCCGCGATGTACGAGGCCGACCACACTGATCACCAATTCCGTTGTGGGACTGGTGGTTACCGGCACGGCTGATGGTCCCGATCCGGATGCCGCCATGCTGACACTGGACAGCTCAGCCGGTACCGTGCCCGTGCTGATGCGCACCGCCGACGGCAGCGGCACCGCCTGCGCGACCGGTCGCTCACGCAACACCACGACGGCCGCGACGACCACCGCGGCCAGCCCGACCGCGACGAGCGTCACCAGCCCACGCCACCCCGGATCCAGTCGAGTCCCCCGAAATCGTTCCGGCACAAGATGATCCCGCCAGGCCGAACGGCGCTTCGGCTCATCCAGCCAACTCGGTGCCCGCACCTCGCCGACCCCGTCGTCATCATCCTCGAGATCGGCCCCGGCCGCCTCGGTAGACGAAACCTCGGGATCGGACTCCACCGCCTCGGACAACTCCTCGTCATCCCACCGCCCACCGCGAACCGGCGGCTTGCTTCGCCGCCGCGATCGCTGTCCGGACCTCGACGAACTCGGCGAACTTCGGCACAGCTCGCCGTCGGTACGCGCCGGACTTCCGGCACCGATCGTTCGGCTGGCACCGACTCGCTCGGTCAATACGCTCAGTCGTCGGCGAATCCGCTCACGCTCGTCATGTCGGGACATGGCGGCGACGCTAGTCCCGCGACAAGGTCGGGAATCCGTGTCGACCAGGCGAGATAAAAAGTCTGTTGATAACTCCGAGCCTGTGGATAACTTCGCCCGCTAGATCAGGTTCGCAAGGCGATGAGTACCGTCGTGCTGAACCGAACCACGAAGGAACCTCCCGCCGCATCAATGGCAGCCCCGACACCTTCCAGCACCTCTTCCTGTGTGGCAGAGGAGAATTGGGCGTGGCCGCCGGTTGTCGGCAACTGATCCAGCCACTCGTCTCGGGTGTACGTCCGCTCCCAGTCGAACGTCCACTGCTCGGGTTCACCGAAGCCACCCGCCGCCCGAATCCCCTCGATCGCCTTGTCGGACGGCGTCGCATACGTGGTCTTCGCCCCCGCCGCCCAACGGGCAGCGAGCGAGTCGGGGACGACCCGTTGATAGACCGCGGCAAAGGCTTCGGCCAAGTCCGTCGGCGGTTGGCCCGCATTCCAGAACACGGCCAGCCGTCCACCGGGTCGCAGCACTTCAGCGGCCTTCGCGGCGCCCGCGACCGGGTCCACCCAGTGCCAGGTCTGGCCGGAGATGACGGCGTCGAAGATTCGCCCCGCGGGGTCCCAGGCTTCGAAGGCAGACACTTCGACCTCGAAACCGTACTTCCGCGCCCAGTCACCCATCCGCGCATCGACCTCCACGCCCAGTACATGACAACCCGCCGCCCGGAACTGCCGGGCCGCGATGCCGGTACCGATGCCGACATCGACGATCTCAGGTCCGGGGCTGGCGGCGACGATCGCATCCACCATCGCCGCCGGATAGCTGGGCCGGGCCCGGTCATAACGTTCCGGGTCCGAGCCGAACGATTCGGCCAGCTCACGGGCTCGATGGGATTCGCGATGGTCGGAGGACGTGGGCTCCGAAGGTAGAGTGGGCATGCGCCCACCATAGTGGGCGCATGCCCACTTGCCAACGGGTGCGCCCGGGAAAAGGAGATACCGTGCCGACAGGCGTGGCCATGCGCGATCCGCGCGAGCAGCTATTCGAAGCCGCCGAGCGAATCCTGTTGCGAGACGGTCCGAATGCGCTGACCAGCCGCGCTGTCACCACCGAGGCAGGCTGCGCCAAGGGCGTCCTGCACCGGCACTTCGCCGATTTCGACGCCTTCCTCGCAGAACTCGTACTCGACCGCATCAGCCGAATCGATCGACAGTCCGCCGCCCTGCACGAATCAGCAGGCACCAGCACAGTTACCGACAATCTCACCGACGCCTTGACCACCGTCTTCGAATCGGTCGCGGTGGCCATAGTCAGCCTCGTCACCTTCCGCGACGAACTCCGCACCCGCCTGCGCCAGGTCCGCCCCTCCGGCGTGCCCGTACTCACCGAAGCGACAACCATGCTCGCGTCCTACCTCACCGCTGAACAGGCCCTCGGCCGCATCACCCCCGAGGCCGACACCGACACCGTCGCCCTGACCCTCATCGGCAGCGCCCACCTCCTCTTCGCCGACCGCAGCAACCCCACACCAACCCCCGAAGCCACCCGCAAAGTCGTAACCACCGTCATCGCAAGCACTCTCAGGTGAGATGGCGGGTGTCACCGAGGCTGACGACCTGGCGGTTGTGGAAGTAGTCATCCTCGCGCAGCTCCGTGATACTTCCCGGAGCAGCATGGAACCGGGCGTAACCGAGTGATTCGATCGGCAACATCGTCCACGCCGCAACAACGAAAGTGATTGCGCCGCCGTGGGTCACGACGATCTGACGATCGCAGTGACGTTGCCGGATCGCATCCATCGCCGCGTAGACGCGCTGCGCGAATGCGGCGATGGTCTCCGATCCCGGTATGCCTTCATCATGGCCCATTCGCTCTCCGACAAGCGGCGGCCGCACGAATCGCTGATCCAACCATTGCCGGGGCTTGCCCTCGGCCTCGCCGTAGGACTTCTCGCGCAATCGCGGATCGAGAATCGGCGGCACCCGCAGCACATTGCCGAGCACGGCCGCGGCCTGCGCCGCACGCCGTAGATCCGATGTGAACAACTCCACGCCGACCTGCGCCGGAATCCTCGAGCGAAGCGCATCGGCGATCGCATCCGCTGCGCGCAAACCGGCAGGCGTGAGTTGCGAGTTGTACCACCCTCCCACCAGGCCCTCAACGTGATGTGTCGACTCCGGATGAGCGATGACATAGATGATTCGCACGAGCCGATCCTCGATGAAAACACGGTTAGCGACCAATCAGCTATCCAGACCAATCGGTACCATTCAACTGATTGTCATCTCCGGCGAAAGGCCAGGCGATGGTGTCGAGGCGAATGTGACAAAGCTGCCGCGGTATGCGGCGATGCTGGCGCTCGCGGGCCACCTCCCCAGCGATGACCAACGCTGGGCATACGAGGTGAAATTCGACGGTATTCGCGCCATCGCGCAGGTCGACCGCGACCTGCGTCTGATCTCACGCAACGGCAACGACATCACTCCCGCGTGGCCCGAACTCGCCGATCTCGCCCCGGCGACCCCGCCCTTCGTCATCGATGGCGAAATCGTCACTTTCACCGCCGACGGCCGCAGCTCCTTCGAGGCGCTGCAACCACGCATGCACCAGCGCAATCCCGCGGCGATTCGAAGCCTCGCCAAGTCCGTGAAAGCGACTTACCTCATCTTCGATCTACTCCATATCGGCACACGCTCTCTGATCGATCTGCCTTACGAGCAGCGTCGGCAACTGCTGGAACAACTCGACCTGCGGGGTCCGCACTGGCGGGTTCCGCCGCGTCTGCACGGCTCCGGCGCCGACATCCTCGCCGAATCGCGACGGCTCGGCCTCGAAGGGATCGTGTGCAAGCGACTCGACAGCCCCTACCTGCCCGGGCGACGCAGCCCGCTGTGGACCAAGGTCAAGAACGTCAACGACCAGGAAGTCGTCATCATCGGCTGGCGGCCGGGTACCGGCCGCCGGGCCGGGCGCATCGGCTCATTGCTCATGGGAATCTACGACAACGCCGGAAAGCTGACCTATATCGGCAATGTCGGCACCGGATTCACCCAGGCGATGCTCGACGAGCTGAATGCGAGACTCCAACCGCTGCAACGCAAGACACCCACTGTCGACACCAGTGTTCCCGACGCCATTTGGGTCGAGCCCCAGCTTGTCGGTGAGGTGTCGTTCACCGAATGGACCGGTGACGACCGGCTTCGCCACCCGTCCTGGCGCGGCCTCCGTCTCGACAAGGAACCACGACAAGTGAAACGCGAACCTCAGCCCTGACGCCAGCGAACCTGACCATTGTATGCCTTGACGGTTATATAACCGATGAGGAATAGTCGGTTGCGTGACGACGCCGAAAGCACTTCAGGCGCTGGCCGAGCCGAATCGACTGGCCATCCTCGAGGTGCTGCGCGAGGGAGAGCAACCGGTGGGAGTGTTGGCGGAGCGGTTGAGCCTGAGCCAGCCCGCGGTGTCGAAACATCTGCGCATGCTCAGGGATGTCGGGCTGGTCGAGGTGCGCTCGGATGCCCAACGTCGCCTCTACCGCATCAGGCTCGAGCCGCTGGTCGAACTCGACAACTGGCTCGAGCCCTACCGCCGGTTGTGGAGCGCGCGCTTGGACCGACTGGAAGAACATCTCAACCGACGGAGGCAATCGTGACCGACGCTCAGCTGATTACCGATGGCGCACGACCGGCCGTACGACTGGAGCGCCAGCTACCCGACCCGCCGAAAGTGGTGTGGCAGGCCATCACCCAGCGAGAACAGCTCAAATCCTGGTTCCCCTGCGACGTCATCGTGGACGGCGGGGTCTGGCAGGTTGGCGCCGCGATAACCTTCCGCTTCCCGAGCGATGTCATCGACATGACGCTCAGCGGCGAAGTGCTGGCCGTGGACGAGCCGAATCTTTTGTCCTTCACCTGGGGCGAGGAGACCCTGCGCTTCGAGCTGACCGAGCACGAAGGCGGTACCCGCCTGGTGCTGGTCGACGAACTCCCACCAGGCGCGGCGGCACGCAATGCCGCGGGTTGGGACGAGTGCCTGGACCGCCTTGTCGGGGTCACGCCTGCGCCGGATGCCTGGAAATCCCGCTTCGCGGTCTACTCGGCGGCATTCGAGTCGGCTCTCGGTCCCCAGGAAGGCCCACCCGCCGATTACAAGGGCTGACCCGAAGGAATGATTCCTCTCCGGATGAGTGGGTCCGGACCGGATCCAGGCCTGCTCAACCGGAGAGGAATCCTGGGCATCCCGAGTTCTGTTGAGTGTCGGCACATGGCATCTACCTCCATTTCATAGCTGGGGCCGAATAAACGAATCTAGGTGAACAGCCTGGTGACGAAGGCGTTCATGTTGTCCCGGACCCGCTCGATCTTGGTCTCCTCGGTGATGAGATCTTCGCGGTACCGATTGCCGAGCGCGGGCGTTCGCTTACCGCGCGCGTAGAGCGAACACGCCAGATCGGTGCACATATAGGTACCGACCGAGTTGCCCCGGCGTCCGGATTCGCCCGCCTTGTGCGCGGTCATCAGCGAGACGCCCCCACCGGTATGCGCGGTCAGGCAGATCGCGCACATCTGGGTCCGGCCGGATCCGCCCGTTTCGTAGCGCAGCGCGACGCCGATGAGGCGATCGTCCTGCGGCACAACGAGATAGCCGCGGCCGGGCAGCGACGGATCGCTCCAGCCGAGGAAATCCAGGTCATCCCAGGGCTGTGCGTCCAGGTCCCGGGGCACCGGCAGCTTCTTGGCGGTCGTCTTGGAACAGTTGACGAACGACGACCTGATGTCGCGTTCGGTGACGGCTTTCATGACGGCATCGACTCCTTCGATAGATCGGTTGACAAACCGAAGGAACGCTACAGCTGGTCATTAGCCCAGGCAACGGAATTTCCAGCTCACACGCGGCGCATCACCGACACGACCTTCCCGAGCACCACGGCCTCGTCACCGTCGATCACGTCGTAGGCCGGATTGCGCGGCTCCAGATAGACGTGTCCGTTGCGACGCCGATAGACCTTCACCGTCGCCTCGCCATCGATCATCGCGGCGACGATTTCACCGGAATGCGCCTCGTGCTGTTTGCGGATCACCACCAGGTCGCCGTCGCAGATCGCCGCATCGATCATCGAATCGCCGCGCACGCGCAGCCCGAAAACCGTTCCGCGACCGACGAGTTCACGCGGCAGTGTCATCATGTCGTCGGCGTGTTCCTCGGCGAGAATGGGCGTACCCGCCGCGATATCGCCGACGACCGGAACCGCGACCGAATCCTCGGCCTGCTCCGGAGCCACTGACGCCTGCAGGAACATGCGCACATCGATCGGCCGCGACATGGTCTCGCTGCGACGCAGAAATCCCCTGTCCTCCAAGGACTTCAGATGCTTCGAGACCGAGGACGAGGACCGCAGCCCGACGGCATCGCCGATCTCCCTGGTATTCGGCGCGTACCCGTACCGCAGCACCCAGTCCCGGATCGTGGCGAGAATCCGCTGCTGACGCGGCGGCAGGGTCGAGGTGTCGAGGTGCTCGAAGGCATCGTGGTCGGATCCGGTCACCCGGGAATCCTAGAGGTGCGCGCGGACAATTCCCCGCTTTGTCACACCCGGCCCCCCTGCGTCGTCATACCGGTGAAGAGCAGCACATGGGAACTTTGGAGGAATCATGACGACCATCCTGCTGACCGGCGGCACCGGCACACTCGGCCGCCACGTCACACCACTGCTGGTCGAAGCCGGTTTCAAGATTCGAATGCTCAGCCGCAATGCCCACGAATCGACCGACGGCATCGAGTTCGTGACCGGAGATCTGCTGGCGGGCACCGGCGTCGAGGCCGCGGTCGACGGCGCGGCGATCATCCTGCACCTCGCGGGTGGCCCCAAGGGTGACGACATCGCGACCCGGCATCTGGTCGACGCCGCCGCCAAGGCGGGCGTGCAGCACATCGTCTACATCGGCGTGGTCGGCGCCGGGAAGCTGCCGATCGGCTACTTCCGGGCCAAGTTCGCCGCCGAACAGGCCATCATCGAATCGGGTGTGCCGTACACCATCCTGCGCGCGGCCCAGTTCCACGATCTCGCCCTGAAGACCGCACAAGCCATGGCGAAGAGCCCGATCGTTCCCGCACCGGGCGCGATCCTGTGGCAGCCGGTCGATTCGCGAGAAGTGGCCGCGCGCCTCGTGGACCTGACCCGCGGCGCACCGGCCGGACTGGTAGCCGATCTGGTCGGGCCGACTGTGTACACGATGGCCGAACTGATCCGCGGATACCTGAAGGCCGAGGGCAAGCGTCGGCTGTTCCTGCCGGTTCCGGTGCCCGGCAAGATCGGGCGCGCGTATCGCGCGAAGAAGAATCTGACCCTCGATGGTGCGACGGTCGGCAAACTCACCTGGGAGAACTTCCTGGCCGAGCAGGTGTGAATCTCCTCCCGCAACCGCAGTAATAAATGATGTGCCGACACCACGTCTGCTCTGCTACCGTGGCCGACATGAAGCGCGCTGCTGTGACGACGACGCCGGAGACCGTCCCGGCGCGCTGATTGCTGTCCAGATCGAAAGCCCCGGGCGAGTGCCCGGGGCTTCGTCTTGTGCGCACTCGCCCGCTGTCCGCGAGGAGACCCCCGTGCACGACCACCGCAAACTCGGCCGCGAACTAGGCCTGTTCGATACCGACCCGCTGATCGGATCCGGCCTGCCGTACTGTCTGCCGGACGGCGCCACCGTGCGCCACGCACTCGAGGAGTTCATTCGCACCGCGGAACGACGCGCCGGGTACCGGCACGTGTACTCACCGGTGCTCGGGAAGCGCGAGCTCTACGAAATATCCGGGCACTGGTCGCACTACCGCGACGACATGTTCCCGCCTATGCAGTTGGGCGGCGAGCAGGTGGTGCTGCGCCCGAGCCTGTGCCCGCATCACGCGGTGATGTTCCGCTCCCGCTCGCACAGCTACCGCGAATTGCCTTTGCGGATGGCCGAATTGGGCGGGATGTATCGATCGGAACTCTCCGGTGTACTCGGCGGACTCACCCGTGTGCGCGCGATCCAGCTCAATGACGCACACATCTTCTGCACCGTCGATCAGGTAGCCGACGAGGTCGCGGGCGCATTGGAACTCATTCGATCGGCGCACGCGGCCATGGGGATCCGGCCCACCCGATACCGCCTCTCGCTACCCGGACCGGGCGGGAAATACATTGCCGGCCCGGAACTCTGGCAGCAGTCGATCGCCATGCTCACCGATGTGCTCGACCGCTCCGGCCTGCCCTACGAAGCAGCCGAGGGCGAGGCGGCCTTCTACGGCCCCAAGATCGATATTCAGTTCACCGACAGCGCGGGTCGCGAATTCACCCTGTCCACCGTGCAGGTCGACTTCCACCAACCGGAGCAATTCGATCTGCACTACATCGGCGCGGACGGGGTCGGGCATCGGCCGGTCATGGTGCACCGCAGCATTATCGGCAGCGTCGAGCGGGCCGTCGCGCACCTGATCGAGGTGCACGGCGGTGCGTTCCCGGCCTGGCTTGCTCCGACCCAGCTGGTCGTCCTACCGATTTCGGCGGCCGAGGCGGCACCCGCCGAAGAACTCGTCGAACGCTGTCTCCAGCTCGGACTGCGCGCCGAAATCGCCGATCAGGGCAGTCTCGGCGCGCGCATTCGCGAAGCCCGCCTGGTCCCCTACCAAGTCGTGATAGGTCCGAAGGAGGTCGCGAATAACCTTGTTGCGGTGCGGCTTCGGGACGGACGACGCCTCGAACCGCTAACTGCCGACGAATTGCTTTCCCGTATAATCGAACTCATCGCCGCGCACAGCATCCTGCTCTGACCGTCAATGCTCGGTGACGAAGTGGATCGCCAAGCGGTCGCACAGTTCACCGAGTGCGCACGCATCTATGTGTGGCGCGTCCGGCCACGCGTCGGCGTTCGTCCACGGTACCGAGGCTGGGGTGCCGTGCGGACGAGCGAATACGTGCTGATGGAAATGCGCGACGCTGCGCCCGGTGATGGCGGAGAACACGAATTCCGGTGCCAGCTCGACGTGTAACGCGTGTGCGGCGCGTCGAGCGGCCCAGCCCACCGCGTGGGCCTCGGCATCGGTCAAGGTGGACAATGTCGGTGCGTGTCGCCGGGTCTCCACGAAGAGGTAGCCCGGCACCGGCGCGCCCTCGGTGAGCGGCCGATGCGTGACCAATACCAGGTCATCCGCGTAGATCACCGGGCCGACCAGCGCACCGATCCCCCGATGCTTATCGCAGATCGGGCATTCGGTCCCCACGTCGTCACCATAGCTGCCGTACACCGCCTCGATATCGAAGCTTCGCCATCCCACTCGATATCGCCGAGCGCCGTTGCGGCACTTGGTGATATCCCGCTGACGAGGTCGGGTCGGGCGGTGCCGCCTGGCGGCACCGCCGCACATTGTGGATCGTGGCATCGTCGATCAGTTCAGTGCCTCAGCGGTCATGCCGCGACGTTAGTCACCGCCGGTGCCGACCGAAGGGGTTGCGATCACGCAGAAATTATTACGCTTACCACGCCATTCGACCGGAGATGCGGCACACCCGCGAGTGCTGGACCGTAGCCGATCAGGCGCAGCCGCCGGGGACGACCAACACACCGACCGCACCGACGCCGAGGTGGACTGCCAGCGTCGGCCCGAATTCCGCGACGATCAATTCGCGGATGCCGGGCAGCAACTCGCGCAGTTGGGTGGCGACGGTATTCGCGGCATCCTCGGCACCCAGGTGTTGTACGGCGACGGCGGCGCCATCATCACCCGCCGCATCCACCGCTGCCGCAACGAGTTTGGCGTAGGCCTTGGAGCGGGTACGAACCTTTTCGCGCAGTTCCAGGCGGCCCTCGACGATCTGCAGCAGCGGTTTGCTCACCAGTTCGCTGCCGAAAAAGGCCGCGGCGCTGCTCAATCTGCCGCCACGGCGCAATTGCTCGGTGCGGTTCACCAGGATGAAGGTGCGTGATCGACTGGCCGCGGCGACAGCGGTGTCATAGACGACATCCAATGTCGCGCCAGTGTGCGCGCGGCGCGCGGCGGCGAGCACCGGCAAGCCGGTAGCCAGACCTGCGCCGAGTGAATCGACCAACCGGACCTGATCGGCGGCATCCATATCGCGAACCGCCTGCCGTCCCGCCTCCCAGGTACCGGAGAGTTGGCGCGAAAGATGTACCGCGACAACGCCGTCCCCATTGCTGCGCGCAAGCGCCTGCTCGTAGACGGCACGCAGCTCACCGGGTGAGGCCGCCGAGGTCGTCACGGTATCCGAGCCGTAGTCGATATCGATGGCGTCGACGCCTTCGCGGATGGTGCGGTCGCCGACCAGCACATGCAGTGGTACAACGGCGATGTCCAACTCGGCGACGAGTTCGGCAGGGAGGCTGGCGGACGAATCGGTGACGACCACAACGGCCACGGACTACCGAACCTCCTGCAAGGTCTTCACCATCGAATTCGCCACCGCGGTATGCCCGGCCCAGCCCCAGTGGATGCCGTCCGGATTCGCGTCGCCGGAGAAGATGTCCTCGCGCACCGCTTCACCGAGATCTACCAGCGGGACGGAAGTCTTGTCCGACCATGCGCGCAGTGCCTCGACCGCAGGCTCCCGGCCGCTGTGCACGTGCCCGTAAGCGGCGCAGTTGTGCACGGACGGCAGTACCGCGACGACCGGCAGATCCGGACGCAGCTGGGCCAGCGCTTCGCGTGACTGCTCCAGGTAGTCCACGCTCACCTTCGGCGGCAATGCCACGGGCCGACCGAGTTTCGACAGCTTGGGCTGCAGCCAATTGTAGGTGGCGCGGACCCCCCGACGCAGTACGGGCGGACGCACATAGCGGATCAACTCGCGCAGCGCGGTCGGCAGCGGCGAGGGCAAGGTATCCATGCCGCCGACCGCGAAGACGACCGCACCCGCGCGCGGCACCGCGGCCCACACCCGAGGGTCGCCGATCAGCGCCCAGTACGCGTCCCGGCAGGTCCAGCCGATCCGCCCGATCAGCTCGACATCCCAATCGAGTTCGGCACCGACCAGATTCGGCCAGATCTTCGGATGATCCGCGGGCAGCCCGCCCTTCGGACCGAAGTAGGACAGCGAGTCCGCGATCACCAGCAGCACCGGACGATCCGATTCATCGGTCGAGGCCGGGTCGGCCGTAACCTCGTCGCCGGTAACCGATTCGAGCGAGGGATCGTCGACGACCGAATCCACTGTGGATTCGTCACCGCTCGCCGAAACCGCGACCGTGACTTCAGGCTCGGATTCCGCTGCGGAACTAATAGATTCGTCTTCGGATTCAGCGCCGATCGTCGACGCCGCGATATCCGTATCGGAAGCTGCCGCAACATCTTCTGGTGGTTCACTTGCTGGTTCGGCTGGCTCCGCGCCGGTTCCGAACTCGGTCGCGTACGCGGCGGGCTCCTCGTTACCGTCACCGGAGTCGGCGGCGGCAACCGATTCGTCGCTGTCGGACTCGGCCGACTGCGCCTCGGCCGGTTCCTCCGGCTCGACCGTCTTCACCGGGGGAGGTCCGAACAGAGCGTCCGGGATCGCCCGTTCGGGCTTCGCCGAAACCCGACGGAACAATTCATCCGGTACCTGCCGAACCGGTTCTTCAGAGGACATCCGGGGCCACCTTCGCCGCTGCATTCCACACATCCAGGCGCCAACCGGGCTGATCGATGCTCGGACCGTGACTGCTCAGCTGCACCCAGCTGGTATTGGCCAATCCCCCTAGGGCAGGCCAGTTCCGCGGCGGCAGGTCGAGCAGCGCGGCCGTTAGGGCGGCGATCAGCCCGCCGTGCGCCACCAGGATGATAGTCCGGCCTGGCCAATCCTGCCGCTCGGCGAACAATTCTCGAACAACCGGTAGGGACCGTGCGCCGACCTCGAGTTTGCTCTCACCGCCGGGCGGGGTATAGGCCGCATCCAAGCGCCACGCGACCCGCGCGCCCGGATAGTCGGCGTCGACCTCCAGATGGGTCAACCCCTCCCAGTCCCCGAGGTTGGTTTCGCGCAGCCGCCGATCCGGGACCACCGGAACATCGGTGTGGTCGGCCAGTGCCGAGGCGGTATCGAAGGCGCGCCGCAGATCGGAGGACACGATGGCGATCGCATTGCGCGAAACCAGTTCGCGCGCGGCCTCTTTCGCCTGACGACGACCGAGCTCGGTGAGATCGGTGTCGATCTGCCCCTGCATCCGGTCGGATGCGTTCCACTCGGTCTGCCCGTGCCGCAGCAGGATCAGCGTGCGGACGCCGGCATACTTGCTCACTCGCGTTCTTCCCCCGCTTCACCATGCGCCACGACACCCTCGGACTCGGTGTGCTTGAAAACCTCGGTCCCGGCCGCGATCCCGTCCACCGGAACCGCCGGACAATCCTTCCAGAGCCGTTCCAGCGCATAGAAATTGCGTTCGTCATTGTGCTGGATGTGCACGACGATGTCGACGTAGTCCAGCAGTGCCCACCGGCCCTCGCGGGTCCCCTCGCGCCGGACCGGCTTGTGCCCGGCTTCGCGGAGCTTCTCCTCGACATTGTCGACGATGGCATTGACCTGACGCTCGTTCGGCGCGGAGGCGATCACGAAGCAGTCGGTGATCACCAACTGTTCGGAGACGTCGAGCACCACGACGTCGGTGGCCAGCTTCTCGTCCGCCGCACGCGCGGCGACCTGCGCCATCTCCACCGATTCGACAGATGCGCTCAATTATCTACCTTCCACTCCTACGGGCACATATAAATGCCGCTTCGATATGTACTGCACGACGCCGTCGGGCACGAGGTACCACACCGGCCGGTTCTCGGCGGCGCGGCGACGGCATTCACTCGACGAGATCGCCAACGCCGGGATCTCGATCATGGTCACCGCATCGACCGGCAGGTCACGCAGATGCTCCTCGAGATGATCGGTGTTCAGCTCATACCCCGGTCGGCTCACCCCGACGAATTTCGCCAGTTCGAACAACTCCGCCCAATCCTGCCACGTCAAGATGTTGGCGAGCGCGTCAGCTCCGGTGATGAAGTACAGCTCGGCGTCGGGATGCTTGGTACGCATCTCACGCAAGGTGTCGACGGTGTAGGTGACCTTGCCCCGGTCGATATCGGCCCGGCTGACCGAGAATCGGGGGTTGGACGCGGTCGCGATCACGGTCATGAGGTAGCGATCCTCGGCGGGGCTGACCTGCTTATCGGCCTTCTGCCACGGCTGTCCGGTCGGGACGAAGATCACTTCGTCCAGTTCGAACCGGTTCGCGACCTCGCTGGCGGCGACGAGGTGGCCGTGGTGGATGGGGTCGAAAGTGCCACCCATCACCCCCAGCTTGCGTCGACGCCGACCGTTCTCCTGCATGAGAGCCGAGCTTAACCGGTCGGTTCGGTCCGAGCCGGGGCCGGACGGTCAACTGCTGACGACCGCCCGCAGACCCGGCTTCAGCACACCGTCGAGTTCGGACCACGGGATCGTGATGTCGATATAGCCCAGCGCATGCGAAGCGATCTCCCCGAGGTAGACGCGCAGACCGTCGGGCATGGCCAGCCAGTCCTTGAAGTTCTCCACGGCCGGTGCGATGCGCTGCTTGTCGTAGGGGTTCGTGCCGACGCGGGTCTTGGGGATCTGCACCTCTGCCTGCGCCGACAGTCGATCGAGGGCCTTCGGCAGATCGGTGAACAGATCCGGCAGGGTGAGCGCCTTGCCGGTATCGATATCCGTCACGTGGGTGCGTTTGAAGGTCGTCGGATGCGTGTAGCCGTCGTCGACCTCGATGCCGAGCACACCGCTGAGCACATGGCGGCCGATGTGCGCGACCTCACTTTTGTACCCCTTCACCTTCTGGTTCTCCGCCGCGGCCCGCAGGTACGGATCCAGCTCGGCGCGCAAGCCGTCGTTGAAGTCGGTGCGCGCATCCTCGGTTCCGCCCTCGACCTGCGGCAGGTCGAAGGAGTACCAGGGGCCCTCGAGCCGAATCGAGGTTGCGGTGAAGGGCGGTGCCGCGGGCGAATCGGCCCGGTCGGCGGCCCCGCACGCCGTCAGTACGGCGAACAGGACGCCGACCAGGACAGCGGCAGCGGTCTTCCTCATTTCGCCTCCCCGAATAGCTCGCCTTCGTGCCCGAGAACGTACCACCGCGAACTGTCGAGGGTTCGTCAGCTGCTGACGACCGCGCGCATCCCCGGCTTCAGCACGCCGTCCAGCGCGGACCACGGCACGGTGACATCGATATTGCCCGCGGCATGCGAGGCGATCTCACCGAGATAGATCCGCATGCCCTCCGGCGTGGCGACCCAGGTCTGGAAGTGCTCGGCGACCGGGGTGAGCAGGCTCTTGCTGTAGCCGGTCGCTCGCGGATTCTGCTGCACCTGGGCCTCGGCCTGAGTCGAAAGCGTGTTCAGGCCCTGCTGCAGGTCGGTGAACAGGTCGGGCAGGGTGATGGCCTTGCCGGTATCGATGCTGGTGACATGCGCGGCGTCGAAGCTGTTCGGATGCGCGGCGCCCTCGCCGTACATGATGACGACCAGGTGCCCGCTGAGCACCTGCGAACCGATGCGGGCGACCTGGCTGTCACCGCCGGTGACCGAATCGCCCGGACGGCTGATGCGGTCGATCCACTCCTGCGCCCCGGCCCGCATCGCCGCGTTGAATTCGGTTCTGGCATCGGCCTTTCCGCCGCTCACCTGGGGCACGTCGATCTTGTACCCGGCACCCTCGAGATGAACTGTTGTCGCGGTGAAGGTTTCGGCTCGAGGCGATCCGGCGACGGTCGTCGACGCGGCCGGTGTCGCCGTCACCGACGCGGCCGGTGTCGCCGTCACCGACGCGGCCGGTGTCGCCGTCACCGACGCGGCCGGTGTCGCGGTCGTCGACGATCCGCCCCCGGTCGTCGGCGATTCGTCCGGCCCACAGGCCGTGAGTACTGCGGCGCTGGCCAGCGCGCCGATAACAGCAGCGGTCTTCTTCATCCGGAGCTCCGAATCGACAACGCACCGAGCCGATCTCGGTGTCCTCCCCAACAATGCCGATGCCCCCTAACAGTTTTCTTATCGTCCGCAAATGCACGCTGATAGCCGGGGCGGGCGACCTGCTGATCATCAATGTCCCCCTGGTGCGTGACGGGTTGATCGTCTCGACCCGGATTACTCCAATCCGCTTGCCGGTGCCATCGCTTTCGACCAGATCGAGACGCTACTGGGCGGACTGGTTCTGGGTGATCAGTGGTCGTCGCGCTGCATGTCGGCGAGTTGGGTGCGGGTGTTGAGGAGTTCGGTGGTTACCTCGGGCGAGGGGGATGTTTCGGCGATGTTCTCCAGTTCGGCGAGTAGGTCGCGCATGGTGGTGAGCCAGGGGCGGTCGGATTCCATACCGGCGCCGTAGAGCTGTAGCCAGGCGGCGGAGCGCAGGCATTTGGCTCGGGGGCCGATGCGGTCGAGGGTGCCCCAGAGGTGGGCGGCGCGGAGGAAGGCGACGACAGCTTGTTCGTCTTCGCCGCAGTAGTCCAGCACCGAGGCGGCGGACCAGGCGAGCTCGGCTTCGAGTTCGACGCGGTCGGGGTCGTTGTGGACCAGACGGGCCGCCTCGACGAATTGCTGTGCCGCATCACGGAATCGGTTGAGCTTGCGCAGGGATTCGCCGTATTGGCGGCGCACGATCGCCATTTCGGCGCGCGGATACGGCTGCTCGCCGGTCGCGAAGCACTGCTCGAAGAGGGCCGCCGCCTCCCCGTGCCGTCCGGCCCGGTGGCAGGCTCGCGCGGCGACGAAGGTGAGGTGTATCGCATCCGCCGCCGAAATCGGCTCCCACCGTGCGGCCGCGGTGAGCGCCGCATCGGCCAGTTCGTATTCCCGGCCCTGCTGTCCGGAGAGCACCATGACGAGCTGAGAACTCAGCCGGGCGAGATGTTCGGCGGGCAGCGCGGTCGCGCCGATCGAAAGCGCTTGGCGCAGATATTGTTCGGCATCTTTCGGATTGTCGACGAGACGTACTGCGGCAAGTTCGGCCAGCTGCCGCGCGTCCTCGGCTTGTTCCTCAACGGTCGCGGTCTCCACAGGCGCGACAGCGGCAACCTTGCGCGGCAGCGTATTTCGCGCACCGAGCGGCAGGTGGTCGACCATCGGTTGTCGCGCGAGCCGGGCCGCGACCCGCTCGCTGACCACCGTATTGCCATTGCGCGCGTCATAACGTGCGGTGAGCTCGCCGATTTCGACGCTCAGCTTGTCACGTACCGAATCCACCGTGCCCACACCGACTTCGAGTGCATCGAGATCCAGCTCGGTCAGCCGCCGCAACAGCACGCACACTCCCGATATGAAGGCCAGCCGAATGGCGGCGTCCGCACCGGGATCGGTCAGCCAGGCCGCATGTTCGGCCAGTATCTCCAGACCACGCGCCTCATTTCCGGTCAGTGCGCAGAACTCGATGTGCTCACCAATCGAGCGCCGCAGATCCGGAAGGTGGCGCACCAGTGGATAACCTGTCAAATGCGCACTGCGCGCCTCGGCGGTGCGCCCGGTGCGCAGCATCGGCAGCAAGGCCTGCCCGAGCACCCGATGCGGCTCTTCGGCACAGCTGCGAGCACCGTCGATGACCGGACGCCAGCTCTCCAACGCGGACTCGTCGTCTCCGGCCTGCGCGTAGTTCGCACCCCACTGGTTGCGTTCACAGGCATCACAATCGGACATTCCGTCGCGCGGTGCCGCGCGCGCGGCGTCCAGCAGTTCGGCGGCCAAGCCGTCCTGCCCCAGTTCCCGCGCCAGGTCGGAGCGCAAGGCGAGCACCGGGCGCGCGCTGTATCCCCGCTGCCGGTAACGACTTTCGAGCTCGTCGAGCCAACGGTAGGTGGTCTGCAGCGGCACCGCGGGATTCTCGATCAGACCCCAGGTCAGCCATTTCAGATACCAGTGCACCGAATGCGTCATCGGACCGAGTTCGGCCGGGAATTCGTCGTAGATCCGCAACAGCCTGCCATAGGCGACCGGTGCCAGATCGCGTTCGCCCGCATAGGCATACGCCTGAGCGAGCTCCAACAGGACACTCCCCTCCAGTGCCCGGTCCGCACCCGACTTCGCCTCGACGGCAAGCATTTCCAGTCGTTCCGTGCGACCGCGTCCATGTGGCAGCGAACGGCTCTGCGCCAGCGCGGATTGGATCTCGGAGGTATCCATCTCAGGCCTCCTCCGCGGTGTCGCCCGCCGCACGCCGGGTCGCCCAGCTGAGGAATTCGCCGAAAGCGCGATTGAGCAGCGCGGTATCGGCCGGTCGCAGCGGCCGGTGCGTCATCAATAACGCTTGGCCGTAGAGCGATTCGACCGCGGTCCGCAGGAAGGCCGGGTCGTCGATCCGGCTCAAGCGCCGGACCACCGGGCTGTTGTGGTTCAACACCAGTTGGGCACGGGGTGCGCTCGCCTCCAGCGCCCCGAGGATTTCGGTCCAGAGCTCATCCGCGCCGACGGTGGTCTCGACCCGTGCTCGCTCATTGCGCGCACCCCGGCTGTCCAGATGCAGTGCAGGCACCGAAACCGGATGGAACGCACGCAGAATCACATCGCAGGACAGCGGATCCAGTGCCGTGCGCGCCGCCGCGAGCACCGGAGCCAACAAGAGTTCCTCGGCGGGATCCACCGGGTCGAGAGCGGCCGTAACGGCGGCGGCGTCCAGCTCGGTCACCGTGACACCAGGCAGGATCGTCGGCAGCAGCGCGACGAGTTCCGCATCGTAGGTATAGCCGCCGTTGACGACGCCGATGCCTTGCGCGGCCGCGGTGGCAGCGACCTGGCGGAATTCCTCCACCGTCGCCGTCACCCGCACGGTCGGATGGTTGCGCGCGAATTCGGTCAGCGGAACCCGGCCGTCGGTCGTCTCGAACAGCAAGTGCGGCACCATGATCCGCAGCATGTCCGGCGAATGCCGCGCCATCGCCTTGACACCGAGTGCGTGCACGGACAGGAATGCGGCGAGCCGCTCGGGCTGTTCGGCGGCGATTTCGGTGAGCCAGTCGCGGATTCGGTCGCCGAGGCTGTCGCGGACGATGGCGAGGCGTTCGTCTTCGTAGAGGCCCTCACGTGAGGCGGTCGGGCGCAGGCTGTCGGTATAGATGACACAGCGCACGAAGAAGGCCCAGTCCGGCAGCAGTCCGCGCACCGCGTCACCGAGCAGCATGCCCTTGAGATACACCCGGTGCGCACTGCTTTCAGCCGGATTGCCCGGCTGTGACAGCACGAAGGCGACCCCGCTGACCCCCGCCAATTCGGCATCGAGATCGATCACATCCAGCGGTGTGAACCCCAGGACACGCTCGCCGTACTCGAATAGCGCCGCACGCCGTTGGGCCGGGGATGCATAGGCGCGCCGCCACACCGGCGGACCATCGGTCGCGCGGAGTCCGGCACCATTCGCCTCGACCGTCACCTCGTAGGGCAGCAGCGAACCATAATCGCGGACCAGATCCAGCACCCGCCCCGGTGTGAACCACGCCTGCGCACCGGCTCGCGGCGTGAGATGCACCGTGGTGCCCGGCTCTTGCTGCTCTGCTGGATCGAGCAGACGCAGCGAATAGGTGCCGTCGGCGGCGGCCAGCCATTCCACGGACCGTGCGTCGGGATCGAGGGCCGAGCGGGTGACCACGCGGATCGTCTCGGCCA
>NZ_BDBY01000363.1 GCF_001613225.1 Nocardia pseudovaccinii NBRC 100343
GGTGCACATCCGCCTCGGTGAGACCGATGCCGTGATCGGTTATCCGCAGCCCCGATTCGTCGACAATCAGCCGAATCGCGGTGGGCGCCAAGGCATCGCGCTGCCTGCGCGCGGTGACGGCATCGACGGCGTTCTGCAGTAGCTCACGGATGTAGACCCGAGGACTCGAATACAAGTGGTGCGAGAGCAGATCGACGATTCCGCGCAGATCGACCTGGAACGAATAATCCCCACCACCGCTGCGGCCAGACCCGGCCGGCGCGTTGTTCACCATGGATCGAATCCTGGTGCGCAGCGCCAATAGTTCCCTTAACGAATGCTGATGGTGTTAACGGAGACCGATAATGAGTTCGGTCACAATCGCGTCACACCGGTAGCAGCCGGGACACCACCGCGGTCAATTGCTTGGCCGAGCGGCACTCGTGCATCTCGATCACTTCGCGATACCTGTCAGCGGCGGAATCGCCGGTGCCCCAGTTGCTTTCCTTCTCCGGATTGAGCCAATGCGCGTGCTTGGCGGTGCGCACCAGCCCGCGCAGCGTATTCAGATCCGGATCACGGTAATTCGTGCGGGCATCGCCGAGAATCAGCAGCGAGCTGCGCGAGGTCACCGCATCGGGCCACTGCTCGACGAAGGTCGACAGCGCATGGCCGTAGTCGGAGTGCCCGTCCAGGCCGACCACCTTGCCCTCGGTGAAAATGCGGGCCATGGACTGGTCCAGCTGAGTGTGTGGATCGAAGAACCGGGTCACCTCATCGGTCCGGTCCACGAAGGCGAATATCCGCACCCGGGAGAACTGCTCGCGCAGCGAATTGACCAGCAAGAGAGTGAAGTTGCTGAATCCGGCCACCGAGCCGGACACATCGCACAGCAGCACCAACTCGGGGCGACCCGGTCGCGGTTTGCGATTCACCAGGTCGATGGGCACGCCGCCGGTCGACATGGATTTACGCAGCGTCTTGCGCAGATCGATCTCACCGCGACGAGAATGCCTGCGCCGCACGGCAAGTCGGGACGCCAGGATTCGGGCCAGTCGCTGGGTGCTGCGCCGCAGCTCCGCCAGCTCGGTTTCGGAAGCACGCAGGAAATCGACATCCTCGACTTGACGAGCGACGGCATAGCTCGCGACGCGCTCCTTGCCGATATTCTCGGCCACCCGCCGGTGCGTTTCCGCCTCCACGATGGCGCGGAATCCGGCGATGCGCTGTCGGCCGATCCGGCGGGCGATCTCGGTGTCGAATTCGCTGGTATCCGGTCCGGCGGCCATACCCGCCAGAATCCTGGCCAACAGTGTTTCCGGCTGTACCTCGCGCAGCGTCCGGTACGCGGAGAAGGAGGGGCCGCGCGAAGATTCGTACTGACCGAGCTGCTCGACCAGCTGAGCGGCGATCATTTCCTGCTGCTGCGTCGAATCCTCCCGGGTCAGCAGGTCCGCGAGTAGTCCGCGCAGCGCGGGAATATCGATCTCACCGGACGGCGTGCGCGGAACCTCGAGATCATCCGCAGTGCTGCTGCGCGCGCCGAGAGCCGCCGGGAACCACAGGTCGAACAGGCCGTCGAAAGTACTGCGATGGGTGGTGCGGCGCAGTAGCGAGCAGGCCAGACCCTCACGCACGACCTCGCGGTCCATCAGATCCAGCACCGACACCACACGGCCCGCGTCCACTGTCTCCGACGGACCGACCGGGATGCCGCGCGCCCGCAGTGCCTCGACGAAACCGACGAGATGTCCCGAAATCCCGTGCGGCGCTTCGAGTGTGGGCTGCGATCCGGCCGCCACGGCTCAGGCCAGCTTCAGCTCGGCCAGCGCGCGCTGGTGGTCGGCTTGGTGCTTGAGCACGACGCCGAGGGTGGCGCGCACGGTGGTTTCGTCGAGGTCCTGTAGACCCAGCGCGAGCAGGGTGCGTCCCCAGTCGATCGATTCCGCGACGCTCGGCAGCTTCTTCAGCTGCATCCCGCGCAGCACGTGTACGATCCGAACCAACTGGGCGGCGACCGAGGCGGACAGCTCCGGAACACGGCTGGCCAGGATGCGGCGCTCGAGTTCCTCGTCCGGGAAGTCCAGGTGCAGATAGAGGCAGCGGCGCTTGAGCGCTTCGGACAGTTCGCGCGTCGCGTTGGAGGTCAGCACCACGAACGGCTTGCGGCTGGCGGTAATCGTGCCGAGTTCGGGAACGGTGACCGCGAAATCGCTGAGCACCTCGAGCAGCAGACCCTCGATCTCGACATCGGCCTTATCGGTTTCGTCGATGAGCAGCACGGTCGGATCGGCGCGACGGATCGCGGTCAACAGCGGGCGCGAGAGCAGGAATTCCTCGGTGAAGACGTCGGCCTTGGTCTCTTCCCAGTCGTTCTCGCTGGACGCCTGGATCCGCAGAATCTGCTTGGCGTGATTCCACTCGTACAGCGCGCGGGCCTCGTCGACGCCCTCGTAGCACTGCAGGCGCACCAGCTCCGCATCCGCGGTCTGCGCGACCGCCCTGGCCAGTTCGGTCTTGCCGACACCGGCCGGACCCTCGATCAGCAGCGGCTTACCGAGCCGATCGGCCAGGAATACCGAGGTCGCCGTCGCCTTATCGGCCAGGTACCCGGTCGTGGCCAGCCGTTCGATCACATCGTCGACCGAGGTGAAGATCGGCTCCTGCACTGCGCTTTCGGTACCCACGTAGCGTCCTTCCATTCATTCCCACCCCTAACGCTACGGGAGTCCCCGAAGCAAGCGCTCGGCGGTTCTTACACCGAACGAAATCTAGACCGGCCGGATCTGGCCGTCGCCCCAGACGATCCACTTGGTCGAGGTCAGTTCCGGCAGTGCCATCGGACCGCGGGCGTGCAGCTTCTGGGTGGAGATGCCGATCTCCGCGCCGAAGCCGAACTGCTCACCGTCGGTGAACGCGGTGGAGGCGTTCACCATCACAGCGGCGGCATCGACGCGGTTGGTGAATTCGCGGGCCGCGGCCAGCTCAGCGGTGACGATGGCCTCGGTGTGGCCGGTGCCCCAGGTGTTGATGTGCTCGACGGCCTCGTCGAGATCCTTGACGACCTTGAGCGCGATATCGAGGGTGAGGTACTCCTCGCCCCAGTCCTGATCATTGGCGGGCACCAGTCCGGGCAGGTCGCCGTGCACGGTGACGCCATGACGTTCCAGCGCCTCGATCAGCCGGGGCACCGCGGTGGTGGCGATGGCGTCATCGATGAGCACCGTCTCGGCGGCATTGCACACGCTGGGACGGCGGGTCTTGGCATTGATCAGGATCTGCTCGGCCATCTCCAGATCGGCGGCTTCGTGCACGTAGACGTGGCAGTTGCCGGTACCGGTCTCGATGGTGGGCACCTGGGCGTCGCGGACCACCGCATTGATCAGGCCCGCGCCACCGCGCGGGATGACCACGTCGACTAGGCCGCGAGCCTGGATCAGATGGGTCACGCTGGAGCGATCGTGGCTGGGCAGCAGCTGGACCGCATCGGCCGGAATGTCCAGTGCGACAAGAGCTTCCCGCAGCACCGTGACAAGTGCGGCATTGGAGTACGCGGCCGAGGAGGATCCGCGCAGCAGCGCCGCGTTGCCGGATTTGAGCGCGAGTCCGAATGCGTCGACGGTGACATTCGGGCGGGCCTCGTAGACCATGCCCACCACGCCGAGCGGCACCCGGACCTGACGGATCTCCAGCCCGTTCGGCAGCGTCGACCCGCGCACGACCACACCGACCGGATCCGGCAGCCCGGCCACCTGGCGCAGCCCGGACGCGATGCCGTCGATGCGCGCCTTCGTCAGCCGCAGCCGGTCCAGCAGGGACTCCTCGGTCCCCGCCGCCTGCGCGGTCGCGATGTCCTCGGCATTGGCGGCGAGCACGGTATCGGCCGCCGCGAGCAACGCATCGGCCGCCGCATGCAGCGCCTCGTTCTTCTGCGCTGTGGTCAGCTGCGCGAGCGCGCGCGAAGCAATCCGAGCCTTGCGCGCGGCATCGTGCACCGCTTCGCGGATATCCTGGCCGGTCGTCGTCCCTACCGTCATAGGTGACAGCCTACTGACCGGGCGAAGTGGCCTCAGCACCCATTCCCGCGAGTGCGCGGAGTCGACCAGCGCGTTCGACATCCAACCGCCCGGCACCACGAGTTCGCTCAGCAACTGTTCTTGCGGCTGCTGCCAGTCCCCCGTCCAGACAGGTTGCCGCGCCATCAGGTCCGGCTCCCTCGCCGAGCGCAGTCGAAACGCGGCACGACACGCCCCACGGCGCCGCCGCATAACTCCGCTCGAGGGATCTCGGTCACCTCAGAAACTAGTGCCCCGTCCAGATAAGTTGCCGCACCATCAGGTCCGGCTCCCTCGCCGAGCGCAGTCGAAACGCGGCACGACACGCCCCACGGCACCGCCATATTGCTGCGCTCGAGGGACCTCGATTACCTCAGAAGCTAGCTGGACGCCTAGTTCCCAGCTTGGTGCCATTCGGCCAGTAGGTCGTACCGAAGGCTCTGGAAGGCCGGTCGGCAGGTAGTTTCCGCCGAAACACGCTGCGCGGCAGAATAAACCGGCACAGTCGGCTCGGTCCGGTCCGAGTTCTCAGCCTTGACAAGCCGATACCTTGCGTATCGGACCCGTTAGATACATGAAGGAGACCCCTGGGTGAACAACGCGGCAAGGTGGCTCGCTGATCAGTGGCGGATCTGGATCACCGTGCTGGTCGTGGCCGTGGTGGCGGGTACCACTGCGGTCGTGTGGGTGAACCGATCGCCTGTGCAGCCGCCTGAGGTATCCGCGACTGGCGGCCGGTTCCGGATTTCGCACCGGCTCGACTCCACTCCGGTGCCGCAGTGGACATTGCGCGCAGCCGACCTGTCCGACGAGCCCGGTGCGGTTTTGCTGGCCGCGCCGCAGACGCTGGATCGTTATTACGGCTACGGCTCGCCGATGGACACCGGGACGATGATCGTTGCGGCAACCGCGGTGCCCGGCGGGCCTGGGCCGGGGGAAAACGCTGGACTGACCGTCGGACCGGTGCGGATGCACGGCATCGATCCGGCCACCGGCCAGGTGCGTTGGACGACCGATGTCGGCGAACTCCTCGGCTGCCGTGAGCAGGTATTCGACGGAAAGATCGCCTGCCACGGCACGAATCGGGTGTTGATCATCGAAGCCGCCACGGGCGCGGTACTCGCGGACCATACGACGGACTTCGAGGTCATGGACGTGGCGGTGCGCGACGGCGCAGTTTCGGTAACCGGCCGGACCGCGGACTGGATGACCGCCGTCGTCACACGAGGGACCGCTTCCGCTATCGACGCCACCTGGCGGCGGACATATCCGACGCCCATCCCCGGCGACCCGGTCAGGCCCCGGATCGCGCAGGACTACTTCATGGACGGGCATGACCGTAGCGTTCGCGTCTACGATCTTCGTACCGGCGAGTTGCTGTTCACCGCCCCCGGTGGCTATACGTTCGACAGCGGCATTGTCGCCTCGCAGGTGATCGACCGCAGCGGGAGCGCGGGCCGGGTCACGCTGCTCGACCGCAATGGCCACCCGATCACCGAGGTCAGCAACCCCAGCTTCGTCTTCGACTGGTACCCGACCGCGACCGCGACGCCGCCGCCGATCCTCACCGGCGAAAGTGCCTACGAGCGAACGACAGGCCGAATCCTCTGGACCAATGCGCAGATCGGCATCGACGATTCCGCCGGACGCCAGTGCGCGATCGAAGGAGTAGTGGGTGACACGGTGATCGTCGGATCGCCCGATGGGTTACAACTTGCCGGGCTCGATCTCACTGACGGACACCAAATCTGGCAGCAGCCTACGCCGTTCTCGAATGCCTCCCGCTACTCCCGCTTCGACGGCATAACCGACGCAAGCCACCTCATCCTGACCGACGGCATCACCGTGCACGCGATCGACGCTGGAGACGGCTCGAGCGCTTGGTCGATGCCGTTACCGCCCAGCGGTAGGCCCAATTTTCGCTCGGCGGTGAAGGCCATGGGTGGCCGCATGGTCACGGTGACCGCGCAGGAATTCACCGGATACGCTGCGGCATAAGATCTTCGACATGCAGCCGCAGCCGCGAACTGCGGAATGTCGTGTCGGACTCGCGCTTCTCGCGACTCAGCCCCGAGACGGACACCGGCTGGCGGCGCTGCCGTGCCAGCTGGTCTGGACCACGACATGGGAAGACAAGGCCATACCGAGATCGCGCCACGGCTCGGGCTACCACGACTGCCTGTCGTCAGCTGGCCAGACCCCTCCGCCGAGCAGGAACACGAGGAACGATGGTTCGGGCTGCGCTGGAAGACCCGCACCCTGGTGGAGTGGGCCGACGGACGCCCGTTCGCCTGGGTCGACGACGAGATCACCGACGCCGACCGCAACTGGGTCGCCACGCATCATTCCGGCCGAGCGCTCCTCCGGCACGTCGAGTCGTTCCGAGGGCTCCGCGACGAGGATTTCGCAGCCCTCGACCACTGGCTGCGAGAACCTGATTCACCTGAAATCCACAGGAATTGACTACTATTCCATCACCCACGAGCTACCCCATTTCGTCGTCCGATATCTCGGCTTCGTCGCGGCGGCACGAATCGCCTTGTCGTGCAATAGATGAGCGGCGGGCCGCCGCATCTCGCACCAGTCGCGTTGACCGACTCCCCCGTAGCGGGAGCCCGGTCTTCACCGATCCTCGTATCGCCCGACTAAGGCCGGTAGGGCTGGCGTTTTGTCTCTTTGCCCGTTCACCAAATATTCGTTCAGAACTAATGTGTGGCTGACGCGACCATGAACAGGCGGATACGGATGATCGACTTCACCGACCAGGTTGTCATCGTGACCGGAGCCGGTCGCGGACTCGGCCGACTCTATGCCTTGGAGCTAGCCGAACGCGGTGCGTCCGTTGTCGTCAACGATCTCGGCGGCAGCATGCACGGCGCGGGCGCGGACGCGAGCGTGGCCGACCGGGTCGTCGCGGAGATCGAGGAGGTCGGCGGGCGGGCCGTTGCTTCGCACGAATCGGTGGACAGCCTCGAGGGTGGGGCGGCGATCGTCGAGAAGGCGGTCGAGACCTTCGGTCGCCTCGATGCCGTGGTGAGCAACGCGGGCATCTTCAACAGCATCGCGTTCGAGGATATGACGGTCGCCGACTGGCGCCGCATGCTCGATGTCCACCTCGACGGTGGCTTCTATCTGAGTCACGCGGCCTATCGCGTGATGAAGGAACAGAAATACGGTCGGTTCGTGTTCATCTCGTCCTCTGGTGGGATGTTCGGACAACCGATGGAGTCGCACTACGCGGCCGCCAAGGCCGGTCTCGTCGGGCTGTCCAATGTCATCTCGATCGAGGGAGCACAGCACGGCATCAAGTCCAATACCCTCCTCCCGTTCGGGTTCTCGCGCATGGTCACCGAAACCGTCGGAGATCCGAAAGCGCTGGAGGCCTTGGGATTTCTGAAGGTCATCAAACCGGAGCTGGTCGTACCCATGGTCGTGTTCCTCGCGAGCCGGGACTGCGATCTGACCCACCACAATTACTCCGCCTGCGCAGGCCGGTTCGCGCGCGTGTTCGTCGGCCTGGGCGAAGGCTGGCTGGCGGATCCGGACAGCGACCCCACCGCCGACGATATCGCCGCCCACCTGCCGCAGATCTCGGCAACCGAACCGTTCACCGTGCCCAGCTCGATCTTCGAGGAAGTATTCGCCATCTGCGAGCGCCTGGGCGTCAATGCTCTTCAGTAGCAACAGATTCCGCCACCATTCGAGATCGCCCCGGGCGTTCCGCAACTGGACGGTCGCCATGATGCGCAGGACGCCGAACCGATCCAGCACAAAACCACCCACCGCCCCTTCTTCCGAACCGAGCTTGCTCACATCCCCGTCGATAACCGCCAACAGATTTGCAATCAAGTGAGCTGGTGCCGCGTCCAGCTGGCTTCTGAGGTACTCGAGATCCGTCGATGTCCTATGGCGGTGCCGCAGGACGTGTCGTGCCGCGTTTCGACTGCGCTCGGCGAACCAGCCGTACTGAAAACACAGCCCGAACTGCGAGAAGGCTTGGGCCCCTGTTGGGGTGGGCTCCGGTGGGGC
>NZ_BDBY01000364.1 GCF_001613225.1 Nocardia pseudovaccinii NBRC 100343
CACGAGACGACGCAGGGGACGGCCCTGGTCGGCTGCACCGCGGTCTCGTGTTGCCACCGGCGAATACACCTTTCCTTATCGACCCGCGCGGCGCTTCTTCGCGCTGTGCGCGGCTGGGGCAAGCGGCGGCGACGGGGAGGACGTTGCCACCAGACACGTTTATACCTTGACGCGACGTGTGGCCGAGCGCTTGCGACTCGAACCACAGAGCGTACCTGCGTCGCTGGTGATCAGTATGCAGTGCCTATGGCAATACGACCGCACCGCAGGTACGCGTCGGTTTTTGTCTTACCCCAGATATAGCTCGTCCCTCACCTCCGTTACCGGTGGTGAGGGACGAGCGGATTGTTTCGACGCTCAGCTGAGCGCGCGAACTCCGGTGGCCTGCGGGCCCTTGGTGCCCTGGCCAACCTCGAACTCGACCTTCTGGTTCTCCTCGAGGGTGCGGAAACCCGACCCCTGGATCTCGGAGTAGTGGACGAAGACGTCAGCGGAGCCGTCCTCCGGCGCGATGAAGCCGAACCCCTTCTCCGCGTTGAACCACTTCACAGTTCCCTGTGCCATTCTGTTCCTTCTCTTTTCTTACCGGAACGGCGGACAAGTAGGTTCATCCACCGGGTCCGTTCCGACCGCTGTACTGTTGGTTCCCCCTGCAGGAAAGCACCAAGCACACCGTTCGCAACATCGATCCTGCTGACGGTTTGGACTTTGGATCCGTCCCTCGAACACAGAAGCTTGCGACCAGGAACTAGTGAACCATGTCTTCGAGCAATTCAACAGTCGAGTTACCGACAATTTGCAAAAAAGTTGATCTTGCGAATGCGCAGGTGAGGGACACAATGCCGGAATCCAGACTTGTGGTTCGTTTGCTTACGGATAACCGAGCCAGTGTCTGGCAAACAGCCTGTGACCCAGGTCGCTATTTGGTATCGAAATGGCTGGTGGGGCTTCCCAAGCGCACACGTTTCACACTTTCTGCGCGTGTCGCGGAGCCCGAGTCGTGAATCCGACCGACCCGGCCACCCGGCCACGCGCCAGCAACGGCCGAAGTTACGGGGCATCGTTGCTGAATCGTGTCCTTGACGGGGCGCCCGACGACGACCCCCGTCTCACCCATGTCGTCGAGCTCGCCGCACGGCCCGCAGCCACGACTACCTGGCCGGATTGGGCCGCGCCCGACGTCGTCGCCGCGCTGCGAGCCACCGGAGTCGAGGCGCCGTGGACTCATCAGACCGAGACCGCCGACCTGGCCGCGAGCGGCCTGCACGTTGTCGTCAGCACCGGCACAGCATCCGGGAAATCGCTCGGCTACCAACTACCGGTGCTAACCGCACTGCGCGAAGACCCACTCGCCACTGCCCTTTATCTGGCGCCGACCAAGGCATTGGGTGCTGATCAGCTGCGGGCAATAGCGGAATTGACGCACGAGGGGCCGTTGCGGGATGTCCATCCGGCCACATACGACGGGGACACACCCGCCGAGGTCAGGCAATGGGTGCGGGCCAATGCCCGCTTGATCCTCACGAATCCGGACATGCTGCACGTCGGCATGCTGCGCTCACATCAGCGCTGGGCCAGGGTGTTGCGCAGGCTGCGCTATGTGGTGATCGACGAATGCCACGCCTACCGGGGCGTATTCGGCTCACATGTGGCGCTGGTGTTGCGCAGGCTGCGGCGGATCGCGGCACATTACGGTGCGGATCCCGTATTCATACTGTGCTCGGCCACCACGGCCGAGCCCGCGGCTGCGGCATCCCGGCTGATCGGCGCGCCCTGCGCCGCGGTCACCGAGGACGGATCGCCGCAGGGCTCGCGCACCATCGCACTGTGGGAGCCGCCGCTGTTGACCACCTTGACCGGCGAAAACGGTGCGCCGGTTCGGCGATCCGCTACGTCGGAGGCGGCCAGGATCATGGCCGATCTGGTGGTCGAGGGCGCGCGCACGCTCGCGTTCGTCAGGTCGCGGCGGGCCGCCGAGCTGACCGCGATCGAGGCGCGCAGGCTGCTCGCCGACGTCGATCCCGAGCTCAGCAAACGAGTCGCCGCCTACCGGGCGGGTTATCTCGCGGAGGATCGGCGCGAACTGGAGGCCGCGCTGTCGGACGGGTCGCTGCTGGGGGCGGCCACTACGAATGCGCTGGAGCTCGGCGTCGATATAGCGGGGCTGGATGCGGTCGTGATCTCGGGTTTTCCGGGCACGGTCGCCTCGTTCTGGCAGCAGGCCGGGCGCGCGGGGCGGCGCACGCAGGGATCGCTGGTGCTGCTGGTGGCCAGGGACGATCCGCTGGACACCTTCCTGGTCCACCACCCCGACGCGCTGCTGGACAAGCCGATCGAGGCCACCATCACCGATCCGCACAACCCCTATGTACTGGGCCCGCAATTGCTGTGCGCGGCGTTGGAACTCCCGCTCACCGATGATGAGGTCGACGAGCTCGGGGCGGGTGGGGTGCTCACCGATCTCGCAGGTCAGGGGTTGATTCGACGCCGGAACGGCGCGGTGCGCGACGGTAGCGCGCGCTGGTTCGCGACGGCCGAGGCGCAGCCGCACGATGCCGTCGACGTGCGCGGTGGCATCGGCACACCCATTGCCATCGTGGATGGCGAGACCGGCAGATTGCTCGGCACGGCCGATGCCGGAAGAGCGCGGGCGACGCTGCACGAAGGGGCCGTTCACCTGCACCAAGGCGATACCTACCTGGTCGATGAGCTGGATCTAGAGGGCGGTGTGGCCTTCGTGCGCAGCACCGATCCCGGCTGGACCACCAGCGCAAGACAGGTCACCTCCATCGCCGTCGACACGGTCACCGAAGAGCGCCGCCACGGCCGGGTGACGACCGCATTGGCGCAGGTCAGCGTCACCAGCCAGGTAATCGGGTATCTGCGAACGCTGCGCACCGGCGAGGTATTGGATCTGGTCGAGCTGGATATGCCGGAGCAGACGCTGCCGACGCGCGCGGTGCTGTACACGGTGACACCCGAGCTGCTGGCGGCGGCAGGCCTGAATACGCCACGGGTACCGGGTGCGCTGCACGCCGCCGAACATGCGGCGATCGGTCTATTACCGCTGGTCGCGACGTGTGACCGGTGGGATATCGGCGGCGTTTCGACCGCCGAGCACCCGGATACCGGACTGCCGACAGTTTTCGTCTATGACGGGCAGCCCGGTGGTGCGGGCTTCGCCGAACGCGGGTTCGCGCAGCTATATCACTGGTTGTCGGCCACGCTCGCGGTGATCGAGACGTGCACCTGTGCGGTCGGGTGCCCGTCCTGCGTGCAGTCGCCCAAGTGCGGCAATGGCAACCATCCGCTGGACAAGGCCGGTGCGGCCCGCCTGCTGGCCGCGGTTCTGGGTGAACTGGCCGCCGATACGGGCAACTGACCAGCACGGCGAAGGCACCGCGCTCGGTTCGTGACAGCGCCGATCCCCGAACGTGATCACCTGTCCACGTTTCCGGGTGGTCACCAGGGGTTATAGGCGCGTGTCGGCGCGCCTCGCCCTGCGGCGCCGGGCGTGTCGGACCGCCGAATAAAGAGGATTAGATTCATGTTAACTGAGGTATTGCCACGGCCATTACCGCCCGACGTGCAGATTCATTCGATTGCGTTCCGCGACTACTAAGTAAATTGAGGCAATGGCGTATTTATTCGAGCATCGCAATTACCGAATTCCGGCATCGTGAAGTACCACTGGCGAGTGTAAGTACGTACCGGTCACGCTCCGACTTCTACAGGTCCGGCACGAGCAACCGCGCGAACAGTCCGCTTTCCTAACAGACCCATTGGTACATTCCCTTCAACAGTGACGATCACATCCCACTGCACGACTTCACACTGTTGAATCCGCACTCCCATCCGTCGCGCAATCTCCGCCCCTTCCGCACATCCGACATCGGCCCCACGCGCGAGTTCCCCCGCCGCCGCCAATGCCGCCAAATCCGCCGCAGCCTGCGCTCGATGCCGCGCTACAACAACCGACCCAACCTGAGCGATCAATAGCGTCGCGCCGATCAAAGCAGCCAGCGCCAAGCAGGCGAACACCGTCGCAACGCCGTCGTCCCGCCGTACCTCACCGACCGCGTTCGCTTTGCGCGCCTGCTCCACTCCATCGAGGCCGTCCGCACCCCTGGAAGCAATCGCATCGCACCCGTGGTCGGCTCGGTTGTCCGCCCGGACTCCCCACGAGTGACGACGCTGCCTCACACCTGCGAATAGCCACTCGCTGCGCCGACGGTCGATTCGATCACCAGCCCTGGGCCGCCGCATCAAGACGCTGTGCCCGCTGGCACCTCGGCCGCATCCGGGCGGGAATGCTCCGCACCCGCAGGCGACTCGGACGTTCATGGCTTGCCGCACTTCGACGTAAAACACTTGCGTGTCGTCTGATGTAAGCGCACTAGACCGGCGGTCAGCGGCGGCGCAGCAGCGACGTCCTGTGCACCGGTCGACGATGCCGCTGCGATTGTGGGCGCTTCGTCGGCAGAGCGGGCTGTTCGGCGGAGCTGCTTCTACTGCTCGGTCACTGGGCATCCTTACTGCCGCGGTTCGGTGCCGCGGCACGTCGCTGTCCTTCATCTGTGTTGTGCCCGGTGGCACGTCGCGGTCCATTGGTCGGCCGTTGTTGGTCACGGCCCGGCTCCTGGCTCGCGGGCGGCGACGGCCTCGGCGCGCAGGACCAGTAAGGGCAGCAGGGGTGCGCGGGCGGAGACCGCCGCGACTACCCGGTCGCCCTCACTGCGCAGCGAGATGTCGGCGGTCGGCGGAGCTACCCGCCGCGCCGCCGGCACCGCATTCGCTTGATCACCGCGGGCAGCCAGCCTGGCCGCTTCGCGAGCGGCGTCGACACAGCGCACCTGCGTCGACGCCGCGAGCAAGGCACCGAGGCACAGCACCACCGCAAACACGATGGCAGCCAGCGCGATCGCCGCCTCAACCGTCACCGCACCCCGATCGTCACCGAGATGCGTTGCACCACAGTAGTTTAATCGACAACTACCCCGCGCTAGACCGCGGTATTCAACGCCTTGTCGATGATCTTCGTCAGCGCGTTCACAATGCTGTCCCCGGTCACCACCCCATACAGCACGGCCCCGAACGCCGCAGCCGCAATAGTCCCGATCGCATACTCCGCCGTACTCATCCCGTCGTCCGCGACCAGCACCCGCAGCACTCGAGCCCGCACCTCCATGCCAACGGCTCTCAGCCGAAGCATCACCCGATCCCGCATCATCCCCGTTCGCACCGTCTTCCCCTCTCATTCCCGCCCGCGCGGCCACTCCGCGCCGACACACTCTTCCCCGCCGCGCATACCCCGGCACCGCGCCGCGCAGCTCAACCGTCCCGAGCAACGCACTTGGTAGCTCCGCGACGGCACCTTCAACACCGCCGCGTTCGACAGAACCGTGCGCGCCCTGCACCGGGTCGACAATGTCCCGCGCGCGCACTCCGCGCCCATACGCTCTTTCCGGCCGCGCGCACCCCGGCACCGCACCACACAGCTCAGCGCTCCCGAGCGCAGCACCCGGCAGCTCAGCAACGGCACCTTTGCCGTGATCGATAACGCCCCGCGCGACGGTCTCCGGCCTGACAAAGTCCGGCGCGATCGCGCCCAGGTATGTCCTGCTCCGAGTGGGCATCCCCAGCTCGGTCGCGCACCGTGCCGCGCTGTCCGGGGCAGCAGAACTGTCGGAACCGGGAGCGTCTAGCTGGGTCGTTGGTAGCTCGGTCGTTCGCGAACCCGTCGCTCGTGATGCGGTACTTCCCCGCCGCGTAGTTTTCACAGCAGTCCGCCTCCGAGGACGCGGCTCGCGAGGCCGATTACTACGGGGACGATGCCGAGGCAGACGAAGGCGGGGAGGAAGCAGAGGCCTAGAGGGCCGCCGATGAGGACACCGGCGCGTTCGGCGCGCGCGGCGGCCGCATCTTCGACTCCGCTGCGGCGCTGTTCGGCAAGTTCGCCGATGGCGGTGGCGAGTGAGGCACCGGAGCGGGCGGAGCGCCGAGCCATGCGTGCCAGCGAATCGACCTCCTCGGCGCCTGGTTGGTCTGCGCCGTCGCGGGCCACCTGATCCCAGGCGGTTGCCGCGTCCGCGCCCAGTGCCAGCAGGTCGGCCGCCTTGCGCAGTGCCGCGCCGAGGGCTGGCGGCGCGCTCGGTGCCACCGCTCGGGCCGCAGACGCCATCGGCAATCCCGCTCGTAGGCAGGCGGCCAGCAGGTCGAATACCGAGGCTATGGCCAGCGGATCGCTGTTGATGCTGCGCTGAGATACCAGGGCGACCGGCTGTGGAACCGACTCTCCTAGCAGCCGCAATCGTCGATTCATCGCAACTCGTCCAGGCAGCACGACCAATGCCATCGCGAGCGAAAGCACTGGCGCACTGGTGATCACAATCATTCCAACCCCTTCGAATCCGTGAGTGACCAGCAGATTTGTTTCATACGAAGACCTTCCGCGTGATCGCGTCGGTCCACAGCAAGCCGATGCACGCCAGTGCCGCGCCGAGTGGCAGCAGTACGGCTCCGGCACCCGGATTCAGGAGTACGTGCAGCGGAGCGGCACCCATCAATTGGCCCAGGCCGATACCGAGCAGCGGTAGGCCCGCCAGGACCGCCGCTGTGGCGCGAGCACCGGCCAGTGCGGCCGTGGTGCGCGTGCGAAAACGGAGGCGCCCCAATAGGTCCGCGCGAGCGGCCGAGAGCAGTTCCGCGAGAGCTAGACCGTGGTGCTCGGCGACCTGCCACGCGTCGGCGATCCTGGCGAGTTCCGCGGCGACGATCGAATCGGATTCGCGCAATCCGTCCGCACCGGAACCACCAAGTCTGCTGCGCGCCGCGCTCACCGCGAAGACGCGTGCGGCCTCCCCGCGCGACTCCTGCGCGGCCACCTCCGCCGCCGCACTCGGATGCGCACCCACCCGCAGCTCTCCGATCACCGCCTCGAGCGCGTCCAACAGATAGGCGCACTCCGCACTGCGCCGCCGCTCCCGACTCGCCCACCGCACCCGAATACCGACCGTTCCCCCAACCAGCACCGCCGCAACCAACGGACCGGCACCAACGGCCGACGCCCCCACGACGACAACAGCGAAGGCCACCCGAAACCCACTGCCCCGCCGAAACTTTCGGGCAGCTGTCGACGCCGTGAACAGCCTGACGAACCGACGCCGCGAACTCGGCGGTGGCGCCAGCAAAACCCCGATCGCCAGACACACCAATCCCGCGATCATCGACCGAACCGTTCGCCGACCAGGCGCCGCGACGGCGCCATCCGACCAGCAATTCCCGAGTGCACCGCTGCCGCGATCAGACTGGACCGCAACGCTGCCGGAGTCGCGTCCGCGAGGAGCACCAGCACCGCATCCGACGACGGGACCACAGGCACGCGCGACAGCGAAGCCGTCCGGGTTGCGAGCGCCGTGCGCTCCATTCCCGCATTCATTGGTCGAGCCGTTCGTCTAGGAGACGGGTGAGGGTAGGGGCGGCGGGGGTGGACGCTTGATTGGCGTGCCAGGCGGCGGCTATGGTGACGCGGCCTTGGGGGTCGCGGTCTACGATGCCGATTTCGCGGAGGCCGCGAGAGCCGTCGGCTCGGCGGTGGACGTGCAGTACGACCTGGACGGCTGCGGCGAGTTGGCTGTGGAGGGCGGCTCGGTCCATACCGCCCAGCGCGGCAAGGGCTTCCAGGCGGGCGGGGACCTCGCGGGGTGAGTTCGCGTGGACCGTGCCCGCGCCGCCGTCATGGCCGGTGTTCAGGGCGGTCAAGAGGTCGACTACCTCTGCGCCGCGGACTTCGCCGACGACGATTCGGTCGGGTCGCATTCGCAAGGCCTGCCGCACAAGATCGCGGACGGTTACCGCGCCGACGCCCTCGACGTTCGCGGTGCGCGCGACCAGGCGCACTACGTGGGGATGCGGGGGCGCCAGTTCCGCGGCGTCTTCGACGCAGATGATGCGTTCGTCGGCGGCGACCTCGGCCAGTAGGCCGGACAGGAGCGTTGTCTTGCCCGCGCCGGTTCCGCCGACCACCAGGAAGGCGAGTCTGGCCCGAATGATCCGCTCCAGTAGAAGTTTCGCGTCGGCGGGTACCGCGCCCGCCGCGGCGAGCGCATCCAGTCCCTGTGTCGCCGGACGCAGCAC
The DNA here is from genome assembly GCF_001613225.1 of Nocardia pseudovaccinii NBRC 100343. GTDB lineage: Bacteria > Actinomycetota > Actinomycetes > Mycobacteriales > Mycobacteriaceae > Nocardia > Nocardia pseudovaccinii. Next base: position 8,137 of record NZ_BDBY01000364.1, read on the forward strand.
GCGAAGCGACAGGCAGGTGCCGCCGTGTGCCACCGGCGCCAACACCGCGTGCAGCCGGACTCCGAACGAATCCCCCAGTGCCGCTTCCCTTCCGGATAGGCGGCCGTCCACCCAGGGCTGCGCGTCGTCGAGCCGCCGCCCGGCCGACAGCGCCAACCGCTGTGCCAAGCGGCGCACCGCCGCCTCATCCGGGAAGACGACCGGGGTTCGTTCCAGCCCACAGCCCCGGTCGATCCACACCGCATCCGGCGCGGTCACCAGCACATCGGCGACCCTGGGATCGTGCAGCAGCGGCTCCAGCAGCCCCGCTCCGGTCATCTCGGTCTGCAACAGCCGCAATGCCCGCAGCAGATCGGTGTCACCGAGCACGCCACCCGCCTCGGCCCGGATAGCAGCGGCCACCTGCGCAGGATCGGGATCCCCCGACGCTCCCGACAACCGTTCCCGCACCCGATCCAACAACTCCGACGTCACCAACGCACTCATCGCAGCCCCTTCCCAGCCGGAGCGCTGAGCACCCCGAGCACTGCGTCCGCAGCGTCGCGGAGAGGCCCGCGGCGCAAAGTAAGCCCACCGCGTTCGAGGCGGGCGGCGAGGCCGGGCTGGGCTCGGACGGCGGCGAGGAGGGGGAGATCGAGGACCTCGGCGACCTCGTGGCCGCGGAGTCCGCCGGGGGCCGGGCCGCGGACTACCAAGCCCTGGTTGGGATTTCGCCTACCGATATGGGCGGCGACCGATTCCGCGGCGGCCACGGCGCGCAGGCGAGCGGGGACGACCAGGACGACGAGGTCGGCCGCATCGAGTATCTGGTCGGCGTGTGGGCCGCGTTCGCCCGAGATGTCGCATATCACCAAATCGCCTGCGGCACGGCCCGCTTCGATGACGGCACGGACGGCGGCAGGGCCGATTTCGGCGGGCAAGCGTCCGGCACCGCCGCGGCCACAGGACAGCACCGCCAGTCCCGGGGCGGCTGCCGGCAGTGCGCTGTGCAGTGCGGCGGCGGACACCCGGCCGTCCTCGATCACCAGATCCGGCCAGCGCAGTCCGGTCCCGGTTTCGATGCCGAGCAGCAGGTCGAGACCGCCGTCGAGGGGTGCGCCATCGACGAGCACGGTGTCGTGCCGGAAGCGCTCGGCGGCGGATCGCAGTCCGGTCGCCGCGGCCAATGTGGAGGCGCCCGCACCGCCGCTGGCACCCGCGATCGCGACGACAACACCGTCGCCGACGCGGTATTCGCCGTGCTCAGCAAACTTCTCGATAAGTCCGACCGCGGCACCGGGCAGCGCGATGACGCGCTCGGCACCGACAGCCGCTGCGGCCTGCCAATCGGTCAATCCGGGTTCCCCGTCTGTCACCAGCACGATGCCGATCCGCCGGAGATAACCGGCCCGCGCACAGCTCTCGGCCGCCACTGTGTCGAGGATCACCAGAGGCGCCGCCACCCAGGTGTGTCGACCGACCGAGAGCGTGCGCTCGTCGAGCTCGCGCTCCGCGGCCGCCGCGACCCGGCGCACCTCATCGCGCAGCCGGGTGTCCTGGATGAGCACGAGCGCGGGCGGCGGCGTGAGTGCCGGGGCGGCTTCGAGATTCATGCAGGTCAGCGTGCTCGAAGACAAAGCCGGGCAGAAGATGCAATATGCCGAATGTGGATAACTCGGGGGGTGTGGATAAATCCGGAGGCTCGAAACCGGGGGGAACCTACCCGGAAATAGAGGACGGCCCCAGCCGGGGGGGGAGGAGGCTGGGGCCGTCGGGTTCAGCCCCGGGGGGTCGGGCTGAACGCGCCTGGACTATGTCCAGGTGCCAGCAATACTACACCCAAGCCCGGGCCACAACGCAAGTCTGTCGACGGAGAACTTTGTGGCCACCACCGGCCCGGCGTCTCCGGGGCAAACCCGCTTAACGAACCAGACGCCCGACCCGTCCGACAGCCTCGCGGCGGCATGCATATTCTGAACGGGTGACGGCCGATGGCGACCAGACAGAGCTCGAGGACCAGACGGCACAGGACGCGACGCCGACGAAGCGACCGAGCGCCGGTGGCGAGCGCGTGGCCGCCTTCTTCGACCTCGACAAGACGGTGATCGCGAAATCGAGCACCTACGTGTTCAGTAAGCCCTTCTACGCACAGGGCCTGCTGAACCGGCGCGCGGTGCTGGAGAGCAGTTACGCTCACTTCCTGTTCATGCTCTCGGGCGCCGACCACGATCAGATGGAGCGCATGCGCGCCAATCTGACGAATATGGTCGCGGGCTGGGATGTGGAGCAGGTGAAATCCATTGTGGCCGAAACACTTCACGAACTCGTCGACCCGCTGATCTATGCCGAAGCCGCGGATCTCATTGCCGACCACAAGATCCGGGGACACGATGTGGTGATCGTCTCGGCCTCGGGCGAGGAGATCGTCGGTCCGATCGCCGAGGTGCTCGGCGCCTCGCATACCGCGGCGACCCGGATGGTGGTCGAGGACGGCCGCTACACCGGCGAGGTCGAATTCTATTGCTACGGTGCGGGTAAGGTGACCGCGATCGAAAAGCTCGCTGCCGCTGAGGGTTACGACCTGTCGCGGTGTTATGCCTATTCCGATTCGGTGACCGATCTACCGATGCTGAGCGTGGTGGGGCACCCGACGGCGGTGAACCCGGATCGCAATCTGCGACGCGAAGCGGTGGCCAAGGGCTGGCCGATTCTCACGTTCTCCAACCCGGTCTCGCTGTGGGCGCGTTTCCAGAGTCCGTCCTCGACCACCCTTGCCGCGACGGCGGCGGTTGGGCTGAGCGCGGTGCTGGCCGGGGCGATCAGCTACCGGCTGTTGCGCAGGCGCCGCTAACATTGCCACCCGGTGCGGGCCGCGTTGCCGGGCTGTCGAGGGGCGCGGCCGAGGGCTTGCCGACATAACACAGAGGCCGCTGCGACCAGGCATTTAACCACGAAACACCGATAGACACGCCGGTTATTTAATGTTTTTCCAAGCCTTGATGTGAGGGCAGTCACAGGTGTAGAAAGGTAACTACGGAAGGCCGGAAGGCCTGAGCGGAACCGGAAGAGAAGGTTCAGCTCCCCGACCTACCCTTCCCAGCACGGGCACCAGGCACCCACGCGGAGCGCGCCGCGACAAGGGCAGAAGCGTTGTGGGCCTGCGAGATCCGGGTTTTCGACGGCGAAGGCCTCGCACAGGTTGCGGGGATGAACCGGCGGAGTTCGGATAATCGCCGAGGCCGCAGAACACAACCCACATAGCACGCTTGGTAACCGGGTATCCGTGCTAGCGGGCGGTGAGGTCGTCAACGACAACGCCGCCCGCTTTGATGTGTGCAGGCCCCTATCCGGATGCCGCATCGGCGATCGATGTCGCTTCTCGCGCACCGTCTTCGAAGGCTCCGCAGCACAGGATGACCCAGCCGCCCACCGCATCCGGGGCACCCGAGCCGAATCCGGCCACCGCATCCAGATACTGCTGACGCCGCCGCAACCAGAACACCTCCGGTACGCCGAGGCTGTGCGGGTCCAGCCCACTGGACGCGGCCACCAGTCGAGAGGCCGCCCGCGCCACGATGCCGTCGGCCGTACCGAAGGGCCGCAGGGTCAGTAATTCACCGTGCACTACCGCCGCGACGACCGGCGCGGGTGCCTTGGATCCGAGCACGGTCTGCACCAACAGGTCGAGCCGTTCGGCCACCCCGCCGTCAGCGCGCGGCCGCCCGAGCAGCGCCTCGTCGGTCACCAGATCGGCCGCGGCCAGCAGATGCAGCCGGGCCAGCGCCTGCAGCGGTGCGCGCTGCCAGGTGCCGACCAGATTCCGCAGCGCGTCACCGTCGAGCGCCTGCCCGACCCGCAGTGAGCCGGCCAGGATCGGATCCGCGACCCGGCCGTCGGCGGGCAGCTCGGTGCTGCCGCCCTCGATGGCGGCGGATGAGCGCGCGGCACGCACGGCCGCCTCGGCGGCCGTGGTCGGCCAGCCCCGCCGGTTCGCCTTGTGCCGGTGCACCGCGGCGAGCGCGTCACGCGCCTTATCGGCGGCTTCGCGCACTCCTGGCAGATCGACGAGGGGCTGTAGCGGATCGGTCACTGAGACATTTTGCAGCGCCTGCGGCGCGGCGTGTTCACGGCCCCCAGTGTCTCGCTATCGCCCCCTGGTCAGCCCGCCAGCAGGTCCCGTCCGGGAATGGCGTCGAGCAGGCGGCGCGTGTACTCCTGCGTCGGGTTCTGGAAGACCTCGTCGGTGGTGGCCGCCTCCACGATCCTGCCGGTTTGCATGACCAGGACATCGTCGGCGATCTGGCGGACGACGGCAAGGTCATGGGTGATGAACAGATAGGACAGACCCAGCTCGGCTTGTAAGTCGTTGAGCAGCTTGAGGATCTGGGCCTGGACGAGGACGTCGAGCGCGGACACCGCCTCGTCGCACACCACGACCTCCGGGGAGAGCGCGAGCGCACGCGCCACCGCGACGCGCTGGCGCTGGCCACCGGAGAGTTCATTGGGGTAGCGGCGCATTACCGAGGAGGGCAGCGACACCTTGTCCAACAGGTCGCGCACCGTTGCCTCACGTTCCTTGGCGGTGCCGATTTTGTGCGTGCGCAGCGGCTCCTCGATGGTGCGGTAGATCGAGTACATCGGATCCAGCGAACCGTAAGGATCCTGGAAGATCGGCTGCACTCGGCGGCGAAATGCGAACGCGCCCTTACGATCCAGCTTCGCCACTTCGCGACCGTCGAAGGTCACCGAACCCGATGTCGGTTCGAGCAGACCCAGAACCAT
>NZ_BDBY01000365.1 GCF_001613225.1 Nocardia pseudovaccinii NBRC 100343
GTACTACCCCGAATTTTGAACGCCTTGGTCAGATTCTGTGCGACCACCACGTCATCGGAGACCGCAGCGATTTCGGCATCGGCCGCCGCGACCTCTTCCGCGACCTGTACGGCCTGCTTACGCACCGCTATGCGCTCACGCACCGAGGACAGCCGCTGCGAGGCGAGCGAGGGCGCGGAATTCACCAGCTTCTTGGTGTAGAGGTGCTGTGGTTCGCGCAGAATCTGCAGTGCCGGACCGGATTCCACCACCTTGCCCCGATACATCACCACCAGGTGCTCGGCGCGTTCGGCGGCCAGGCCGAGGTCGTGGGTGATGAGCAGGACCGCGGTGCCGAGTTCACTGGTGAGTCCGTCGAGATGATCGAGGATCTGCCGCTGCACCGTCACGTCGAGAGCCGAGGTCGGCTCGTCGGCGATCAGCAGTTTCGGTCGGCAGGCCAATCCGATGGCGATGAGCGCGCGCTGGCGCATACCGCCGGAGAATTCGTGCGGATACTGGTTCACCCGGCGCGCCGCATCCGACATCCCGGCTTCCTCGAGCAGTTCGATGGCGCGCTGCTTGGCTGCCTTGCCCTTGGCAATGCCATTGGCCTCCAAGGTCTCTCGAATCTGGAACCCGATCTTCCACACCGGATTCAGATTCGACATCGGATCCTGCGGCACCAATCCGATACCGCTACCGCGGACCGCGACGACCTCCCGTTTCGACGCCTTCGCCAGATCCTTGCCGTCGAATCTGATCGAGCCGGAGGTGACCTGTCCGGTGCCGGGCAGCAGGTCGATAACGCTGTGCGCGGTCGTGGACTTCCCGGATCCGGATTCGCCGACAATGGCGACGGTCTGACCCGGATACACCGTCAGGCTGACGTCGCGCACCGCCGGAATCTTCTTGCCCTCGGCGGAGAAACAGACATTGAGATCCTCGATCTCGAGCAATGGTTTATCCGACATCACCGCGGTCACCTCTTCCTCGCCTTCGGATCGAGCGCGTCCCGCAGCGCATCACCGAGCAGGATGAAGCTCAGCACGGTGAGCGCCAGAGCCGTTGCGGGATAGAACAAAATCGGCGACCCGCCGCGCAACTCGTGCTGGTTGGTATTGATATCCGAGCCCCAGGACACGATCGTGCGCGGCAGGCCGACACCGAGGTAGGACAGCGTCGCCTCGGTGACGATGAACGCACCGAGCCAGATCGTGGTGACCACGATCAGCGGTCCGGCCGCATTCGGCAGCACATGGCGCAGCAGCGTGCGTATTCGGGAGACTCCCAATGCCTTGGCCGCCGTGACATATTCGCTGTTCTTCGCCTCGATCACCGCACTGCGCGCGATGCGTGCGGCCTGTGGCCAGGTGAATGCGGCCAGGATCAGGATGACGGTCCAGATCGTGCGCGAATCGAGCAGCTGCATGATGACGATCGCGGCCAGCATCAGCGGAATCGCGTAGAAGATCTCCGCGATGCGCGACACCACCGAATCGAGCAACCCGCCGTAGAAGCCCGCGAGGGCCCCGAGTGTGCCGCCGACCAGCAGGAATACCGTGGTGGCGCCCAAGCCCGCCATTACCGAAGCCCGTGCGCCGTAAACGGTTCGGGTGTAGACATCGCAACCCTGCTTATCGAAACCGAACGGATGTCCGGGCCCGCGCGGATCCATGCTGAAATCGCCGTTGCAGTAGCGCGGATCCTGATCGGAGAACAGGCCGGGCCACAGCACCACGATGGCGATGAACACGATCAGCACCGCGGCCACGATGAAGATCGGATTGCGGCGCAACTGCCGCCAGGCGTCCTGCCAGATGCTGGTGGGCGAACCGGTATCGACGACCTGATCGGTGGCGAGCACCTCGACTTCATCGGGCGGCGCGACGAAATACCGCTGCCGGTCCGGAGCTTTCTTCTCGAGCTCAGGCATATCGGATCCTCGGGTCGAGCGCGGCATAGAGCAGATCGATGATCAGATTCGAGATCAGGAAGATCACGATGAGCACGGTCACGAACGAGACCACCGTCGGCGGCTCACCGCGGGTAATCGCCTGGTACAGCGTCCCACCCACGCCCGGGATGTTGAAGATGCCCTCGGTGACTACCGCGCCGCCGATCAACGCACCGAGATCGGCGCCGAGGAAGGTGATCACCGGAATCATCGAATTACGCAGAATGTGCACGGTGACCACGCGTGGGCGACTGAGCCCCTTCGCGGTCGCGGTGCGCACGTAATCGGCGGACATGTTCTCCGCCACCGAATTTCGGGTCAGCCGTAGCACATAGGCGAACGACAGCGACCCGAGAACGAATGCGGGCACGAGCAATTCACCGACGCTGGCCTTACCCGTGACGGTCACCGGCGCGATACCCCACTTCACACCCAGGACGAACTGGGCCAGGAAGCCGATCACGAAGATCGGCACCGCGATGATGATCAGGCTGACCACCAGCAGTGTGGAATCGAACAGTTTGCCTTTGCGCAGTCCCGCGATCAGACCGAAGACGACACCGAAGACACCTTCGATGAGCACCGCCATGAACGCCAATTTGATGGTGATCGGGAAGGCCCGGGCGAGTTCGTCGCGCACCGGTCGACCGGAGAAGGCCGTCCCGAAGTCGAGGGTGAAAATGCCCTTCAGATACAGCAGATACTGCACGATGAACGGACGATCCAGGTGATAACGCGCACGCAGTTGGGCCTCCACGGCAGGCGTCATCGGCTTGTCACCGGCCAGCGCGTGAATCGGATCGCCCGGAACTAAGAAGACCAGTGCATAGATGAGCAGCGTCGCCCCGAGGAAGACGGGGATCATTTGGAGCAGACGCCGCACGACATACCAGGCCATTTCGTCTCCTGGGTGAGCGGCGCGGTCGTGCCGTCGGAAATGTGCGGCACGACCGCGCCGAGCGGCTACTTCTCGATGTTTTCGAAGTCGAACAGACCATTCCAGGCCAGGTCGGCCTTCTTCACCTTGTCCGAACGTCCCGCTGCGGCAAGATAATCGAGCACGGGGATATCGGCCATATCCTTGATCAGCAACGCCTGCGCCTGCGCCACGATCTTGTACGACTCCTCGAGTGTCGGCGCGGCCAGTGCGGCGTCGAGCAGGTGGTCGAATTCGGCGCTCTTGTAGTCGACGTTATTGGTCTCGGAGTAGCTGTAGTACTGCGAGGTGAGGAACTGCAGCATGGTCGGGTAGTCGCCCTGCCAGCCGTAACGGAACGACTTGCCGATCGTCTTCTGGTTCACCAGATCTCGGATGTTCTTGAACGTCGGATACGGCGCACCGACGGCATCGATACCGAGGGTGTTCTTGATGCTGTTGGCCACGGCCTCGATCCACGCCTGGTGGCCGCCGTCGGAGTTGTAGGCGATTTCATAGCGCCCCGACCACGGCGAAATGGCATCGGCCTGCGCCCAAATCTTCTTGGCCTCTTCGGGGTTGTACTTCAATACCTCCGAGCCGGGCAGGTTGCCGTTGAATCCGGGCAGGGTGCTCGAGGTGAAGTCGCGCGCCGGAATCTTGGTGCCGTTGAAGATGGTGTCGCAGATCTGCTGCCGGTTGATCGCCAGCGAGATGGCCCGGCGCCGCAGCAGCCCTTCCTCACCGCCGAAATGCGGGACATTGGACTGGACGCCGATGTGCTGATTCTGCGCCGACGGCTCCAGGATCGCGCGATCGCCGAGGTCCTTCTTGTACGAAGTCAGCGCGCTGTCCGGAATGGTGTCGAGGGTATCGAGATTGCCTGCCTGCAGATCCGAGTAGGCGGTATCGAACGACTGATACATGACGAAGCGCAGACCCTTGTTCTTGGGCGCACGGCCGCCCTTGTAGTCCGGGTTGGGCACCAAGTCGATCTTGACGTTGTGCTCCCAGGTCTGGAACTTGTACGGGCCGTTGCCGATCGGGTTCTCACCGAAGGCCTTCATATCCTTGAACGCGGCATCGGGCAGCGGATAGAACGGCGCGTAGCCGAGTTCGGTCTCGAAGTCGATGGACGGCGACTTCAGCGCGACGGTGAAGGTTCGGTCGTCGACCACCTTCAGCCCCGACATCGTTTGTGCCGTGGGCTTTTCCGCCGACACCTCGTCGAATCCGACGATCGGGGTGAACGCGTAACTCTGCAGCTGACCATTGGTGCCGAGGGCGCCGTAGTTCCAGGCGTCGACGAACGACTTCGCGGTCACCGTGCTGCCGTCGGTGAACTTCCAGTCCGGCTTGATGGTGATCGTGTAGGTCTTGCGGTCGTTCGTCTTGATGGACTCGGCCATCTCGTCGTGCGCGACACCCTTGCCGTCGTAGTACTTCAGACCCGCGAACAGCCGGTCGACGACGCGGCCGCCCATATTCTCGTTGGTATTGGTCGGCACCAACGGATTCTGCGGTTCACCACCGTTCGTGGTGACGATGTCGGCGTCGGCACTATCGCTCGACGAACATGCGGACAGTCCCAGGCTTGTGGCCAGCAGGACTGCCGCGGTCAACGCTGTAGCTCTGTTGAATCTCAACGCGTTCTCCCGATTTCGAGACAGGCGAAGGGGATCCGCGACGACGCATGAGCATCCGCCCAGCGCGCCTCGACTCGATCCGCCTTGGAATGCCTGGGACGTTAGCTATTCGAAGCAGCCTTGTCACCGGATTGACAGAGGTTCGTTCCACTTGTTACCAATCCGGCAACATCGTCGAAACGCGCTAAACATTAAGGAGAAGACAGCCATCCGCCGGAAGTATGCCTCCGTTGGGGCTTCCGGTATCCGGAGCTGGTTGGCCTATGACGATAGCTACCGAAGGCTCGGTTTGTCAGCGGATCGCGCAGGATACCCGCCGCGGTGACGCGATGGAAACCCATTGGACACAGCAGGCGCGGGCTGGATCACAGTTGGCTACTGTCGAAATCGACTGCGACTGCCAGCACCACGGGGCTACGTGAGGAAGAGACGAGATGACCGAAACCACCGACCACCGGGACTCGTACCCGCCGACCGCGGAATTCGCCGCGGCGGCGAATGCCGACGCGTCGTTGTACCAGCGGGCAACGGCGGATCGCGACGCGTTCTGGGCCGGGCAGGCCGACCGGCTGCACTGGGAGCAGCCGTGGACACAGGTGCTGGACTGGAGTGACGCGCCCGTCGCGAAGTGGTTCGTCGACGGCAAGCTCAATGTCGCCTACAACTGCGTGGACCGCCACGTGCTCGACGGGCACGGCGATCAGGTCGCCATCCACTGGGAGGGCGAACCGGGCGACTCCCGCGACATCACCTACGCCGAACTCCTCGCCGAAGTCTCCCGCGCCGCAAACTATCTGACCGAGCTCGGGCTCGAGGCGGGCGATCGAGTCGCCATCTATATGCCGATGGTTCCCGAGGCGATCGTGTCGATGCTGGCTTGCGCCCGACTCGGACTGACCCATTCGGTGGTATTCGCGGGCTTCTCCCCCACCGCGCTGCGCCAGCGCGTCGACGACGCGAGCGCCCGGCTGATCATCACCACCGACGGTCAGTGGCGGCGTGGTAAGGCCGCACCGCTGAAGGAGGCCGTCGACGAGGCGCTCTACGCCAATGGCGATGTGCCGCCCCGCCCGAGCGGTCAGGGCCCGGAGGAGGCAGCCCGCGTAACCACGGAGGGCCCCCGCTCGGGCGAAAATGGACACAGCGTCGAGCATGTACTGGTGGTGCGGCGCACCGATATCGAAGTGCCGTGGACCGAGGGCCGCGACCTGTGGTGGCACGAGACCGTCGCGCAGGCCTCCCCCGAACATCAGGCGCAGGCCTTCGATGCCGAGCACCCGCTGTTCATCCTCTACACCTCCGGCACCACCGGTAAGCCCAAGGGCATCCTGCACACGAGCGGCGGATATCTCACCCAGGCGTCCTACACCCACCACAATGTCTTCGACCACAAGGCCGGACGCGACATCTACTGGTGCACCGCCGATATCGGCTGGGTCACCGGGCACACCTATATCGTCTACGGACCACTGTCGAACCGGACCACCCAGGTCGTCTACGAGGGCACGCCGAACTTCCCGGATGAGCACCGGCACTGGAATATCGTCGAAAAGTACGGCGTCACAATCTATTACACGGCACCGACGCTGGTCCGCACATTCATGAAGTGGGGTAGGGAGATTCCGGCCGCACATGATCTGTCCAGCATCCGGGTGCTCGGCAGTGTCGGCGAACCGATCAATCCGGAGGCCTGGCGCTGGTACCGCGAGGTGATCGGCGCGAACACCGCGCCCATCGTGGACACCTGGTGGCAGACCGAGACGGGGTCGATCATGATCTCCCCGCTGCCGGGCGTCACCGCCGCCAAGCCCGGTGCCGCGATGACGCCGCTGCCCGGAATCTCGGCGATGGTCGTCGACGAAGAGGGCAAGGCGGTCGAGCTCGGTGCGACCGAGGCCAACGGCTATCTGGTGCTCGATCAGCCGTGGCCGTCGATGCTGCGCGGCATCTGGGGCGATATGGATCGCTACCGGTCCACCTATTGGGAGCGCTACGCGGAACAGGGCTGGTACTTCGCCGGTGACGGCGCCAAACTCGATGCCGACGGCGATCTGTGGGTGCTCGGCCGGGTCGATGATGTGATGAATGTGTCGGGTCACCGAATCTCCACCGCCGAGGTCGAATCCGCGCTGGTCGGTCACTCCGGCGTCGCCGAGGCTGCGGTGGTGGGCGCCAGCGATGCGACCACCGGACAGGGCATCGTCGCCTTTGTGATCCTGACGGCCGAGGCCAAGGACACCGGCGACGCGCTGATCGGCGAACTGAAGGCGGAGGTGTCGCGGGAGATCAGCCCGATCGCCCGGCCACGCGAGATCCACGTGGTGCCCGAACTGCCCAAGACCCGCAGCGGCAAGATCATGCGGCGACTGCTGCGCGATGTCGCGGAGGGCCGCGAATTGGGCGACACCTCGACGCTGGTCGATCCGAACGTTTTCGAGGCGATCCGGGCCAGCCGCGCCTGAGTCGGCACATCGCGTACGGCCGGTGACGGAATGCGTCACCGGCCGTACCCGTTAGAATTGCGTAAGGTGTGCCGGGAAGCCTGGTCGGCATGCGGTCGCGTACCTGATAGCCGGATCGGTGGGATTGCGCGTTCGCAGTCGGAGTCCACCCTGGCGGAAGGTTTCCCGTGATCACCCAAGTTCGCTCGGAGCTGACGCGCTATCTACGCACCGAAACCGTTGGTGGCGCAATACTTCTGATCGCGGCTGCTGTCGCGTTGCTGTGGGTGAACTCGCCGTGGGGCCAGAGCTACTTCACCGTCACCGAGTACGTCCTGCCGATCAAGGCACTGCATCTGGATCTCACCGTCGCGGACTGGACCAAGGACGGTCTGCTGGCCATCTTCTTCTTCGTCGCCGGATTGGAGCTCAAACGCGAGCTGGTGGTCGGCGAACTCGCCGATCCCAAGCGGGCCGTGCTGCCGATCATCGCGGCGGTCGGCGGCGTGGTCACCCCGGCGCTGATCGCATTCGCGGTCGGATTCGGCGTCGACGGGATGGACCGAGGCTGGGCGATTCCGGTGGCGACCGATATCGCGTTCGCGCTGGCTGTGCTGGCCATGACCGGATCCCGGATTCCGGCCAGCGCGCGCGTCTTCCTGCTGAGCCTCGCGGTGGTCGACGATCTGCTCGCCATCATCCTGATCGCGGTGCTGTTCACCACGACACTGTCGGCGCTGTGGCTGCTTGGCGCGGCGGCCTGCTTCGCGATGTGGGCGCTGGCCCAGCACAGGCGGATATCCACACCGCTGCTGTATGTGCCACTGGCGCTGGTCTCCTGGTACGCGCTGCACCAGGCGGGCATCCATCCGACACTGGCCGGTGTCGCGCTCGGCCTGCTCACCAGGGTGCGCAAGGATCCGGGCGAGGCCGAAGCCCCGGCAACGCGGCTCGAGCATATGATCCAGCCGATCTCGGCCGGACTCTGTGTGCCGCTGTTCGCCTTGTTCGCCTCCGGAGTTCCTTTGGACGGCAAGGTTTTCCAGCACCTGTTCGGTGACAGGCTGCCGATGGCCATAATTCTCGGACTACTGCTCGGCAAGACTGTCGGTATCTTCGGAATCAGCTGGGTGGCAATTCGATTGGGCCTTGCGAAGCGTCCGGTCAGCCTCGGCTACCGGGACATGTTCGCCCTCTCGGTGCTCGGCGCGATCGGCTTCACCGTTAGCCTTCTGGTGGCAGAACTCGCGCTGGCCGACGTCGGTGACGGCTCGGCCGTCGAATTGGCGAAGGCAGCGGTGTTGGTGACGTCAATGACGGCGTCGCTCGCGGGTTCGGCGCTACTGTTGCGGCGTGGGCGTGTCCACCAGGCGCGGCGGGACGCGCGTGCGATAGAACGAGAGACTGAGGCGGAAGCAGTGCCGGGACAGGGAGAAGGGTCGACCAAGTGAGTTTCGCAAACGGTGGTAACGGGGATGAGTCGCGTCGCGACCGCACTGTGACCTCGATTCCCCTCTCGGACGCCAACCCGGCCGGGTCAGCGAGCTTCGGCGCCCTGGTCCGCGATGCCACCGAGCAGATGTCGACGCTGGTGCGGGCCGAGGTCGAGCTGGCCAAGGCCGAGGTGACCGGGGAGATCAAGAAGGGGCTGCAGGGCAGCGTCTACTTCATCCTCGCGTTGACCGTGCTGCTGTTCAGCACCTTCTTCTTTTTCTTCTTCCTCGGCGAGCTGCTCGATGTCTGGCTGGCGCGCTGGGCGGCGTTCCTGATCGTGTTCCTGCTGATGATCGTCGCGACGGCGGTGCTCGCCCTGCTCGGCTATCTGCGGGTCAAGAAGCTGCGGGCGCCGGAGAAGACGATCGATTCGCTCAAGCAGGCGCGCACGGTGCTGCCGAGCGGATTCGGCTCGCACGAGCAGCCCCTCGCGCTCGCGGAGCCGACGCAACCGAAGTCGCTCGGGTAGCGGCCGGAGCGGCACGGCAGCGTCGACTAGGCGGTTGGCCGGACCCCTACTAGGCTCGGTCGGCGTGTCGTCGAACTCGTTTCCCGATCCGTCCAGCGTCCGTTACGACGGTCCGTGGACGCATCGGGACGTGCACGCAAACGGCATTCGCTTCCATGTCGTCGAGGCCGAGCCGGACCGCCCGGACGCACCGCTGGTCGTGCTGCTGCACGGATTCGCCGACCTCTGGTGGTCCTGGCGGCATCAGTTGACCGGACTCGCGGAACTCGGCTACCGCGCGGTCGCGGTGGATCTGCGCGGCTACGGCGACAGCGATAAACCGCCGCGCGGCTATGACGGTTGGACGCTGGCCGGTGATATCGCCGGCCTCATCCGTGCCATGGGCTATTCCGAGGCCACGCTGGTCGGACATGCCGACGGCGGCCTAGTGTGCTGGACGACCGCGGTGCTTCATCCACGACTGGTGCGCTCGATCGCACTGGTGAGTTCCCCGCATCCGGCCGCGCTCAAGAGCGCGGTACTGCGGGATCGCCGTCAGCGGCGCACCTGGCTGCCGAATTTCCTGCGCTATCAGCTGCCGCGCTACGGCGAACATCTGCTGACCACCGGCAACGGCTTCGAGGTCGAGCGGCTGCTGCGCCAGCGGGTGAGCCGAACCTGGTCGGGCACCGCCGAATTCATCGAGACGGCCGATCGGATGCGCTCGGCCATCCAGATTCCGGGCGCGGCGCATTGTGCGCTGGAGTATCAGCGCTGGGCCTTCCGCAGTCAGTGGCGTCCGGATGGTCGGCGGTTCATGGCCACCATGCGGGTGCCGATCCGCATTCCGGTGCTGGCCATGCGCGGCGAACTCGACGGCTACATCCTGCCCGCGACCTTCCAGCGCGGCCGCCGGTTGTCACCGCAGCGGCGACAGGTCGTAATTCCCGGCGCAGGTCACTTTGCGCACCAAGAGAACCCGGAAGCCGTCACGATGGAGTTGGCCAAGCTGCTCGGGTAAGTGTCGGGAACCTCGGCACTGTGGCCGAATCGGGTCCGATCGGGGCGACCGGCTCGCATAGCCGGTCGCCCCAGCCGGTCTCAGCTCAGTACGCAGGCTCCGGTCTGGATCGGCGAATTCGACCCGGGCGCGGCCTCCAATTGCGCACGCACCTCGTTCAGCGTCAGCACATAACCGGTGTCATCGTCGGTGACAGCGGCACCGAAGACCACGCCGAGCACCTGCCCCTCGGTATCCACCAGCGGCCCACCGGAATTACCGGCCCGCACCAAACCGCGGACGGTGTAGACCTCACGCTCGACCGTGCCGTTGCGGTAGATGGTCGGCCCGGTCAGATCCAGCGTCTCGCGCACCCGAGCCGCGCTGGCCGTGTACGGTCCGCCGCCCGGGTAGCCGAGCACGATGGCACTGTCGCCGGAGTGCGCGGCCGAGGGCGCCTGCGGGACGATCGGCGCGGCGAGGCCGGGCACCGCGAGCACCGCGACATCCTTGGACGGATCGAACAGCACCACCGTCGCCTCGAGCGGGCCGCGCGCGGTATCCACGCTGACGCTCGTCGTACCCGCGACCACGTGCGCATTGGTCATCACGCGTTCGGGCGCGATCACGAAGCCCGAACCCTCCAGCGCCCGCTGGCAGCTCGGCGCCACGCCGCGGATGCGCAGCACACTCTGCTGCAGCGAGGCCGCGACCGGGCTGGCGAGCACGCTGGGGTCCGGCGGTTCGACCGCCGCGATCGGCGCGCGACCGAACGGTCCGATGACATCCGGCAGCCCGGAAGTGTTGAGCAGCTTGGAGAATTCGTTCGGCAGCCGCCGCAGCCAACTCGGGGAGACATCGTTGACGTCGGCGAGCACCTTCGAACCGTTGATGGCCGCGGCGATTGCGGGCTGGGACGAGGTGGCCAGCGGCAAGGCCAGCAGCCATGCGGTGACCAGCACCGCGACCGCCTGCAGCACCGCGCCGACGACGCTGTCCACACTGCGGGTGAACGGATGTCGCATACCGCCGCGTGCGGCCCGGCCGAGCACCATGCCCGCGACCTCACCGACGATGACCAGCAGCACGATCAACAGCACGCCGGTGAGCACCCGCGGTCTGCCCTCGTTGACATGGATCAGGATGTGCGGCGCGATGAGAATGCCCGCGACCGCGCCGAGTACGACGCCCAGAAAGGCCAGCGCGGAGGCCACCGCGCCCTGCCGCCAACCGGAGGAGGCGGCCAGCAGCGCGAGCAGCACCACCGCGATATCGAGCCAAGCCGATGAACTCATAACGTCATCCCTACGGCCGCCAGCGCGGACTCTAGATCGCGAACATCGCTGTGGTCCCAGTCCCGTTCCCACCCGGCGCTCTTGCAGATGCCCGCCAGAATGCCGCCGGTCAGTCCCCACACCAGCATTCCGTCCACCTGGAATGCCGGACTCTGATAGCCGAGGCTGCCGCGCACCATGAAGCGATTCGCCGGATCCAGCAGGTCGGCGAGCGGCACCCGCACGACGCGTTCGGTCTCGGTGTGGTTGACCACGTGGACCGCCCTCGGTGTGTGCCAGTAGGCCACCACCGGAGTCACGTCGAATCGGGACGGGGGCACGAACAGCTTCGGCAATACCGCAAAGGGTTCGACGCCCGCACGCGCCAGCCCGGTCTCCTCACAGGCCTCGCGCAGAGCGGTATCGATCGGACCGGAGTCGCCCGGATCAACCGCGCCGCCGGGAAAGGCGACCTGACCGCGGTGCTGGCGCATGGTGGAAGCGCGCTGGGTGAGCAGCACATCCGCATCGGCGGGCAGCCCGCCCGGCGCCTCGGGATCGGCTTCGGGCGAACCACTGAACAGCACGAGCACTGCCGCCTGCCGCGGTGTCGTGCTGATCGTCATGGCCCGCCGAACCGCCCGCGCCAAGGACAGCGTGTCGGTGGAATCGGTATTCGGGTCCGCCGCTCGGCGCAGCCATTTCGGGATGCTGTCCGGCATGGGGATCTCGGTCATGCCGCAACTCCCAGATTATTCGCGACCGTATCGGCGATATCGTCGACGCCGTTGAATGCCCGCACCACCACCTCGGCGACCGAACCATCGGCACGCAACAGCACCGATACCGGCAGCACCGCGGGTGCACCGACCGCGGTTCGCACCTTGGCGCGCTGGTCGAGGACGCCGGGCAACGTCACCCTCAGGTCGGTCAGCAGCGCGAGCGCCCTCGCCTCATCCGGATCGCTGTGCACGGTCAGCACGGTAATCGCGTTTCCGGCCCGTCGCGCGTACTCCTGCACATCTGGCAACTCTTTGGCGCACGGTCCACACCAGTACGCCCACAGGTTCAGCAGTGCCGGTTTGCCCGCGAGTGCGGCCGCCAGGTCGACCGGTTTGCCGTCGGACAGACAGGTCAGGGCGAGTCCGGCAAGCGGCCCGCGTCCCACCGCATTCGCCGCGGGCGTCGGGCAATTCGCGAGCGCGGCGGCGGTGCGTCCCTCGACCGACGCGCTCGCAAGGGAATTCGCCGAGTTGTCGCCGCTCGTCGCGGTGTCGTCGTCAGCGCGGGGCCACAGCGCGACCGCCAAGGCCACCACGGTGATCAACCCTGCCAGCGCCAAGCGCGCCGCGACAGGTATTCGTGTCACCGGCCCACCAGCTCGAGCAGATGCTCCGCCTCCGGACCCTTCACCAGCTTGGCCGCGATTTCCGGATCGGTCGGCCCGGCCCCGAACGACGGGCAGTCCTTGGCCAGAATGCAGACACCGCATGCGGGCTTGCGGGAATGACAGACCCGGCGCCCGTGGAAAATCACGCGATGGGACAGCATCGTCCATTCCTTGCGTTCGATGATCGCGCCGATGGCGTGTTCGACCTTCACCGGATCGTCCTCGGTGGTCCACGCCCAGCGGCGCACCAGTCGGCCGAAATGGGTGTCGACCGTAATGCCGGGCACCCCGAAGGCGTTGCCGAGGATGACGTTGGCAGTCTTGCGGCCGATGCCCGGCAACTGCACCAGTTCGTCGAGGGTGTGAGGCAATTCACCATCGAAGCGTTCGACCAGCGCCTGCCCGAGCCCGATCAGCGAACTGGTCTTGTTGCGGAAGAAGCCGGTCGGCCGGATGTATTCCTCCAGCTCGGCGCGGTTTGCCTCCGCATATGCACGGGCATCCCGATACTTCGCGAAGAGCGCGGGTGTGGTCAGATTCACCCGCTCATCGGTGCACTGCGCGGAAAGTATTGTCGCAACCGCCAATTCGAGCGGTGTAGTGAAATCCAGCTCACAGTGCGCGTCCGGAAAAGCCACCGCGAGAGTGCGGTTCATCCGGCGGGCCCTTCGGGTCAGGCCGAGCTGGGTTTCCGCTTGTCGCGCTCGGGATTTGCGCTTCGGCGCGGGGACCGCGGCGGGTTGCGCATCGGTCGCCTCGACGGCAGGCGCAGGCCCGCTCACGGCAGCAGTGGAGGGGGAGACACGCACGCGTCCACCATACGGAACCACTCCACAACGGTGCCCTCCTAGATCTCTTGCCGTGTTCCATCTGAGACCTAGACCGTGTTTACTGCTCGTCATGCAAGGACTCGCTGTGGTGCTCTTCCCAGTGGTGCTGATGCTGTTTGCACTGGGCATGGAGCGGGTCGAGAATCGGCTCCGCAAACTTCTCGAACCCGACGAAGAGGTTCAGCAGTACCTGGACAAGGCAAGTAACGCCGAAGTGAAGGAGCTGACGAAGCTCGGACTGCCCGCCGCGGTGGCACGGATGCGCAGGCGTCGGTCCCGTGGCGAAGAGCTGGACGTCGCACGCGCCAGCTGAATCCCCTACCAAACCGGTACCTGGCACGCCGCGCAATCGACTCGTTACGTGGTGTCTGTCACTACGCTGCTGTAATGCCGCGTAGACTGCGCTGTTGGCCGAATCGCTTCGGTCCAGGACAGAGCCATTTCCCATAAGGAGCACATTCGTGGACGAGGCCCTCGCCAGAGCAGGCATCTTCCAAGGCGTAGAGCCCACCGCGGTGGCGGCTCTCGCCAAACAACTGCAGCCCGTGGATTTTCCGCGCGGTCATGTCATCTTCAACGAGGGCGAGCCCGGCGACCGGTTGTACATCATCACCTCCGGAAAAGTGAAGATCGGACGGCGTTCCCCGGACGGCAGAGAAAACCTGCTGACCATCATGGGTCCGTCGGACATGTTCGGTGAGCTGTCGATCTTCGACCCGGGTCCGCGCACCTCGACCGCTACCACCGTGACCGAGGTCCGTGCGGTCACCATGGACCGTGACGCACTCAAGTCCTGGATCGACCAGCGGCCCGAGATCGCCGAGCAACTGCTGCGCGTTCTCGCCCGTCGTTTGCGCCGCACCAACAACAATCTGGCCGACCTGATCTTCACCGACGTCCCCGGCCGGGTCGCCAAGGCGTTGCTGCAGCTCGCGCAGCGGTTCGGCACCCAGGAGGCCGGTGCGCTGCGGGTCACCCACGACCTCACCCAGGAAGAGATCGCGCAGCTGGTCGGCGCCTCCCGCGAGACCGTGAACAAGGCTCTTGCCGACTTCGCGCACCGCGGCTGGCTACGGCTGGAGGGCAAGAGCGTGCTGATCTCCGACTCCGAGCGCCTGGCCCGCCGCGCACGCTGACGCTCGAATCCAACCGGCGACCGGACACCCGGCCGCTACGAAGACGCGCCGCGGCAGGTGACCGCCGCGGCATCTGAACGCAAAAGCACGCTGAGTTCAGCTACCAAATGAACTCAGCGTGCTTCGGTGTTTCTAGTTCTGCTCGGTGCGCAGGTATTCCAACTGCGCTTGCACCGAACTGCGCGCCGCCGGCCAGAGCCGCTTGTCGACATCGGCATAGACCTTGCGCACAACCGACATCGCACCCGCGTTCGGTCCGAGCACGCGCAGTGCCGCGCGCACCTGATCGAGCCGCTCCTGCCGATGCGCGATGTAGTACCGCGCGATCG
The DNA here is from genome assembly GCF_001613225.1 of Nocardia pseudovaccinii NBRC 100343. Lineage (GTDB taxonomy): Bacteria > Actinomycetota > Actinomycetes > Mycobacteriales > Mycobacteriaceae > Nocardia > Nocardia pseudovaccinii. The sequence goes on from NZ_BDBY01000365.1 coordinate 14,841, forward strand.
GTTCCAGGTCGGGATGATCCGGACCGTGTGCGGGTAGCAGCGCGCGTCCCGCACCCGCCTCGACCAGCTTGTCCAGCGATGCCAGGTAATCGGCGAGGGTGCCGTCGGTGGAATCGAGCACGGTGGTGCCGAAGCCGAGGATGGTGTCACCGGTCAACACCGCGTCGTCGAGTACGAAACTCACCGAATCTTTGGTGTGGCCGGGGGTATCGAGGACGGTGATCCGCAGTCCGGCGGCCTCGATCACCTCGCCGTCGACCAGCGGCGCATCCGAACCGCGCAGGAATTCGGCGGTCCTGGCCCGCACCGGCGTACCCGCCAGCTCGACCAGCCGGTCGATACCGCCGGTGTGATCGTGATGCCGGTGCGTGATCAGGGTGAGCGCGATATTGCCGTCGGTGAGGCGGGCGAGTGTCTCGCTGTGCGCCTTATCCTTCGGTCCCGGATCGACGAGGACGTATTCCGATTGTCCCGGCGCGCGCAGCAGCCAGGTATTGGTCCCCTCCAGCGTCATCTGGCCGGGATTGTCCGCGAGCACGACGGCCGCGGTCGGCGTGACCTGCCGCAGCCGGCCGTATGCGGGATGGGTGAGCGTCATCGATCCTGTCTAGCGCACTTCGGCGATCAGTTCGACTTCGACGGGGGTGTTGCGGGGCAGTTCGGCGACGCCGACCGCGGAGCGCGCGTGCACGCCCGCATCACCGAAGACCGCGCCGAGCAATTCCGAGGCGCCATTGACGACCTGCGGCTGATCGGTGAATCCCGGTGCGGAGGCGACGAATCCGACGACCTTCACAATGCGCACCACCGCGTCGAGCCCGACCAGATCGTGCACCGCGGCAATCGCGTTCAGCGCGCAGAACTTGGCCGCCTCCTTGGCCTGTTCGAGCGAGACCTCCGCGCCGACCTTGCCGGTCGCCGACAGCTGGCCGTCCACGAACGGCAGCTGACCGGAGGTGTAGACCAGCGATCCGGTGCGGATCGCCGGAATGTAGGCGGCGACCGGTGCCACGACCGGCGGCAGGGTCAGGCCGAGCTGGGCGAGGTTCTTCTCCCACTGGGTCATAAGAGCAGGTCCCTTCGGTTACTTGGGGCGCTTGAGGTAGGCGACGTGCTGTTCACCGGTCGGGCCGGGCAGCACGGTCACCAGCTCCCAACCGTCGGCGCCCCACTGGTCGAGGATCTGCTTGGTCGCATGCGTCAGCAACGGAACGGTGGCGTACTCCCACACCTTCGAATCACTCATGCGGAAATTTTGGCAGCGCCTTCGGCGCTGCGTGTTCGCGGCCCCCGGGTGTCGCGCGGCCGAGTCGTCGAGACTCGCGACTTCGTCGCATGCGCTTCGACGACTCGGCCGCGAGACGGCCCGCGAACTCCTCGCTCGTAAGACTCGCTCCGTACGGGGTGACCAGCGCCTGAACCGTCTCTGATCGGCCCCCAAATGCTGCGTCGTTGAATGCGGCGCCTTCGGCGTGAACGCGAGACGGGCCACGAACTCCTCGCCCACAAGACTCGCTCCATGCGGTGTCGATAGAGCGGGCCATCTCCCCTATGGCCTCGAAGTCCCACTGTCTGGGACGACTGCTCCGGAAAATGAGGCGCTGACCATATCGCTGGGACGCGACGTCAGAACGGGTTATAGGCTCGCGATCGTGGGAGTACCAACAGCAGTGCCTATTTCGGCGGAGCCAGGGCCGGAAACGGGTTGGCCGGAGCGCGCGGATAAGGCCCGCTTGCACTATGTCTCCGGCAAAGGGGGAACCGGTAAGTCGACGGTCGCCGCCGCACTGGCACTCGCCCTGGCCGCGGGCGGACGGCGAGTGCTGTTGGTCGAGGTGGAGAGCAGACAGTCCATTGCCCAGTTGTTCGATCTGCCGCCACTGCCGCCCACCGAAACCAGGATCGCCACCGCGGACGGCGGCGGTGAAGTAGTCGCGCTCGCTCTTGATATCGAGCACGCCTTCCTCGAATACCTCGACATGTTCTACAACTTGGGCTTCGCCGGGCGGGCGATGCGCCGGGTCGGCGCCATCGAATTCGTCACCACGATCGCACCCGGTCTGCGCGATGTCATCCTGACCGGCAAGATCAAGGAATGCGCGGTCCGGGTGGATAAGCAGGGCAAGCCCGTATTCGACGAAATCGTCGTCGACGCACCGCCGACCGGACGGATCGCCAGCTTCCTCGATGTCACCCAGGCCATGGTCGAGGTGGCCAAGGGCGGGCCGATCGCCTCGCAGGCCGAGGGCGTCTCGAGGCTGCTGCACTCCGATCAGACGATGATCCACCTGGTCACCCTGCTCGAGGCGCTGCCGGTGCAGGAAACCGCCGACGCCGTCGCCGAACTCACCGCCAATGACCTGCGGATCGGCACCGTCATCGTGAACCGGGCGACCAAGGGCCAACTCCCGGCCGACGTGCGCAATAAAGCCGCACAGGGCGATATCGACCGCGATGCCATTCGCGCCGGACTCACCGAGACCGGAATTTCCCTGTCGGACCAGGACTTCCAGGGCCTGATCACCGAAACCGTCGAGCATTCGGCCACTTTGCGGGCACAGGACGAAAGCGCCGCCGAACTCGCGAAGGTGGATGTATCGCGGATGTATCTGCCCGCGCTCGCCGACGGCATGGATCTCGGTGGCATCTATGAACTTGCCGAACATCTGAGCAAGCAGGGGGTCCGATGAGTAGTCCGAATGTGGCCACGCCACTAGATGTTTCGAGCATTATCGCCGATCCCACCGCGCGGGTGGTGGTCTGCTGCGGCTCCGGCGGCGTCGGCAAGACGACCACCGCGGCGGCGATCGGATTGCGCGCGGCCGAGCAGGGTCGCAAGGTCGTGGTACTCACCATCGACCCGGCACGTCGGCTGGCCCAGTCACTCGGCGTCGCCGATCTGGACAACGCCCCGCAGCGGGTGGCGCTCGGCCCGGACGCCAAGGGCGAATTGCACGCGATGATGCTCAATATGCGGCGCACCTTCGACGATATGGTGCTCGAGCACACCAGTCCGGAGAAGGCGGAGCAGATTTTCGCCAATCCCTTCTATCAGACGGTCGCCTCCTCCTTCGGCGGTACGCAGGAGTACATGGCGATGGAGAAGCTCGGTCAGTTGGCCGGGCGCAAGGAGTGGGACCTGATCGTGGTCGACACTCCCCCGTCCCGCAATGCGCTCGATTTCCTCGATGCGCCGCAGCGGCTCGGAAACTTCTTGAACGGCAGGATGATCCGGGTCATCATGGCTCCCGGTCGCGGTGTCACCCGATTGGTGACCGGTGCGATGAGCCTGGCCGTGCGCGGTGTTTCGACCATTGTCGGCGGGCAGATGCTCAAGGACGCGTCGAATTTCCTCCAGTCGCTGGAGTCGCTGTTCGGTGGTTTCCAGGATCGCGCGGATCGCACCTACGCGATGCTGTCCAAGCCGGGCACGCACTTCCTGGTGGTCGCGGCCGCCGAACCGGATGCGCTGCGCGAGGCGTCCTTCTTCGTCGACCGCCTCTCGACCGAACGCATGCCGCTGGCCGGACTGATCTTGAACCGGACCCACCCGATACTCAGTTCACTGTCCGCCGATCATGCGCTGACCGCCGCCGATCAGCTCACCGAAACCGATCCGCTGACCGCCGCGGTGCTGCGCATCCACGCCCAGCGGGTCGCTACCGCCAAGCGCGAGCAGCATCTGCTGCACCGGTTCACCGGCGCGCATCCGCGGGTGCCGATCGCCTCGGTGACCGCCCTGCCCTTCGAGGTCTCCGATCTGGCGGCACTGCGTGCCGTCGCGGCGCAACTCACCGATGCGCACCCGGTCGAGGTGACCGCCTGAGGCCTTGTCGGCGGCGAAATCGATTGAGCGACTGTGTCATTCTGATGTCGGTTTGATATAGACCCATTAACGAAGCCGAGCCCGCAATCGCGGGCTCGGCTTCAATACCAGGGTTAGATTGCAATTTGATGTTGACGCTGGGCTTGGAAGAAGTCCGCCCAGGACGTCACCTCCGGGTGCTGCTTGAGCAGCGCACGACGCTGCCGTTCGGTCATTCCACCCCACACGCCGAACTCGACTCGATTGTCGAGTGCATCGGCCCCACACTGCATCAGCACTGGGCAGTGCCTGCAGATCGTCGCCGCCTTGCGCTGCGCCGCGCCGCGGACGAACAGTTGATCAGGGTCTACTTCCTTGCATCGGGCCTGGGCTACCCAGGCGATCCTTGCTTCGGCCTGCTCTACGTCCAATCGAGCGATGGGGGTTGTCATGTGCATTTGGTGTGCCCCTTTGCAGTCCGAACACCGGGTCAACGGCGCTCCAGAATCGCGTGTCAGTGTCGCAGCAACCCAAACCCCGCTGCGAACTGCACCACATTCCACTTTGAGTGTTAGCTCTATCACACTGGGTTCTCAATCTAGGTAAAGGTATGGCTTCTGCGCAAGACCGTCCCGAGACTTTTTGGTACGTCCGTCCCTGCAACCGTGATCCAGAACCGGGCGGTCGACTCGACCTGCGGCCCGCCCCTCCGCGACACGCCGGAATCCATCCCGCGACACGCCCAATCCGGCATGCGAACTCCAGGATCCGAGCCACTCGCAAACACACCCGAGAGCACCGAATCGGCACCCCGTAGTCTGGGTCCGTGCCGATCACACATACGCTCGCGAGGCTGGCCGGCAGCTGCGCGCTGGCCGCCGTGCTCGTCGCCGGGTTGTTGTTCCCTCTCGCAGGCGGTTTCGGGTTTGTCTCCAACCGCGCCGCCGACGCCGTCGACAATGTGTCCGCAGAGCTGGTGGAGGGCACTGTCCCCGCCGTCTCGACCATGGTCGATGCGAATGGAACGCCCATCGCCTGGTTGTACGAGCAGCGCCGCTTCGAAGTCCCCAGCGACAAGATCTCCAACGATATGAAGTTGGCGATCGTCTCCATCGAGGATCGGCGCTTCGCCGAGCACGCGGGTGTGGACTGGACCGGGACCATGCGCGCGTTCGTCACCAATACGAGCAGCGGCGAGGTGCAGCAGGGTGCGTCCACTCTCGATCAGCAGTATGTGAAGAACTTCCAGCTACTCGTCGTCGCCAAGACCGACGCCGAGCGCCGGGCCGCCATCGAGACCACGCCCGCACGCAAACTGCGCGAGATCCGGATGGCGCTCACGCTGGACCGAGAGCTGACCAAGGACGAGATCCTCACCCGGTACCTGAATCTCGTCCCTTTCGGTAACTCCTCCTACGGCATCCAGGACGCGGCGCAGACGTACTTCGGCGTCGACGCCGCGAATCTGAATGTGCCGCAGTCGGCGATGCTCGCGGGCATGGTGCAGTCCAGCTCGAAGCTGAATCCCTACACCAATGCCGAGGGTGTGCTGCAGCGGCGCAATACCGTGTTGGACACGCTGATCCAGAACATCCCCAGCCGTGCCGACGAATTCCGCAAGGCCAAGTCCGAACCGCTCGGCGTGCTCCCCGAGCCCAAGGGCCTGCCGCGCGGCTGCATCGCCGCCAACGATCGCGGCTTCTTCTGCGACTACGCGCTGCAATACCTGGCCAATGCCGGTATCAGCCGCGAACAGATCAATACCGGCGGCTACACGATCAAGACCACGCTCGATCCGGCTCTGCAGGATTCGGTGAAACGCTCGGTCACCGAAGCCGCGAACCCGAATCTCGACGACATCGCCCAGGTGATGTCGGTGGTCGGGCCGGGACAGGATTCGCATCCGCTGCTGGCCATGGCCAGCAGTCGCACCTACGGCCTGAACCGCGATGCCAACGAGACGGTGCAGCCGCAGCCGTATTCGATGGTGGGTGACGGCGCGGGCTCGATTTTCAAGCTCTTCACCACGGCCGCGGCCATGGAGAAGGGCCTCGGTATCAACGCCCAGCTCGATGTGCCGGGCCGGTTCGAGGCGAAGGGCATGGGTAACGGTGGTGCGCGTGGCTGCCCGCCCGCCACCTACTGCGTGCAGAACGCGGGTAACTACAAGTCGCCGATGTCGGTGACCGAAGCACTGGCCACCTCGCCGAATACCGCGTTCGTCAAGCTGATTCAGGCCGTCGGGGTCACCCCGACCGTCGATATGGCGGTGCGCCTCGGCATGCGCTCCTACACCGAGGCGGGCAGCTCGGGCCACGGCAACCAGAGCCTGGCGGACATGATCAAGGAACAGAACCTCGGCTCGTTCACCCTGGGCCCGGTCGCGATCAACCCGCTGGAGCTGTCGAATGTGGCTGCCACCTTGGGGTCCGGCGGCCGGTGGTGCCCGCCATCGCCGATCAAGGAGGTGATCGACCGCTCCGGCAAGACGGTGCCGCTCACCCAGCAGGCCTGTGAACAGGTCGTCGATCCCGGACTGGCGAACACGCTGGCCAATGCCATGAGTCAGGACGACATCAGCGGCACCGCGGCCGGCGCGGCGCGGGCGACCGGCTGGAACGCGCCGCTGTCGGCCAAGACGGGAACCACCGAGAGCCACCGCTCCTCGGCGTTCCTCGGCTTCACCAATTCGCTTGCGGCCGCGGCCTACGTCTACGGCGACAGCCCCACACCCGGTGAGATCTGCTCGTTCCCGCTGCGCGGCTGCGGCGACGGCAATCTCTTCGGTGGTAATGAACCCGCTCGCACCTGGTTCAATGCGGTCAAGCCGGTGATCGGGAACTTCCCGCCGCCCGCGCTGCCACCGCTGGACGACAAATACGTGCGCGGGTCCAACCAGGCCCAGGTCCCCGATGTCGCGGGCATGACCCAAGGTCAGGCAACTGCCGCACTGGTCGCCGCGGGCTTCCAGGTCTCGCCGGTCAACGGCACCGGTGCGCCGCCGAAGGGCACGGTGATGGGAACAGCGCCGAATGGGTCGGCGATTCCCGGGTCGGTGATCACGATCTATATCAGCGACGGGACGGAACGGGCACCCGCGCCGGCACCCGGACCGGCGCCCGCACCCGGTCTTCCGATTCCGGGTATTCCAGGGATTCCGGGATTACCGAGTATTCCGGGATTCCCAGCCCCTCGATAACGCTTCATAAATACGAAAGCCGCCGACCTGGATTCCGGATCGGCGGCTTTCTTCTGTACGGCTACAGACGCGACTTCACGGCGGCCGAGATGCGCGAGCCGTCGGCCTTACCGGCGGCGATCGCGGTGGCGGCCTTCATGACCTGGCCCATCTGCCGCATGCCCGGGCGCTCGCCGAGTTCCTGGGCGACCTGCGCGATCGCGGTGTCGGCGACATCGGCGACCTCGGCGTCGGTCAGCTGCGTCGGCAGATATTCATCGATGATGCGCGCCTCGGCGTGTTCGTTGGCGGCCAGTTCGCCACGCCCGGCCTGGGCGTAGACCTCGGCCGACTCGCTGCGCTTCTTCGCCTCTTTCTGCAGTACGGCGATGACCTCGGCGTCGGAGAGCTCACGCGCCTGCGAGCCCGCGACCTCCGCGGTCTGGATGGCGGCGAGCAGCATCCTGAGGGTCGCGAGGCGCAGCGTGTCCTTGGCTTTCATCGCGGCGGTCATATCCGCACGCAGCTGCGATTTGAGTTCCGACATGTGCCACACGGTAGCCGTTTCCCTGTTCCCGGCCCACTACATTTGGCGTTCGACCCGGATTCACCACACTCCCCACAGCGACTGCTTGCGGGTCGCTCGAAACGGCCAGCCGACCGCTTGTGCGGAAACACACTCGGCGTTCCGCACCGGGGTCACCTATGCTGGGCAAATGCCCGTAATCTCGACCTCCGCCATCCGACGAACCGCGTTGGGAGCCGCCGGGGCCGCGGTGGCCGGTATCGGCTACGCCTCGCTGATCGAACGAAATGCCTTCGTACTGCGCGAGGCCACGATGCCCGTGCTACAGCCGGGCTCGTCGTCACTACGGGTGCTGCACATCAGCGATCTGCACATGATGCCTGGTCAGAAGCTCAAGCAGCAGTGGCTGCGGGAGCTGGATCGGCTGGAGCCGGATCTGGTCGTCAATACCGGCGACAATCTTTCGCACCAGAAGTCGGTGCCCGCGGTGGTTCAGGCCCTCGGCGGATTGCTTTCCCGCCCGGGCCTTTTCGTTTTCGGCAGCAATGACTATTTCGCGCCGGTCCCGAAGAATCCGGCGAAATACTTCAAGAAGGATCACCGCCGGGTGTACGGCGCGCCGCTGCCGTGGAAGGACCTGCGGGCGGCATTCACCGAGCGCGGCTGGCTCGATCTGACCCATGTCCGCCGTGATGTCGAGGTCGCGGGCATTCGAATCGCGAGCGCGGGCGTCGACGATCCGCATCTGCAGCGTGATCGGTACGACACCGTCGCCGGTGCGCCCAACCCGCTCGCCGTGCTGAGCATCGGCCTGACCCACTCGCCCGAACCCCGGGTCCTGGACCGTTTTGCCGAGGACGGCTACGACCTGGTCATGGCCGGACATACGCACGGCGGCCAACTGTGCCTGCCCGGATACGGTGCGCTGGTCACGAACTGCGGTATCGATCGCTCGCGGGTGAAGGGTTCGTCCAAGTGGGGCGCGCACACCCAACTGCACGTCTCCGCGGGTCTGGGCACCTCGCCGTGGGCACCGTACCGCTTCTGCTGCCGCCCCGAGGCGACGCTGCTGACCCTGGTCGCCGCACCGCCGAAACGTCCCAGTGCCGATAGCGGACAGGGCGTTTCACCCTCGGAAGCCATCGCCCGCTGAGTTCCGCTCAGAACGCATCCGAGAACTCTGTCGGTGGCCTGTCTCATCCGGGGCGCAGAGCAGCACTGCCCAGGTCCGGGAGCCCGAAGCGCGAGCCCCGGTGATCATTGCCCGTGGACGGCAGGACTCTGGCCTGCATCGCGGTGTGGGTGAAACAACCCGGATGAAACGGGAACCGCAGTGCACACCAGGTGGTGCGCACTGCGGACATCCGAGAAGGATGGTGTCGGGAACCATCGATAAGGGGTTTCCAGCCACGCTGTAAGGTCCTTTGCCGAGACTGACATCAGGCAGGGGACAGTGTGAGTGATTTCGACGACCGGCGCGAAACCGGTACGCCGTATCAGCAACAGCCTTATGGGACAGAGCAATTCGGCCCTGCGCTGGGACAGCCCGGGTCCGGGACACAGTCGGGGGCCGACGCGGGGGGGCTCGGCGCATTCGGTGCGCCGGTCGAGCTCGATCCGGCCGCACTCTCACCGTTCGGCCCCGAACCGACGGCCACACCGTGGAACGGCGGCGTCGCACCGGCCCTGCCCATGCCGTGGCAGCCCGAGCAGCAAACGGCAAGTGCCCCTGGTCAATTCGATCCGACCCTGCAGTGGGCGCCGCAACCCGCCGCGGCATGGCAGCCGGGCTCGGCGACGCAATTCCAGCCCGGCGCAACGCCATCCGGACCGCACGGCGGTATGCAAGCTCCGCATGGCCCGGGCGGTGGCCCCAATGCGTCCTTCGGTGACCGATTCGCCTCGGACCTGGCCGCCGCATCGAGCGCGAACCGACCGAGTCGCGGGCGCCGCACCGCATGGATCGCCGCCGCGATCGCGACGGTCGTGGTCGCGGGCGGGGCGACGGCGGCGATAGTCACGGCCAACCACGGCTCGGACGACACCGCGGCGCAGAATCCGGTTCCGTCGATGGTGAGCGCACTCACCCCCACGGGTTCACATACGTCACATACGTCGACCCAGCCGACGACCACCAAGCACGCCCCCGCCAATAACGAGACCCCCGTCGTACCCGGTTACCAGGTTGTGGTGGCCTCGGACCTCGGGGCCGCCTATGACGTACCCGCCGACTGGACGGTCGCCCCCGACGGCAAGGTCGGCGGCTTCGGCGATCCGCCGAACGCTGTCACCGGCAAGGGGCTGGCCACCGACGGGAAGAGCTACTGCCCCGGCTCGACCCGCACCGTGGCCTTTTTGACCGGCTCCAAGGACACCGATTCGGCAACCGCGGCAACCGAACTCGGCACCAGGACCGCCAAGATCGCCTACACCAACTCACCGGGCGGTACCCCGGGCGCCGCACAGCCGCTCCGCTCGCTCGACGGCTCCCAGCAGGGCATGTTCGTGGAGACCAAGGGCACCGCGACCAAGGTCAATCCGGGCTGCGCAACCGAATACTCGGTTTATACCTTCGCCACCCCCACCGATAGCGGCAATTTCGTCATGGTGATCGCGGCCGACACCGGCGTCCCCAATGCTGTCGACGCGGCCACCGCGATGCGCATCTTCACCAGCATTCGCCCCCATGGAGGCTGATTGACCTGCGGGTTTAACGTCTGGACGTGAGCTGTTGTAAGCTACTCCAGGTTCGCTTCACGGGGTGTGGCGCAGCTTGGTAGCGCGCTTCGTTCGGGACGAAGAGGTCGCAGGTTCAAATCCTGTCACCCCGACTCGTGGTTGAGACGAACGGTTCCGCCCCCGGCCCGCACAGGTCGGGGGCGGAACCGTTTTCGCTGGTTGGCCCGGCGATCCGGCGTCGGCCACCACACCGCGCAGGCGATGACCGCTAGTAGCCCGCAGACCAGGGCGAGCAAGCCAACGATCACGAACGCATCCATCCATACCTCCCGAGACTTCTCGTAGGTGCACCCCGGCGTCGCGACCGATCGGCACCGACCGGCACGGAAGTGCCCGGCTGTCATCAGCCTGCTGGGACAATGTGTCCTGCGGTGGTGCGGCGACGTTGCCAAGTGTTGCTGTCTGCTCCCCCTCACTGTGCACCGCCGGTGCGAAATTCCGGAAGGCGGCACGCCGAAGGAACCCGCGATGGTTCCGATATGTCCCCGGTCGTCCGATATGGGCGGTGAGCAGACTCTTACCGCTTGCTAACGTGCGGTCATCTCGATGAAACGCGAGGTCCATAGCGTATACACGCATGTCGACACGGGTGGCCACACTGGCGGATGCGGCGGGACGACCGCTGCGGGATGTTGTTTATACGACTTTGCGCGCCGAGTTGATGAACGGGGATATCCGCTTCGGCGAGCGTCTGACCGAGCCCAAGCTGTCGACCCGGTTCGGTATCTCGCGGACCCCGGTCCGGGAGGCGCTGACCATGCTGTGCTCGGACGGACTGTTGCAGCGGGAGGAATACGGCTTCACTCCGGTGCGGCCGAGCATTCCGTTGATCCGGGACCTGTACGAGCTGCGAATCACCTTGGAGCTCGGTGGAATTCAGCGCGCCATCGATAATCCGGCGGTCGTGCACGATCATGCGTTGCTGGCGGCCGAGCGCGAGGCATGGCTGGCCCTGCGTGCGGATCCGCCCGAGCAGGAGCCCGGTTTCGTGGTGCGCGACGAGGAGTTCCACGTCACGCTGTTGACGGCGGCGGGCAATGCCGAGCTGGTGCGCTCGCTGAAGGCGGTGAATTCGCGGATCCGGCATGTGCGGATGTACGACTTCATGGTCAACAACCGGATCGAGACCACCATCGCCGAGCATCTGGGAATTCTGGATGCCGTTCTGGCACAAGACCTTCCGCTGGCATATCGACTGCTGCACACGCACATCGGGGAATCGCTCGATGTCGTTCTCGATCGGGTCACGCGGGCGATAGCCGCGATGTCCTTGGCAACTGAATAGGGAGTTTCCGGTGACACTGGAATTCGATACGGTTCTGGTCGCCAATCGCGGCGAAATCGCCTGCCGGATCATGCGGACGGCGCGTGTGCTCGGCCTGAAGACCGTCGCCGTGTACTCCGACGCCGATGTCGGTGCTGCCCATGTCGAAATCGCCGATGTCGCGGTGCATCTGGGGTCCAGTCCGGCGGCGGAGTCCTACTTGCGAGCCGACCTGGTTGTCGAGGCGGCGCTGTCGACGGGTGCGGGCGCCATTCATCCCGGATACGGATTCCTTTCGGAGAATGCGGATTTCGCGTCGACGGTGACCGATGCCGGAATCGCGTTCGTCGGGCCGACGCCGGAGCAATTGCGCATCTTCGGCGACAAGCACACGGCGCGACAGACGGCCGAAATCGTTGGGGTGCCGCTGATTCCGGGTAGCGGGCTGCTCGAATCAGCAGACCACGCGGTGGCCGAAGCCGAGCGTATCGGTTATCCGGTAATGCTCAAGGCGGTCGGTGGCGGCGGTGGCATCGGCATGCAGGCCTGCGGCAATGCCGATGAGCTGCGGTCGGCGTATGTGCGCGTGCAGCGTCTGGCCGCGACGAATTTCTCCTCGACCGGTGTTTTCCTGGAGCGGTTCGTCGCGCGGGCCAGGCATATCGAGGTGCAGCTTTTCGGTGACGGTTGCGGGCGCGTGGTGAGCCTCGGCACCAGGGATTGTTCGCTGCAGCGGCGCAATCAGAAGGTCGTCGAGGAAGCGCCCGCACCCGGACTCGGGCCGCAGCTGTCGGAGCAGTTGCTCGCGGCGTCGCGGGAGTTGGCCAGGTCGGTGGGGTACCGATCGGCGGGCACAGTGGAGTTCGTTTACGACGTCGAGCGCGGTGCGGCCTCGTTCCTGGAGATGAACACCCGGCTGCAGGTCGAGCATCCGGTGACCGAAGCCGTGACCGGAGTCGATCTGGTCGAGTGGATGCTGCGACTGGCGGGCGGGGACAGCTCGATGGTCGACGAACTGCCCGAGACCGGACCGCCGATCATCGGATGGTCCGTAGAGGCGCGTGTCTATGCCGAGGATCCAGGACACGAGTACCGGCCGAGCGCCGGGTTGATCACGGCCGCGACCTTTCCGGTGGATGCGGCGGTTCGGGTCGATACCTGGGTCGCGACCGGCACCGAGGTCAGTCCCTACTACGACCCGCTGCTGGCCAAGGTGGTCGCGTCGGGGACCACTCGCGACGCGGCCTTCGCGGGATTGAGCGATGCGCTGGCCGCGACCAGGATCTACGGGGTCCAAACGAATCTGCCCCAGTTGCGGGCGGCGAGTGCTGATTCCGTGGTGCTCGACGCGGACCACGTCACGACGACTCTCGCCGATATCCGACCCGCGAGCCATCGCGTCGATGTGCTGCGTGGTGGCACGATGACCACGATCCAGGATCATCCGGGGCGAATCGGCCTGTGGCAGGTCGGAATTCCGCCGTCGGGTCCGATGGACGACCTGTCGTTCACCCTGGCCAATATCGCCGTCGGCAACCCCGCAGGTGTGCCCGCGCTGGAATGCACGCTCCAGGGTCCACAGGTGCGTTTCGCCGATACGACCGTGGTCTGCGTGACTGGTGCTTCGACGCCGGTCACGGTGGACGGACAGGCGGTGCCGATGTGGCAGCCGGTTACCGTCCCTGCGGGGTCGGTACTCGATATCGGCGTACCGTCGGACGCCGGATTGCGCACCTACCTCGCGGTACGCGGCGGCATCGATGCGCCGCTCTATCACGGCAGCGCCGCCACCTTCACCCTCGGCGGTTTCGGCGGCAGCACGGGCAAAGCCCTCGTCGCGGGCGATGTGCTGGGAATCGTCAGGAATCAGCCCGAACTCACTGAGCCACAAGTGGTTCCGCTCGACGAGCGGCCCGAATTCACGCACGTCTGGCAATTGGCCGTCGGTATCGGGCCACAGACCACACCCGCCTATTTCACCGATGCCGATATGGACCAATTCTATTCGCACCCTTGGAAAGTCGGCAGTCACGCGAATCGCACCGGAATTCGGCTGGAGGGGCCGAAGCCGACCTGGTCGCGCACCGACGGTGGCGATGCGGGATTGCATCCGTCGAATCTGCACGACAACCCGTACAGCGTCGGAACATTGAATGTCTCCGGCGATACCCCGATCCTGCTCGGCCCGGACGGTCCGAGCCTCGGCGGCTTCGCCTGCCCGCTCACGGTGATTTCGGCGCATCGCTGGAAGCTCGGCCAGTTGCGTCCGGGCGATACCGTCCGCTTCGTGCCCGTCGATGATGACCTGGCCACCGCGTTGCGCCGTTCGAACACCGCCCGCGCCAAGGCCGAAGCCCCAACTGCGGCGCTGAGCCTGCTCACCGGTTCCCGCGTCCCGGCCGGACTGGACGATCGTGGCATCCTCGGCGCCGTTGCGGCAGGTGCGGATCGCCCGCAAGTCGCCTATCTGCGCGGCGGCGATGACAATATTCTGGTCGAATACGGCGAGATGGTGCTGGATCTAGGGCTGCGTATGCGGGTGCACGCACTCGCCGAGGCGCTGGCGGGCACCGGCCTGTCCGGCATCGTCGATGTGACACCAGGTGTCCGTTCGCTGCACATCCACTTCGATCCCGAAGTGCTGCCGCAGTATCGGCTGCTCGGCACGCTGACCGACCTCGAATCCGAACTGCCCGCAACCCATGACCTCGTGGTGCCCAGTCGCACGATTCGATTGCCGCTGTCATTCGACGATCCCTCGATTGCCGAGGCCATCGATCGATATCGCAGCGGGGTCCGCGATACCGCGCCGTGGTTGCCTTCGAATACCGAATTCATCCGCCGCATCAATGGACTCGACAGCGTCGAGGATGTGCGTGCCGCGGTTTTCGATGCCGAGTACCTGGTGCTCGGCCTGGGTGATGTCTACCTCGGTGCGCCGCTCGCGGTTCCGCTCGATCCGCGACACCGGCTGGTCACCACCAAATACAACCCGGCGCGCACCTGGACACCAGCGGATGCCGTCGGCATCGGCGGCAAGTACCTCTGCGTATACGGCATGGCATCACCGGGCGGCTATCAGCTGATCGGCCGGACGGTGCCGATATGGTCCAGCTACCGGCAATCCGCACCGTTCGAAATGGGCACTCCGTGGCTGTTCCGATCCTTCGACCGCATCGTCTGGGAGCCGGTGACTCCCGAGCAGCTGCTCGAACAGCGCGCGGCCGCCGCGGCCGGGCGTTTCGACGCCGAGGTCAGCGATGGCGCCTTCGCACTCGCCGACCATTTGCGGATGCTCGCCGAAAATGCTGAGGCCATAGCGGAATTCGAAACCAAGCAGGCCATCGCCTTCGAGGCGGAGAAACTGGCCTGGCGCGCCGCTGGGGAATTCGAGCAGAGCACGATCGTCGAGAGCGTGCCGGAACCCGCTACCGACCCACTGGCCGGATTGCCGCCAGACGCAACGGTGGTCACCGCACCGATGATCGGCAATGTCTGGCGGGTGGAAATCGAGGTGGGCCAGCGTCTCGGCGCGGGCGATCCTGTTGCCGTCCTCGAGGCGATGAAACTCGAATTGCCGGTGCACAGCCCGGGCACCGGCACGGTACTGAAGGTACTGGCCACCCCGGGCGCGAAAGTGGAACCGGGAACCCCACTAGCAGTGATCGGAGCCGCCGAATGACCGCAGGCGTCCTAGGCAATATCGAAGTCCATGGCACGCCGACCGCGCGGGTCGCGGCCGCGTATCGGCGCATTGCGGAGGTCGATCGGCCGGAGGTGTGGATCACGCTGCGTGCCGAGGCCGATGTCGCCGCCGAGGCCACGGACCTCGAACTGCGGCTCGCCGAGGGTGAATCCTTGCCGCTGGCAGGGGTGTTGGTTGCGGTGAAGGACAATATCGATGTCGCTGGACTGCCGACCACCGCGGCCTGCCCCGAATTCGCCTACACCGCCGAGGTCACCGCGGCGGCGATCGAGCGCCTCGTCGCGGCGGGCGCATTGGTTCTCGGCAAGACCAATCTGGATCAGTTCGCAACCGGGCTCGTCGGTACGCGCAGCCCATACGGCCCGGTTCGCCATGCGCACGATCCGGAGTTGATCTCCGGCGGGTCCAGTTCCGGATCAGCGGTCGCCGTAGCTCTCGGTATTGCGGATATCGGAATCGGCACGGACACAGCGGGTTCCGGTCGCGTTCCGGCGGCACTGCACGGAATCGTCGGCATCAAGGCCACTTTGGGGATCATCCCGGCACACGGGGTGGTTCCGGCATGTGCGGACTACGACGCAGTAACGGTCTTCGCCACCGACCTCGACAGCGCGGTCGCGTCGGCCGCGGTCATGGTCGGACCGGAGCCTCGGGATCCGCGCAGCCGGTCCTGGCCCGCCGATGTTCCGCTCGCCGCACCGCAGACCATCCGGCTGGCGATTCCGCGCGCCGAGGATCTCGTCGCGCTCAGCGATTCGTACCGAAATGCGTTCGCCCGCACCGTATCCGCGGTGACGAGCGCCGGGATAACGACCGAGGAGGTCGATATCTCCGGGATGCTCGATGCCGCGCGTCTGCTCTACGACGGCGCGATCGTCGCGGAACGCTATGCGGCCGTCGGCACATTCCTCGATACCGCGCCGGCGAGCGCCGATCCCACCGTGGCAGCCATCATCAATGCCGCGCGAGCAACGACCGGCCCCGGATTCGCGGCTGATCTGGATACCTTGGCGCGAGCCAAGGCTGCGGCGGCGGTGACTTTGCGGGGGTTCGCCGGGCTGCTGTTGCCGACGACCACGGAGCATCCGAGTATCGCTGCGGTACAAGCGGATCCGTTCGGCATCAACCGACGGATGGGCACCTTCACGAACTTCTGCAATCTCCTCGATATGGCGGCCGTCGCCGTCCCCGGCCTACCCACCGCGACCGGCGCACCCTTCGGCGTGATGGTCGTGACGCCCGCCTTCGCCGATCAGGTCGCCGTCGACATCGCCGCCCGCGTAATCGGCGCGGACAACGCCCCGGCACTGGTCGAAGACGGTGTCGAGCTGGCCGTCTTCGGCGCGCACCTGCGCGGTCAGCCGCTGCACTGGCAGTTGGCGGAGATCGGCGCGCGTTTCACTGGCGAGATCCGCACAACCGACGCCTATCGCCTGACCGCACTCGACACCACACCCGCGAAACCTGGACTGGTGCGCCACGGCCCGGGACTCGGTGCGCCGATCCTCGGCGAGCTGTTCCGGGTGTCGGCGGCGGGACTCGGCCGCTTCCTCGCCGCGCTGCCCGCGCCGATGGCGCTGACCAGTATCGAACTATCCGACGGACATACGGTCATCGGCTTCGCCTGCGCTTACGATGCCGCAGGTACCGCCACTGATATCACCTCCTACGGCAGTTGGAAGGCCTACTTGCAGCACCAGAATTAGCCACTGACTCAAACGTCTTACACATTTGTACTAGACAAACGTGCAACACGTCTGTTAGACATATGTGCAAGACATTCGAGCCAGTGAGGAACAGATCATGAGCAACACCAACCCCGCCACCAACCGCCCGCGGGTCCTCGTCTGCGGCGGCGGCATCGGCGGCAATGCCGTTGCCCTGCAACTGCTCCGGGCCGGGATCCAGGCCACCGTGGTCGAGCGGGCGGCCGCGCCCCGCCCCGGCGGGCAGGCTGTGGATCTGCGCGGTCCGAGCGTCGAGGTGGCGGAGCGGATGGGACTCATGCCGGGTATTCGCAAATCCCAACTGGACGAGCGCGGCATGGTTTTCGTGGACAGCGAAGGCAAGGAACTGCTGCGCATGGCAGCGGAGGTTTTCGAGGGCAAGGGCACGGTCGCCGAGATCGAGATCACCCGCGGCGATCTGAACCAGGTGCTGCTCGATCTGCTCGACGAGGCGGGCGGTGTCGATTACCGCTACGGCGAATGGGTTACCGAGATCAGCCAGGACGACGCGGGCGCCGATGTCACCTTCGCCTCCGGCAGCACCGAGCGGTTCGACATCGTGATCGGCGCGGACGGGCTGCATTCCTCGACCCGGCGCCTGGTCTTCGGCCCGGAGGCGGATTTCTCCACCTATCTCGGCGGCTACATGTCCTTCTTCACGCTGCCGACGCCCGACTATGCGGAACAGCACTGGATCGCGATGAACTCCCTGGTCGGCGCGACCGGTGTGGGGCTGCGCCCGGATGCCGATCCGGCCACCTGCAAGGCACTGGTCGTCATTCGCGACTCCTCGAATCCGGCGCTGCGTCGTGATGTCGCGGCACAGCAGCAGCTCATCCGCGAGCGGCTGGCCGACGGCGGCACGATCGCGAGCACCGTGCGCGATGCCATGGCCGACGCCGACGACTTCTACTTCGACGAGTTGGCCCGCATCGACGTCCCGAACTGGTCCAAGGGCCGCGTGGTGCTGCTCGGCGACGCGGGTTACTGCGGTTCGCCGCTCACCGGGCAGGGCACCGCGATGGCACTGGTCGGCGCGTACGTCCTCGCCGGTGAAATCGCCGCGCACGCAACCGATCCCGAAAAGGCGCTGGCCCGCTACGAAGAGGTGCTGCGGCCGTTCGTCGCCACCGCCCAGGAGCTGCCGCCGGGTGGTCTGCGGTCGATGACGCCCCAATCGCGGTTCGGCATTCGCGCGGGTCTGTTCGTCAGCAGACTGATGACCACCAAGATCATGAAGCCGCTCATGATGAAGATGCTCACCAAGACCGAGAGCTACCAACTGCCCGATTACTCGGTCCAGACGGTCGGCTGACCGCTCGAGGCCCGGCCGGGCCGGTCACCCCTCGTGAACCGGCCCGGCCACGTACACCCTTGGATGGGATCGTCGGCACGCACCGAATGGTTACCTTCGGCAGCGGCGACGGATTCGCCGGTCAGCTCCGGGAAGAGCCATCCGAAGTGGTTGCCCCCGATAGAGCGCCAGCGGGCCGGTCACCCCTCGTGGACCGGCCCGGCTGGCACTACCCCCGTGACGCGACCTGTTACCCCTCGTGAACAGGTCGAGTCCGGTTCCCACCCCCGGTTGTGGCTTGTGTTGCGGTGTTGACACAAACAATGCCGTTGCGGGCTTGTTGGGCACTTAAGAAGACCTTGCAGGAACAAAACCGCAGGTAGTCGCATTATTTGTGAAAGATCCCGATAAGTTTGCGGCGCGGTGGCGCGAATCGGCGGATGATGGAGCATGAGGGCGCCAAGAAGAATGGGAGCGGCGATGGAAACCGTGGTTGTCTGGGTGCTGGCCACACTGCTCTATTGGTGGGGCCTGTTGTAGTTCCGACCCCTGGGGCCCGTGGATTCCCCATAACGAAAAGCTCCGCCTCCGACCGAAATGGTCAGGGGCGGAGCTGTTTTCGGAGCCGAGTTATCAGCCGTCCAGTCCGGCGCGGACACCTCCCTCGATGCGCTTGCCGAGCTCGGCGTCCACGTTCTTCCAGTATTCGAAGACCCGGGACAGCACCGGCTCGCGCACACCGCCGAGCACATGGCCGACGATATTGTCCACTAGACGATCTCGCTGCTCGTCGTCGAAGACCTCACGGACCAGCGTGCCCGCCTGGGCGAAGTCGCCGTCCTCGGCATGCTCGAGATAACCGGCGCGCACGACGGTCGGGTCGAACTCCCAGACGCCGCCATCGGGCGCCCGCTCCGGATCCGCATGCGGGCCACCGAACGAATTCGGGGCGTAGACAGGCACATTCGCGTCGTTGTAGTCATAGCGCATCGCGCCCTCCTTGGAATAGGAGTTCACCTCCGCGGCGCGTGCGCGGTTCGGCGGCAGCTGCGCGTAGTTGGTGCCGATGCGGTAGCGGTGCGCGTCCGCGTAGGCGAACACCCGGCCGAGCAACATTTTGTCGGGCGAAAAGCCTATGCCTGGAACGACATTCGAGGGTTCGAAGGCGGCCTGCTCGATATCGACGAAGTAGTTGCCAGGATTGCGGTTCAGCGTCCACTTGCCGACCTCGATCAGCGGGTAGTCCCGATGCGACCACACCTTGGTCAGGTCGAACGGGTTGAAGCGGTAACCCTCGGCTTCGGCGACCGGCATGACCTGCACGTACAGGGTCCAGCTCGGGAACTCGCCGCGCTCGATCGCCTCGTACAGATCGCGGCGGTGGTAGTCGGCATCCGCACCGGCCAAGCGATCGGCCTCGGCCTGGGGCAGGTAGTCGATGCCCTGATCGGTCTTGAAGTGGTATTTCACCCAGAAGCGCGCACCGGCGGCATTGATCCACTGGTAGGTGTGCGAGCCGTAGCCGTTCATATGACGGTAGGTCTTCGGGATGCCGCGGTCACCCATCAGCCAGGTGACCTGGTGGGCGGTCTCCGGACGCAGGGTCCAGAAGTCCCACTGCATATTGTGATCGCGCAGGCCGCTGCCGGGCAGGCGCTTCTGCGAACGGATGAAGTCCGGGAACTTTATCGGATCCTTGATGAAGAAGACCGGGGTGTTGTTGCCGACAAGGTCGTAGTTGCCGTCCTCGGTGTAGAACTTCACCGCGAAACCCCGTGGGTCGCGCCAGGTGTCGGGGCTGCCCTGTTCGCCCGCGACGGTGGAGAACCGTGCCAGCGATTCGGTGCGTGCACCCGGCTGGAACAGCTTGGCCTTGGTGTAGCGACTCACGTCATTGGTCACCACCAGCTCGCCGTATGCGCCCGCGCCCTTGGCGTGCACGATCCGCTCCGGCACCCGCTCCCGATTGAACTGGGCGAGCTTTTCGATGAGGTAGTGGTCGTGCAACAGGATCGGACCCTGGGTGCCCGCGGTGAGCGATTCGTTATCGCTCGATACCGGCGTTCCGGTGTTGGTGGTGGTCGGCTTGGTCATCGGCAGCCTCCTTCGCTGAATGTGTACGGCAGGTCGGGCACAGACCCCAGAAGACGACCTCGGCCTCGTCGATCACGAACCCGTGGGCGTCCTCGGGTTCCAGGCAGGGGGCCGCGCCCACGACACAGTCGACATCGACGACCGTGTCGCAGCTTCGGCACACCAGATGGTGATGGTTGTCCGCGACTCTCGTCTCGTACAGCGCGGGCGAACCGGCGGGTTCGATGCGCCGCAGGATTCCGGCATTCACGCAGGCCCGGAGCACGTCATAGACGGCCTGTGTGGATACCGAGCCCAGAGTTTCGCGGACGGTGGCGGCCACCCGATCGGCATCCGAATGCGGTCGGGCCGCCACCGCGGCCAACACCGCGACCCGTGGGGCGGTGACCCGCAGGCCAGCCGCGCGCAAGCGTTCGCGCGGATCGGTGAGGTTGGTGTGCATGCATCCGATGGTTATATATTTTCTAGAATTAGTCAAGAATTTGGAGAGTTCCAGAAAATGAGCTTGTCGCGCGGGCCCAGCCAGCGGATGTGGCGGGGTCATGGAAGACCCCGGGCGGCTGCGTGCTTCGAGAAGCAAGCGGGACGCCGATGCCGCGCACCTCCGGGCACCGATGCCGCGCACCTCCAAGACGGAGATGCCGCACACCTTCAGAGCACAGGTATCGCACACCCCGAGGCGCGGACGACCCGCAGCTTCAGGGACGCCGGTGACGCGCCCGCCCAAAGACGCAGACCGACAGCGCAGACGACGCGCAGCTCCCCCGGGACGCCGGTGACGCGCACCTCCGGGCAGGAGATACCACACACCTCCAGGACGCAGACCGACAGTGCAGACGACGCGCAGTTCCCAAGAACGCCGGTGACGCGCAAGTTCCCTGGGACGCGGTGACGCGCACCTCCGGGCACGAAGATGCTGCGCACCTCCAGGGCACAGACACCACGCACCCCGCAGACGACGCGCAGCTCAGGGGACGCCATGACCCACACCGCCGAGAGGGGAGATCCGCACACCAGGGCGCAGACAACGCGCACCACCGGGACGGAGATCCCACGGACCTCCGGGGCAGATATTCACATACCCCAGTACGCAGACGCCACACCGGCGCGGACGACGGGCAACTCCAGCAACGCCATGACCCACACCGCCGAGACGGGAGATCCGCACACCCAGGGCGCAGACAACGCGCACCCCTGGGACAGAGACGACGCGCGGCCGCGAACTCCCAGAGACGCCGGTGACGCAAACCTCCCACCTCCGGGCTCTCGGCAGCACGTGAATACTGACCCTGGCACACATTCCGTGATCGTCCGCCGTTGCCGCCCACCCGAAATGCACTACTGGACAAGTGATCACGTGGAACTGACGGCGGCACTCTCTCGGCCGATGCCGCCACTAGTTCCACCTGATCGACCGACCAACAGCGCGGAATGTGAGGGGGTGGCGGTGCCGCGGGGGGGTACGGATTGTGGGCTAGAGCCACGATTTGGCTGCCGTTGGCTTGGGCACCGAGACGCCGCACACCCGGGGACGCACACGCCATGCGCCCCTACAGCCGAGACGACGCGCGGCTCAGGGACGCTGTGACCCATACACCTCAAAAGCGGGAGATCCACAAACCTCGGGGCGCAGACGACCCGCAGCTGCAGGGACGCCGGTGACGCGCGCCCCCAAGACGCAGATTGACAGTGCAGACGACGCGCAGTTCCCAAGGACGCCGGTGACGCACAGTTCCCGGGACCGCTGGTGACGCACACCTCCGGGGGCGAAGATGCCGCACCCTCAGGACGCATACCACGCAACCCGGCGCAGCTCAGGGACGCCGTGACGCGCATACCTGAAAACGGGAGATCCACATACCCCGGGGCGCAGACGCCGCGCACCCCTGGGATGCAGATGACGCGCGGTTCCAGGACGCCGACGATGCGCTGTCCCCCGGATGGGGTGGCTCGGCCGGGCCTGTTTCAGGAGCGGAACTTCTTGGCTCGCATGTACTTCGCGAGTTCGTCGTACGTCCCGTCATTATTGGCGAATTCGATTACGTTGCGGGCGGATTCGAACCAGGGGCCCGCGCTCGGCTTGATCTGGCTCAGTGCGACCTCGATATCGGCCATGCCGACAGGACGCACGGTGCCGGTGCTGATCGAGTCGGCCATCGCCAATTGTGTTGCCGAAGTACAGATGTGGGCCAGATCGGCACCGGAGAAGCCGTCGGTGCGCCGCACGATCGCCGGGAGATCGATGCCCGCGACCGGACGATCCTTCAGGTGGTAGTGCAGGATCGCCCGGCGCGCATCCGAATCCGGCAGGCCGACCAGGATCATGCGGTCGAACCGGCCGGGGCGGCGCAGGGCGACATCGAGGTCCCAGGGGTGGTTGGTGGCGCCGAGGATGTAGATGCCGTCGTTGCTGTGGGTGGCCGAATCCATCTCGTTGAGCAGCTGATTCACCACATTACGCATCCAGGTCGAACCCGACATCTGACTGCGCTTGTGCCCGAGTGCGTCGACCTCGTCGAGGAACAGCACACAGGGCGCATTGCGTCGGGCCATTTCGAAGACCTCGTGCAGATTGCGCTCACCGGAACCGTGGTAGATATCGAGGATGTCGGCGATCTCGATCGGGTAGAAGTTCGCACCGATTTCACCGGCGACCGCCGCGGCGATGAAGGTCTTACCGCAGCCGGGCGGGCCGTAGAGCAGCAATCCGCCGCGCGCGGAAGTGCCGAAAGCCTTGGCGAATCCCGGATTTCGGATCGGACCGAGCAGGGTGAGTTCGAGCTGACGCTTCACATCCTGCATGCCACCGACATCGGCCAGCTTGACCGTGGGCTTCTCGAATACGCCGACATCGGAGTCTGTGACGAATTCACGCGAGCCCTCATCAATGAATGCGGGCGCGATGATATCGCCGACCTGCTCTTCGGCGGCCGCCCAATCATATTGCGACGGATCGTCTTTCGCCTCATCCGGTGCCGACTCGTTCGGCATGGTGTTGCTCGGCGTCGGCGCGCTCAACGTCGGCTGATTTAGCGTCGACTGATTCAGCGTCGGCTCACTCGGCGACAGCGGGC
>NZ_BDBY01000366.1 GCF_001613225.1 Nocardia pseudovaccinii NBRC 100343
TGGGTAGACGCAGAATGATCGTGACCGCGCATCACATCCTGATGGACGGCTGGGCGGTCGCGGTGTTCTTCCGCGAGCTGATCGCGGTGTACGACGCCGGGGGACAAGCGGATTCGCTGCCACCGGCACGGCCGTACCGTGACTACATCGGCTGGCTCGCGGCGCAGGACACCGCCGCCATCACCCACAACTGGACCGAATACCTCGCGCCGCTGAGCGGTCCGCTCATGCTGGCCGCCGGTACGGCAACCGAAGTCGGCACGGCGATTCCGCGCCGCAGCCGATTCAGCTTGGACAATGCCGAAACCGCGCGGCTGGTGCAATGGGCACGGGCGAACGGCCTGACTCCCAATACCGTTGTGCAGTATGCCTTGTCCGTCGTCCTCGGCAGGCTCACCGATCGACGCGATGTCGTTTTCGGCACCACCATTTCCGGCCGTCCGGATGCGCTGCCCGGCGTCGAAACGATGATCGGGCTGTTCATCAATACCGTGCCAGCGCGCGTCATTATCGACCGGACCAGCACCGTCGCCCAGCAATGTGCGCAGCTGCAGCGCGAATCCGCGGCCATGCGAGATGCGGGATATGTGAGCCTGTCGACCATTCAGCGCGCGGCCGGGCACGGTGCGCTGTTCGACGTGCTGTTCGTCTTCGAGAACGCACCCATCGGCGCGGCCACCGATCCGATCGTCACCGCGGGCGGCACCCGTTTTCTGCCGGTGGCCATGGAAAGTCTGGTGCACTACCCGCTTTCGGTGGTGTCGCATCTGAACGACGGCACGCTCGTCGTCATGCTCGAAGCGATCGCCGAAGCCCTGCCACACTTCCTGGTCGGCGATATCGGCCAGCGGATTCTGTCGGTGCTGCGCCAGCTGCCCGATCATGGCGATTCGAGCCCCGATGTGCTCGACCTGTTGCTTGCCGATGAAAAGGTCGTCGCTGCCTCGGAGAACGTCTCCACGAATGGCACGGCTTACGAGCTCTTCCTGAACCAGGTCGCCCACACCCCGGATGCGATCGCACTGAGCACCGGTTCGGATCGCTACACCTATCGTGAATTGCGTGCAGCCGCCGGACAACTGGCGAATGAGCTGACCGCCAACGGTATCGGCCCGGAAGCCGTTGTCGCCCTTGCGCTACCGCGATCGGCTCGTTCCATCATCTCGATCCTCGCCGTACTGGAAGCAGGCGGAGCCTATGTGCCGGTCGACATCTCGGCACCCGCTGCCCGCATCGAATCCATACTGCGCCAAGCCGATCCGAAACTCATTCTGACAATTGGGGAGTCCACCAGCCTGCTCGGGGAGACCGCACACCCGGTGCTGGTACTCGACGACCCCGCCGTCGCCGAGCGGATCGCGAACCACCCCATCCCGCCCTACCGCCCGGTCGCCCCGCAGACAGCCGCCTACCTGATCTTCACCTCCGGCTCGACCGGCGAACCCAAGGGCGTAATCGGCACCCACGCGGCTCTGACCAGCTACTTCACCGACCATCGTGACCGCGTCTACCGCCCGGCGGTAACCCGGATCGGCCGCCGACTGCGCATCGCACACGCTTGGTCGCTGAGCTTCGACGCCTCTTGGCAGCCGATGATCGGCCTGTTCGACGGCCACGCCGTCCACCTGTTCGACGAGACCGAAATGCGCGATGCGCAGGGACTCGTCGACGGCATCGTCCGGCACGAGATCGATATGATCGACACCTCGCCGTCCATGTTCACCCAGCTGTCGGCAGCCGGTCTGGTAGACGGTGAGCGACTGACCGTGCTCGCCCTCGGCGGCGAGGCCATCGGTGCGCCCATTTGGGAGCAGTTGCGCGCGCTGCCGGGCACCGCGGTCTACAACTGCTACGGCCCCACCGAGACCACGGTCGAGGCGGTGGTCGCGACGGTGAATACCGGTCGCAACGAGCCGGGCAATGCCCAGCCCACCATCGGCGGACCGGTGGATCGCATGTCCGCCTACGTCTTCGATGCCATGCTGCGGCCGGTGCCGCGCGGTGTGGTCGGAGAGCTGTACTTGTCCGGCGCTCAGGTGGCCCGCGGCTATATCGGTAAGGCTGCCATCACCGCGGATCGCTTCATCGCCGACCCCTTCCGACCCGGTGTTCGCATGTATCGCACAGGTGATCTGGTGCGGCAGTTGCCGAATGGCGATCTCGCCTATCTCGGCCGAGCCGACGACCAGGTCAAGATTCGCGGCTACCGAATCGAAATCGGCGATATCGAAACGGCTTTGCTGCAGTTGCCGCAGGTTCGTGCGGGCGCTGTGCTGGTTGTGCAGCGGCCGAGTGGCCCGACTCTGGTCGCCTTCGCGGTCAGTGCTGGTCCGGCCGCCTTGCGTGCCCGCCTTGCGGAGCGCCTGCCTGCTTATATGGTTCCGGCGCGGGTCATTGCGCTGCCCGAACTGCCGGTCACCCCCAACGGCAAGCTCGATGTCCGAGCTCTGAACGCGCTGGCGCTGGAGGCCCTACGTGGCTCCGCCCAGCGCACCCTGCCGAGCACCGATACCGAGCGGACACTCTGTCGCGCGCTCGCCGAGGCGCTGGGCGGCGCCACCCCCGGCATCGATGACGACTTCGTCGAACTCGGCATGGACAGCATTGTCGCCATCTCTCTGGTGAACGCGGTGCGACGCGCGGGACTCTCGGTCAGCCCGGCCATGGTCATGACCAACCCCACCGTCCGCGATCTGGGCGCCGCCATCGATTCCCGTGCGGCACAACAGGAGAACAGCCCGGCCGAGATCGGCGAGGTGCTCCCGACGCCGATCATGTCCTGGATGTACGAGTACGGCGGCTTCCGCAGGCTTGCACTCTCGACGCTGGTAGAGCTGCCCGCCGAGGTGGATCGGGCACAGTTGGAAGCGGTGCTACAGGCGCTACTCGACGGTCACGACATGCTGCGCGGCCAGCTGTCGACCACCGAAAACAGGTTCGAAACCAGAGCGCCGGGCAGCGTGCGCGCCGCCGATATCCTGCACGAGGTCCGGGTATCCGGTGACTTCGGCACCGCACTCGAGAAGCATGCACGAGCGGCGATCGATCGCATCGATCCGAAGACGGGCACCCTGATCCAGGCCGTCCGTTTCGAGGGCCCCGATGTGCTGTTGCTGTCGATCCACCATCTCGCGGTGGATCCCGTCTCCTGGCACATCGTTCTCGCGGATCTGGCCGACGCGTGGTCGCAACTCGCGCAGGGGCGTACCCCCACTGCCGCACCAGAATTCACTGGGTACCGCAGCTGGTCGGAACTACTCGACAAGCGCAGCACCGCACCGGAAGTATCAGCCCAGCGCGACTTCTGGACCGACCAACTGACCGGCCCCGATCCGGAACTCGGCCTGCGCCGTCCCGATCCGACCCGCGACACCTGGTCCTCCTACCGCATCACGCCGTCGTTCCTGCCGACCGACACCACCCGCCGGATTCTCGACGGCCTCGGCAGCGACCTCGGTATGCACGAGTTACTGCTCACCGCACTGACAATCGCGCTCACGACCTGGCGAGCCGAACGCAACCAGGACGGCTCCACCGGCGCACTGGTCGCCCTCGAGGGCCACGGCCGCGAGGATGCCGTCGTCGGCAATGTCGACACTTCGCGGACGGTCGGCTGGTTCACCACCGTGTACCCACTGCGCGTCGGCACGGGCTCGACACTCGACATCACCCGTGCCGAATCCGATTCGGCCGAAGCCGCAGGGCTGCTGAAAGCGGTTGCAGCACAACTGGACAGTGTCCCGAACAAGGGCTTGGACTACGGCTTGCTCCGCTACGGCGATGCCGAGCCGCACACCGATCCCCAGGTAATGCTCGACTACCTGGGCCGCATGGACCTCACCGCGGGCACGTCGGGTCCATGGACCCCGATCGCCGACCTCACCCTGCACCAACGGCTTCCGGTCGCCCCCGAACCGGAGATGCCGCTGCGCTACGCGCTCGACCTCGTCGTCGCCGTCTACCCCGGTGCCGACGGATCCCAGCTGGCCACCCTGTTCCGCTGGAGCGAAGCACTTTTCGACACCACCGAGATCGACCGTTTCGCCACCATCTGGCAGCGCTGCATCACCGCAGTCGCCGCCGCCATACCAAGCGCAACTCCGGGAGAACGATGAACGCGATCGAAAACGCCATCGTGGTCGAGGACGTCCGCAAGTCCTTCGGCGACGTCCACGCCGTGCGCGGCCTGAGCTTCTCGGCACCGGCCGGGAGTGTGCTCGGCGTACTCGGCCCGAACGGCGCGGGCAAGACCACCACGGTCTCCATCCTGTCCACGCTCACCAAGCCCGATGCGGGCCGCGCCCTGGTCGCGGGATACGACGTCGTGCGCGAGGCCTCGGATGTGCGGGCATCCATCATGCTCACCGGCCAGTACGCCGCCTTGGACGAGGTGCTGACCGGCCGGGAGAACCTCGTCCTGTTCGGCCGCCTGATGGGTCTGCGTCCGAAACAGGCCAAGATCCGCGCCACCGAACTGCTCGACCAGTTCGATCTGACCGAGGCGGCCGATCGTCGTGTCGGCGGCTACTCCGGCGGTATGCGCAGACGCATCGATATCGCCTGCGGGCTGGTGCGCCCGCCCAAGGTCGTCTTCCTGGACGAACCCACCACCGGCCTGGATCCGGTGAGCAGACAGGGCGTTTGGTCGCTGGTGCGTTCGCTGAAGGAACAGGGTGTGACGATCCTGCTCACCACGCAGTACCTCGAAGAGGCGGATGCGTTGAGCGACAACATCATCGTCATCGATAAGGGTCGCGTGATCGCCGAGGGTACCGCGGACGAACTCAAGGCCCGCTCGGGTTCGAGCTACTGCGAGGTCGTTCCGGTCGACGCTGGTGACGTGCCCGCCGTGGTCACCGCGTTGGACGGCCTCGGCACGGTGACCGTCGCCGAAGCCAAGGACCGGGTGTCGCTCCCCGCTCCCGACGGTGCCGCCACACTGGCCGAGGCGCTGCGCCGCATTACCGACGCCGGTATCGAACTCATCGATATCGCCCTGCGCAGACCGTCACTCGACGAGGTCTTCATCAAGCTCACCACCGACGAACCAGGGTTGGTGACCGCATGACCGAATCAGTCACCATTCCCGCCGGAATGCAGTGGAGCGCGCTGAGCGGTCGCACCGTGCGCGCGGCGGTCCGTGAGGGTGATCTGCCCTTCGGTTTCGTCGCGCCGATGATCTTCTTCGTCTGTTTCTATGTCCCGCTGCGCAAGTCGATGGAGCAGACCGGTGCGGACTACGCCCAGTACCTGCTGCCGGTGATCGTGCTGCAGGGCATGTTCTTCACCGCCATGTCGGCGGCCGACCGCGCCGCCCGAGACACCTTCAGCGGCATGGGAACTCGCATGCGGTCGATGCCGGTCGAATCGTGGGTGCCGCTGGCCGCGCGGATGTCCGCGAATCTGGTTCGCGCGCTGGCCGGACTCGCCGGAGCGCTGGTCATCGGTGCGGCCTTCGGATTCCGATTCCACAGTGCGGCAGCGGCTCTCGTCTTCATCGCATTGGCGCTGGCCTTCGCCGTGGCACTGGTGATCGGTGCCGACACACTCGGCGTCGCCACGGGTAAGCCGGAAGTCGGTGCGTCCGCGCTGCTGGCACCGCAACTGCTGCTCATCATGATGTCCACGGGTTTCGTTCCGGCCGAAGGCTTTCCGGGTTGGATCCAGCCCTTCGTCCGCAATCAGCCGGTATCTCAGGCCGCTGCTGCCCTGCGCGATCTCGCCGATGGCGAATACACCTCGGCCGTCGCGGTTGCGGTGGTCTGGATTCTCGGCCTGATCGTGGCGTTCGCCGCGATCTCGGTGTGGGTGGAAAGGCGACGGCCGTGAAAACACTGATCGACCAGAGCTTCGTCGAAACGGGCCGACTGCTGCGCCGCTGGCCGCGCGAACAGGAGGTGCTGACCTCGACCGTGATCCTCCCGGTACTGCTGCTGTTGATGTACCAATTGGTGCTCCACAAATTCCTCAGCGCATCCTCCGGCGTGGACGCCATCTACGGTTTCGTCCCGATGATCGCGGTCACCGGCGCGATGTACGGCGCCATGGGCACCGGTCTTTCGCTCTACGCGGAACGGGAAAGCGGTCTGCTGCGGCGCATTTGGGTACTGCCGGTGCACCGCGCGGCCGGACTGATCGGCCGTCTGCTCGCCGAATGCGGACGCACGCTGATCGCGACGATCATCGTGGTCGCCCTCGGCGTCGCGCTCGGATTGCGCTTCGAGCAGGGCTGGCTGGGTGTGCTCGGCGCGCTCGCCGTTCCGGTGCTGCTGATTCCCGGCTTCGCCACCATGGTGATCACGGTCGGCGTCAGCAAGGCGGGCGACAAAGTCGTGCAGTTGTTCTCGGCACTCGTGCTGCTCGGGATGTTCTTCAATTCCGGATTCGTACCCGTGGAGAACTACCCGGGTTGGCTACAGCCGGTAGTTCGCGTCCAGCCGATGAGTTGCGCCATCGAGGCAATGCGTGGCTGCACGATCGGCGGCCCCATCGCCACCCCGCTGCTGCAGACCCTGGCCTGGTCCGTTGGGCTCGCCTTGGTCTTCGGCGCTTTCGCGGTACGCGGCTACCGCAAGGCCGCGGAGGGCTGAGCAGGCGTCGACTTGATAGTTACATCGGCTAACTATATAGTTTCCTGAGGTAACAATCAGCAAGGGGCTGCCGTGACGATTCCATCCGCCGATCTCGATCTGGGTGATGTCCAGACCATTAGCCGCCGCCTGCGCTACGACCGGGATCACCCGCGCTACAAGTGGATCGTCCTGACCAACACCACCATTGGTGTGCTGCTCAGTGCGGTCAATGCCTCGATCGTGCTGATCTCGCTGCCCGCGATCTTCCGAGGTATCGGACTGAATCCACTGGAAGCGGGCAATGTCGGCTATCTGCTGTGGATGTTGATGGGCTATCTGCTCGTCACCGCGGTACTCGTGGTGATGTTCGGACGACTCGGCGATATCTTCGGTCGCGTCCGGATCTACAACCTCGGCTTCGCGGTCTTCGCGGTGACCTCGGTCGCGCTGTCCTTCGATCCGTTCCAGGGTGGTTCGGGCGCGATGTGGATCATCGTCTGGCGTGTGCTGCAGGGCATCGGCGGCGCCATGCTCACGGCCAATTCGACGGCCATCCTCACCGACGCTTTCCCTGCCAAACAGCGTGGTACCGCACTCGGCATCAATATGGTGGCCGCGGTCGCGGGCTCCTTCCTCGGACTGATCATCGGCGGCGTGCTCTCGGAATGGGATTGGCGCGCGGTGTTCTGGGTCAGCGTGCCGATCGCCGTGATCGGTTCGATCTGGTCCTATCGCTCGCTGCACGAGGTGGGCATGCGCACCAAGGGCAAGGTCGACTGGGCGGGCACCATCACCTTCGGCCTCGGCTTGACCGCACTGCTCACCGGCATCACCTACGGCATCCAGCCCTATGGCGGACATCCCACCGGCTGGTCCAACCCCTGGGTGCTCGGTGCGGTGTTCGGCGGCATCGCCCTGCTCGCGGCGTTCTGCGTGGTGGAGACCAAGGTCGCCGAGCCGATGTTCCATCTGTCGCTGTTCCGCAACCGCGCGTTCGGCCTCGGTAATTTCGCCAATCTGATGGTCTCGATCGGCCGCGGCGGCATGCAGTTCATGCTGATCATCTGGCTGCAGGGCATCTGGTTGCCGCTGCACGGCTACGACTACGAATCGACGCCGCTGTGGGCCGGTATCTATCTGTTGCCGTTGACCGTGGGATTCCTTGCCGCCGGACCGGTTTCGGGTTGGCTGTCGGACCGCTACGGATCGCGCCGGTTCACCACCGGCGGCGCGACGCTGGCCGGGCTCACCTTCCTGCTGCTGCTCGTCATCCCGGTCGACTTCAACTACTGGGTGTTCGCCGCGATCGTGCTGCTCAACGGCATCGGCTGCGGACTGTTCTTCTCACCGAACACCGCCGCCATCATGTCGAGCGTGCCCGCGTCCCAGCGCGGCGCGGCATCCGGTATGCGCGGCACCCTGTTCAACGGCGGCAATGCGCTGTCGATGGGAATCTTCTTCTCGCTCATGGTCGTCGGCCTCGCCGCGAGCCTGCCCTCGGCACTCGACAGTGGTCTGCGCGCCCAGGGCGTATCCGCGGGCGCCGCGTCCCAACTCGCCGACCTGCCGCCCGTCGCGAGCATGTTCGCCGCCTTCCTCGGTTACAACCCGATCCAGGAATTGCTCGGCCCCAGTGGCGAATTGGCCAAGCCGGGCGTCAATGCGGATACCCTGACCGGTCAGGAGTTCTTCCCGCATCTGCTCACCGGACCGTTCCACTCGGGTCTGATCGTGGTGTTCGTCTCGGCCGCCCTGATGATGTTCCTGGCCGCAGCGGCCTCGTACTTCGCGGGCGATAAGTATGTCGAGGAGGAACTGGCCGAACTCGCCGAGGCCGACGAACTCGTCGCCGCGCGCTGAGTCACGGTTGGTGTGGTTCGCGCTCGGACTCTACTGTCTGGAGCCATGAACTCGGTGCCGGTCGCGCCCGTGGTGGTGATCGTCGGATTCGTCGCGGCGATCACCATCGGCCGGTGGTTTCTGGTCGACGAGACCCTCAGCGACCGGCTCATCAATCGCGCACTGGCCTGGGATCTGGTCGGTCTGCTCGTCTTCATCTGCGTCGGCCGGTTCGGCCGGGCTCATCTCGCGCTCGATCTGTTCACGATCTTCGGCGCGCTGGCGGTGGCGAATGTATTCGGATTCGCACGCTTGCTCGACGGCGCGGACACGCGGACCGCGGTGCGGCGGCAGCGCACCTACGACGGCATCGCCGTGGCAGCCGGAGCTGTTGTGCTGGTCGGCATAGTGGTGGCACCGCAGCGAGATTGGGGGCTCACGGTCTGGTCGCTTACCGCGGTGCCGACCGCCTTGTCCGGCATGCTGATGACGCGGGCCTGCGTGCGGGAGTTGCGTACCGGGGAGATCACGGCGAAGGAGCGATTGACCTACAGCGCACTTCTGACCGTCGCCGGGTATGCCGTGAGTGCCACGGTGGTCGCGCTCGTGCGGATGGCCACCGGCACTCGACCCGATGAGCAGGGCCTGATCTGGGTGATCGGAACATACGCGACATTGGTCCTACTCGCGGGCCTGATCGGAATCCCGCTGTGGAATGCGGTGCTGTTTCGGGCGGAGTTGGATCGGGCCGGTCGGTGCTGTCGCCGACTGCGCCCGCTGTGGCGGGCGCTCACCGATGCCGTACCCGAGGTGGTGCTGGCTCGGCCGAGTAGTGGTTCCACCTCACGGCTTTACCGGATGACGGTCGAAATTCGAGACGCCTTGGTGCAATTGCGGCCGTACGCACCGGATATCGAGGCGCACACTGATATCCGTGAATACGCGCGGTGTATCGCGCGGGCGGTCCAGGCCAAAGCTGCTGGTGGGTCGCCCGCGACGGTCTCCGGTCGCGCCACTCCGGTCGACCTGCGCGACCGGACCGATGAACTCAGGTACCTGCTCGCTCTGGCCGCGGAATGGCCGAAGGCCAGCGCGCTGGTGCGTGCGGGCCTCGAATCTCCGGCGCGCTGAACCTATTTCGCCGCGTTGGCGAAGGCGGGCTCCAACTTGTTCAGCAGGTAGGGCACCGACAGTGCGGTCGGCTGGTTGACGGCGCTGATCTCCTGCACCGTCAGGAAGACCACCGACCCCTTCTGCACCGCGGGCAGATCGGCGTATCCGGGGAGCTGCCGGTACTTTTCGTCCATACCGGGGGAATAGCCCGCGAGCAGCAGATCGGCGGTGAGCTCGTCGACCCGCTCCGGGGACAGCGCCAGCCTGCCCTGATTCGACGGCCGATCGGTGAGGTTCTTCGGAATGCCCAGTCCGAGCTGGGTGAAGATCTTGCTGGACCCGTCGTTCGGATCGGTCAGCACCATCAGCTGGGCCGGGCTGGCCAACCAGGTACTCGCGAAGGTCTTGCCCTTCAGACCCGGATTGGCCTGGCCGATGGACTCCACCTTCTTGTCCACATCGGCGATCACGCGGGTCGCGTCGTCTTCCTTGTGCAGTACTTTGCCGAGCGTGGTCACCAGGTCCTGCCAGGGCTGGATCGACGAGGAGGTGAGCGCGGGCAGCGTCGGGGCGACCTTGGACAACTCGTCAAAGGTCTTCTGGTCGGCCAGGAATCCGTCCACCAGAATGAGATCCGGCTCCAGCGCCGCGACCTGCTCGGCGATATTGCCGGTGGTATTCAAGGCTTTCGCCGATTCGAGTGTCTTCGGCTCCCACGCCGGGGTGCTCTTGGACACCGAGGCGACATTGTCGACATAGCCGACCGGGGTCACACCGAGCGCCAGCGTCGAATCCAGCCACTGATTCCCCAGTGTGACAATCTTTTTCGGGGTGCCATGCACCGTTGTCGTACCGCGGGCGTGGTTGATGGTGACGGGTGCGCCACCGCCGGACCCCGCGTCATCGCTCGACGACCCACAGGCGGCGATACCCAGGGTCAGCGCACCGGCCAGCACGGCAACCGCCGCCCGCTTCCAGCCACGAGACGTCCGTACAGACTCCATCGACACCCTCTCCTTCATCGAGGAATTCCCCGACTCGGCTCTCTTCGAGCCGCAATAGCAAAGGTCAGCCTAACCTACATTGATCGCCATGCCGCCCTGGCTTGCCGGTTGCTGTCACGTCATCTGTCGCAAACCTATTGAACGTGCCGCTATCTAGCGGTACGTTAAATGACGTCAATAATGATCCTCTCGTCCGGGAGGCATCGACGTCGAACCCGTGAGAACGCGGGTCTTCGCACGACTGACGCATACCGAATTGAGGTTAGTTCCGATGAAGCAAAAGAGTTCCGCCGGACGCGTCCGGCCGATGGTCGCCCGTATCGCCATCACCTCCGCTCTGGCCCTGGCCCCGATCGCCGCGGTAGCGGGCCCGGCGCTCGCCGACACCACCGACGCCCAAGGCCCGGCCATCGTGCTGGTGGATCAGGCCGACGATATCCACGGCCACGGGGGTTGGGGCCATGGCGGCTGGGGTCGTGGTGGCTGGGGTCGTGGCGGCTACGGCGGCTACGGTGGCTGGGGCGGCTACGGTGGCTGGGGCGGTGGCTATGGCGGCTGGTTCGGCTCCCCGGGCTGGCCAGGCTATTTCCCCATGCCCTCCACCGGCAGCGCCTTCTGACCCGAGTCGCTCGGCGGCGCAAGCCATTCCCTCGAAGCGCTTCCCGTATGAATAAGCCCGGCACGTCGGGCTTATTCATACGGATCCGACGCCCTCGCTCCGGCGGTCAGCGGCAAGGTAGAAAGCCGGTCGATCAGCTGCCGCCGATATGGGCTCTCGTCATGACGAATGGGTAGGCTTCCGTCATGACGATCGAGCCGTTCGGCCATCTGCCGCACGAGATGACCGAGGAGCAATACCGTCAACTGCCCGAGGCGACAGCACGCGAGATCGAGGTCGTACACGGGCATGTGATCGTCTGTGAGTCACCGGTACCCGAGCACAATCGCGTGGCGCGCAGGCTGGCCGGTGCCATGGAGCAGTTGCCGAGTACCGAACCGTGTATTCGAGTCGAGACCGATATCGACGTAGTGCTCTGGCGGGTACCCAAATTCACGTTCCGGCGGCCGGATGTCACGGTCTATCGGTGCCTTCCGGAGCGAGGAGCGAAACCGGAGGCCGGTGATGCCCTGATCGTCATCGAGGTTTCCTCGCCATCCACCGCCGCCGAGGATCTGCTCGACAAGAAGGTGCAGTACGCCCGCGCGGGCATCCCGCTCTATCTCGTCGTCGCACTCGACACCAAGTACGACATCGAAGAGGTCCGCGAGTTCCGGCTCGACGCCCACGCCGCCGAATACCGCCTGCACCGGTTGCATCGCGACGGATTCGTACGACTGGAGCACGTGGTGCTGGGCGATATCAGCTTCGCGGACTTGGTCCGATAGCGAGGAAGGTCGGCCTCCGACTCAGAGGGTGATGCGCTGGTTTTCGGGGAGGAAGAGTTTGTCGCCTTCCTTGACGGCGAAGGTGTTGTAGAACTGGGCGACATTGCGGACGATCTGGTTGCAGCGGAATTCGTTCGGGGCGTGGACGTCCTGGAGCAGGCTGATGGTTGATTCCTCGGTCTGCTTTTCGCGCCAGCTGCGGGCGTAGGAGAAGAACATCTGCTGGTAGTCGGGGTCGATGCCGTCGCGCTTGGCGGCGATGCGGTAGGCCTCGACGGCGATCTGCAGGCCGCGCAGGTCGGCGAGGTTTTCGCCGACCGTGAGTGCGCCGTCGACGTGGTATTTGGGATCGAGGCCCTCGGGGACCAGCACATCGAATTGGTCGATCAGCTGTTTGGTCTTGGCCTCGAATGCGGCCAGGTCCTCGGTTGTCCACCAATCGCTGCGATTACCGCTGGCGTCGTACTTGCGACCCTGATCGTCGAAGCCGTGGCCGATCTCGTGCCCGATGGTCGCGCCGACCGCACCGTAATTGACCGCGGTTGTCGCGTCTTTGTCGAAGAACGGCGGCTGCAGATAAGCGGCGGGGAAGGTGATCTGGTTGCTGGTGGGTGAGTAGTAGGCATTGACGGTCTGCGGCGACATACCCCATTCGGACTTGTCGACCGGAGTGCCGAGCCGGTTGAACGCCTTCTTGGATTCGAAAGCGTTGACGGCGCGCAGGGATTCGATCAGCTTGCCCCGGGTGATCTTCAGCGCGGAGTAGTCGTCCCACTTATCCGGATATCCGATCCTGGCCTCGATCTTGTCCAGCTTGACGATCGAGGCGTCCCTGGTCGGCTTGGACATCCAGGTCGAATTGGTGAAGTTCTCCCGATAGGCGGCCATGAGGTCGGCCACCATCTCCTTGGCCCGATCCTTGGCGGCCGGTGGAAAATGCTTGTCCACATACAGTTTGCCGAGCTGGTCACCGAGATTGTCGTCGACGACGCCGACACCGGACTTCCAGGTCTCCGGCCGCTCCTCGAGCCCGCTGAGCACCTTGCCGACGAAATCGAACCGCGCGTCGCGGATCGCTTTGGGCAGGAATCGGGCGAACTGCGCGACGATGTTGACCCGCAGATACTCTCGCCACAGCGCGATATCGGTATCGGCCCACAGTTGCGCGGCCGCGGTCACGAACGACGGCTGCGCCACCACGATCTTGTCGAACAGCGAGCGCGGCCGATCGGTATTGCCCGCCATCCACGGATCCCAATCGAATTGCGGTCCGAGCGCGACCAGATCGTGCCAGCCCATCACGTTGTAGGTGGCATCGGTATTGCGATTGCGCACGCTGTCCCAATGCGCCGCCGCGATCTTGGTCTCCAGATCGAGGATGCGCTGCGCGATCCCCGCCGGATCGGCGAAACCAGCGCCCGCGGACATCTTCTCGAGGTAGGTCTTGTAGCCCGCGAGCTGCTTGGCGTATTCCGGCTTGCGGTAATACTGCTCGCTCAGCGTGATACCCGACTGGCTGACGGTGGGGATATAGGAATTGGAGTCCTTGCGGTCGATGCCGACTCCGATACCGATCAGCCCGGCGATCGGCAGCTCCGCCATCACCTTGGCCAGATCCGGTTTGGTCGCCGCGCCATCGATCTTGGCGAACAGATCGGTCAGCGGTGTCATGCCGAGCGTTTCGAACGCGGCCTCATCGAGGCGCGCATCGTAGAGATCGCGAATCTGCTGCGCCTCCGAACCCGGTTTCGGATCCTTGATGCCTTCGATGATCTCGCGCAGCTGATCCAGCGTCCGATCGCTGGCATCGCTGATCGCGCCGACCGCGGCCTTGTCCGGCGGCAGCTGGTACTCCCGCAGCCACTTGCCGTTGACATGCCGGTACAGATCGTCCTGCGGCCGGATCGCCTCGTCCGCGCCGCCCAGATCGACTCCGGTGAGCTGCACCTGATGCTCATCCTTCGAGCAGGAGGCCAGAGCGACGGCCGCGGGCACCACCCCGAGCGCGATCAGGAAGGCACGACGGTCCAGCTGACCGAGTCGACCGGTTGATGTCACGAGGATTTCCTCTCCCGATGCGGCCGGTGGCCGCATCCTCGTCAGGCGCGATAGTGCTGGCCCGAGGCTACCTGTCTCCGGCGTTGCCAGCCCGTCGGATCAGAGCGAGACCCGCTGGTCCAGGGCCAGGTACAGCTTGTCGCTGGGTTCGACGGCGAAGGTGGTGTAGAACTCGTCGATATTGCGGACCACCTGGTTGCAGCGGAACTCGTTGGGCGCGTGCGGATCCATGGCCAATCGCAGTTCCATGTGCTGCTTCGTCGATTTCTCCCGCCAGATCCGGGCCCAGGACAGGAACAGCGTGCGGTTGTCCGGGTCGCCCTTGCCGTCACGTTTATCGGCGATGCCGAGGGCGGCCACGGCGATACCGAGACCGCGCAGATCCGCGAGATTCTCCCCGACCGTCAGCGCGCCGTCGACGTGCTTGCTCGGGTCTAGACCGGCCGGGACCAGTGCGTTGTACTGATCGATGAGCTGCTTGGTCTTGGCTTCGAACGCGGTCCGGTCCTCGGGTGTCCACCAGTCGCGCAGATTGCCGTCACCGTCGTAGCGCGAACCCTGATCGTCGAAGCCGTGGCCGATCTCATGACCGATGACCGCCCCGATCGCGCCGTAATTGACCGCGGTCGCGGCACTGGAGTCGAAGAACGGCGGCTGCAGAATGGCGGCCGGAAACGAGATCGAATTGGCATTCGGGTTGTACTGGGCATTCACCAGTTGTGGCGGCATCCGCCATTCGGACTTGTCGACCGGGGTGCCCAGGCGCGCGAAACCGCGCTTGGTCTCGAAACGCTGTGCGGCGCGGACGGATTCGATCAACTTGCCGCGGGTGATCGTCAATCCCGAGTAGTCGATCCAGTTGTCCGGGTAGCCGATCTTCGTGACGATCTTGTCGAGCTTCGCGATGGCGGCCTGTCTGGTCGGCGGCGACATCCAGGTCGAACCGGTGAAGTCGGCCCGGTAGGCGGAGATGAGATCGGCGACCATCGCCAAGGCGCGCTCTTTGGCCGCGGGCGGAAAGTGTTTGTCCACATAGAGTTTCCCGAGCGGCTGGCTCAGGTTCGCATTGACGGTCGCGATACCGTCCTTCCACAGCTCCGGACGCTCCTGCGACCCTTGCAGCACCTTGCCGACGAAATCGAATTCGGCATCGGCAATGGCCTTGGGCAGCAGCGATGCGAACTGTTTGAGCACCGCCATGCGCAGATACTCTCGCCAGGCCGCGATATCGACCTCGGCCCAGAGCTTTCCGGCCGTCGTCACGAACGACGGCTGACCGACAACCACGCGATCGAACAGTGCGCGCGGTCGGTCGGTATTGCCAGCCAGCCACGGCTCCCAATCGAATTGCGGTGCGAGCGTGGTCAATTGGGCCCAGCTCATCGGGTTGTACGCGGCATCGGGATTGCGCAGCCGGACATCGTCCCAGAAGCCGGTGGCGATCTTGGTCTCCAGTTCGAATACCCGCTGGGCGGTACCTGCCGGATCGGGAAAGCCCGCGCCCGCGGCGACGCGTTGCAGATAGGTCTGATACGCGGCGCGCTGCTCGGCGTATTCGGGCTTGCGGTAATACTGCTCGCCCATATTCGAGTCGATACCGGACTGGGAGATGTCGGCGACGTATTCGGCCGAATTCTTTTGATCGACGCCGACGGACAAGCCGATGAGCCCGCCGATCGGCAGCCCGCCCATCACCTTGGCCAGATCCGGTTTGGTCGCCGCGCCGTCGATCGCCGCGAACAGATCCGCCAGCGGGGCCACGCCGAGCCGCTCGATTTCAGCCAGATCGACCCGGGCGTCGTAGAGATCGCGGATCTGCTGCTCGGCCGTCCCGGCTTGCGGGTCGTGGATGCCGTCGATGATGGCCCGAAGCTGCTGTTCGACCCGATCACCGACCTCGTCGAAGGTGGTGTAGGACGACTTGTCCGGCGGCAGCTGATAATCGCGCAACCAGCCGCCGTTGACGTAGCGGAACAGATCGTCCTGTGGCCGAATCGTCGGGTCCTCGCCCCGCATATCGACACCGGTGAGCCGCACCGACTGCTCCCGCGAGCAGGAGACCAGCGCGGTGGTGGCCGGAATCACACCGAGTGCGATCAGAAAGGTGCGACGACCGAGCCGGGTGGGACGCGCAGACGAACTCAACGAAACCCCCTATTCAGCGATGATATGGAATGTGCACAGCTCATCCGGTGATCTTGCTTGTTCCGAGGGTAGTAACGGGACGGCCCGAGAGCACTGATCCACGCGGGTTTCACAGGGGAAGTTCAGGCTGTGGCTGCGGGACCTGATTTGGGACCGACCTGGGGATTCCCCTACACTGAACCGGTTGCCTGCGGGAGCTGTGCCCGCAATCCGGCCGCGAACCCCTAGTGGTTGATCCATCCGATCGAGAAAACCGCTGGCAGGCGCGCGTTCGGGTGGTGACACGACCATGCCCGTCGGGTCGGCAATCCGGCGTGCGTATACATCCAGGTCAAGGAGGCTGAAGTGATTCAGCAGGAGTCGC
>NZ_BDBY01000367.1 GCF_001613225.1 Nocardia pseudovaccinii NBRC 100343
GTCAAGGACGCTGTTCCCGGCGGCAACGTCAAGAAGGGCGAGGTCGTCAAGGCCGTCGTCGTGCGCACCGTCAAGGAGCGTCGTCGCCCGGACGGTTCGTACATCAAGTTCGACGAGAACGCGGCCGTGCTGATCAAGGCGGACAACGACCCGCGTGGCACTCGTATCTTCGGCCCGGTCGGCCGCGAGCTGCGCGAGAAGAAGTTCATGAAGATCGTTTCGCTGGCTCCGGAGGTGCTCTGACATGAAGGTGCACAAGGGCGACACGGTGCTCGTCATCTCGGGTAAGGACAAGGGCGCAAAGGGCAAGGTCATCCAGGCCTACCCGAAGGAGAACCGGGTCCTGGTCGAGGGCGTGAACCGGATCAAGAAGCACGTTGCCAACTCCACCAACCAGCGTGGTGCCTCCTCGGGCGGCATCGTGACCCAGGAAGCTCCGATCCACGTGTCCAACGTGATGGTCGTCGACTCCGACGGCAAGCCGACCCGCGTCGGCTACCGGACGGACGAGGAGAGCGGCAAGCGGGTCCGGATCTCCCGTAAGAACGGGAAGGACATCTGACATGACCACCTCTGAGAAGACTCAGCCGCGTCTGAAGGCGCGCTACCGTGCCGAGATCAAGGACGCGCTGAACAGCGAGTTCAACTACGCCAACGTGATGCAGATCCCGGGCGTGGTCAAGGTCGTCGTGAACATGGGTGTCGGTGACGCCGCGCGCGACGCCAAGCTCATCAACGGCGCGGTCCGGGACCTGGAACTGATCACCGGTCAGAAGCCCGAGATCCGCAAGGCCACCAAGTCGATCGCGCAGTTCAAGCTGCGTGAGGGCATGCCGATCGGCGCGAAGGTCACCCTGCGCGGCGACCGCATGTGGGAGTTCCTGGACCGCCTGGTCTCCATCGCGCTGCCCCGTATCCGCGACTTCCGCGGTCTGTCGCCGAAGCAGTTCGACGGCAACGGCAACTACACGTTCGGCCTCAGCGAGCAGTCGATGTTCCACGAGATCGACGTGGACTCCATCGACCGCCCGCGCGGTATGGACATCACCGTGGTGACCACGGCGACCAACAACGAAGAAGGCCGTGCCCTGCTCAAGCACCTCGGCTTCCCGTTCAAGGAGAACTGAGCACATGGCTAAGAAAGCACTGGTCAACAAGGCCAACAGCAAGCCGAAGTTCGCCGTTCGCGCCTACACCCGCTGCCAGCGCTGCGGCCGCCCGCACGCGGTGTACCGCAAGTTCGGCCTCTGCCGCGTGTGCCTGCGCGAAATGGCGCACCGCGGTGAGCTCCCGGGCGTGCACAAGAGCTCCTGGTGAGCTCGCGCTCCCTGTGAGCGCACCCGCACGAAACTGAACAAGGGCACGGCCTCCACCGGAGGCCGTGCCCTTGCGCGTTTCCAGTGCCCGCATATTCGTTCCTGGCTGGTGGGCGCCTGCGATCCTTATCGGCGCGGAAACGCCCAGACCCAATTGATGCTGTCGATGAGGTGATGGGACCCCTCCTCGTCGAATTGCAGCAACCGTGTTCCGCCGAAGAATTCGAGACCGTTCGGTTCAGGCGGGCGAATCGGATTCAGTAGCGATGCGTCAGCGGGCGAGGCTTCGACCCATCCGTCCCGATAGTCGGTGCGCTGAACGTCTGGCACTGGGAGAAAGCTATGGAAATAGTCTTCCGATAGAAAGATCGTCACTTCGGAGCTGAACAGGAACGGCGTGGTCACGAGGCAGGCGACACGGCTGTTTTCCGGGCGTCGTGCCGAGTGCTCTACCGCCTCGGCGGCCTCGAAAAGCGCGACAAGACACGCCTTGCGGATCGCATTCGTCGCATACGGCGGCTCGACCAGTTTTTCGGCAGCTGGCAGCTTGAAGTTCCAGTAGCGTTCGTCGACCAGGCTCGACGAGTCGGGAATCTGCTCAACGATTCGCTCCGGCCATCGAGCGAGTTGGCGCAGATGACGCCTCGGATTGCGAAGCTTCTTCGTCGGCTGCAGATCGAGGCGGCGCATGAGCGCAACCTACGCCGACGAGCGGCCGGGGGCGGACTTGGCCCGCACCTGCTGGCCAACCGGTTTCGATGTTGTCGATTCGCTTGCCGCGGTTCAGAATTCGAGTTCGGACCAGGGGATGTGGATGGGGAAGGGGAATTTCGTGGTGATCGCGTCGGAGTCCTTCGGCGTCCACGAGCCGGTCAGCAGGTAATTGGCAGAGTAGAGCGGGTGTACACCAGGGGGGAGCTTGCCATGTGTGGTTTCCAGCGCATAGGCGTGCACGACCGAGATCGCGCTCTTCTCACGCTCTAAAGTGACTTCCCAATACCAAGGGATGCCAGCTCGCGCGTAGCGAGACTTTTTGGCCTCCATGTCGGTCTGCGTGTTCGACGGCGACAGGACTTCACCGACGAGCAACGCGTCCTTTGCTCTGATGTCCTGGTAGGGCTTGTCCAGGCAGCGGTAGGCAAGAAAGTCGGGTGTCATGAAGTCCGACTTGCCTGATGCCCCGAAGAAAACATTGGTCTCGAAGTCGACGCGCCAACAGTGCTCCGGCTGTTCGGACATGCCTTTGTGGGCACAGCGCTTCAGCGCGCTGGTGAATGCGAACGTGAAAGCCTGGTGCTCCGCAGGCCCGCGCCGCAGCCAGACCACCCGACCCTCCCATAGCTCGATTTGCCCGGCGATCTCCTCGGGCAATTGCTCGAGCTCGTCCCACGTCATGTACTCGGGGAGATCGGGACGTTCGATCCGCGGACGCGACATAATGCCATGCTAGCTGGGCAGATCGACAATCCGCTGGCTGATCGGGGTACACGACACCCGGCTTGCTGTGCCAGCCCAGCCACCAACAGCGTTCCCGCGGAGCCCGCGTCAACGTCGCAGAGTTTGTGAGCTGTGCGGGATGCTCATTGGGTCTGCGAGGGCTCGAAAGTATGCGGCACGCTCACGCCGGAGTGTCCCTACTCGCCACCCCTGTCGTATGGCCACCAAATCGCCGCAACGATCACCAGCAACGGCAGACCGGCCGCAACCGCATAGCCGAGCACGGTCACCATGCACCCCCGACCATTGACCAGCGCGCGAATGATAAACGCGGGTGGAAGCTGACCTCGTATCCTGCATGGTCGCGATGCCGACTCAACTGTTCCGATCCACCGGAATCCCGGTGTGCATATGGTTCTTAGCCAGGGACAAGTCGACAGGGGAGCAGGGGGCGATTGATCGGCGAGGAGAGTTGCTGTTCATTGATGCGCGGCAACTCGGGTACATGTTGGATCGGGCCGAGCGGGCGTTGAGCGACGAGGACATTTCCCGGATTGCCGACACTTATCATGCGTGGAAGGGGACCGATTCGGCGGCGCGGAAACAGTTGACATATGAGGATGTGCCGGGATTCTGCAAGTCTGTCACGATCGATGACGTCAAGGCTGCGGGATACACGCTCACGCCGGGACGATTCGTTGGCAGTGCAGGAACTGTCGACGATATCGAACTAATTGACGAAAAAATTGCTAGGCTTAGGCGAGATTTGTTGTCCTCATTCGATGAATCCGCGCAATTGGAAGAGTTAGTGCGCACGTTGATGGGGAGGCTGGATGTCTAGCACTGTACGACTGGGTGACTTAGTGTCTATTCAGCGGGGTACAACCTACAAGAGTGCGTTGCTGGGATACCCGGGTCCAATTCTGCTTGGATTGGGTTCGATCAGCCGTCATGGCGGGTTTAAGAAGAATGGACTGAAAACCTATGGCGGAGACTCGCCCGAAATTCTTCTTGTGCAGCCAGGTGAGTTATATGCTTCATTGAAGGATGTAACGCAAACTGCGGATATTCTTGGTTCGGTAGCTATGCTTCCTGTTGACTCACCCGCTGGTCGTCTGACGCAAGACACGGTCCGGCTCGATCTAGTTGATGGGCGGGTGTCCACTACGTACCTTTATTGGATTCTACGTACGCCCGAATATCGCGAGTACTGCAGGAATCATGCTACCGGTACCACTACGATGGGTTTGTCCCGGGAGGACTTCTTCGCATTCAAGGTCCCGCTACCGAATATTGAAAGGCTGGCCCTGGTAGAGGTGTTGGGGGCGCTTGAGGACAAGATTGCAGCCAACAATCAGATAATTGTAAAGTCCGACGAGTTGGCGCATGCCGTTTGGTTGCGAGAATCGGCGATGGGCGATCGAGTTCCACTATCTTCGATGGCGCGATTTGTAAACGGTAAGGCGTTCACCAAGGATGCGAGTGGTACTGGCAGGGTTGTGATCAGGATTGCGGAGCTTAATTCTGGCATAGGCGCGTCGACGGTGTACAACGATATCGAAGTTCACGATGATCATGTTGCTCGGCAAGGCGACCTGCTCTTCGCTTGGTCGGGGTCATTGACGGTTGCGAGGTGGTATCGGTCGGAAGCTATCATTAATCAGCATATTTTCAAGGTTATTCCTGCTGAGGGGAGCCATCTGTGGATGATAAACCAGGCGATTCTTTCCATGCTCGCCCAGTTCAAGG
Organism: Nocardia pseudovaccinii NBRC 100343; assembly: GCF_001613225.1. Lineage (GTDB taxonomy): Bacteria > Actinomycetota > Actinomycetes > Mycobacteriales > Mycobacteriaceae > Nocardia > Nocardia pseudovaccinii. The sequence goes on from NZ_BDBY01000367.1 coordinate 4,503, forward strand.
CCATCGCTGCTGATAAGGCAACGACGATGGGGCACATTCAACGCAAACACTTGGATGAGCTCGTTGCGATACCGTCGACCGAGTCCATTAAGGGCCTGAATGATCTAATGACCGGGCTTTGGTCGCGTGCCCTTGCCGCCGAGTGTGAGAACTTGCAGCTTACTAGAACCCGTGATGAACTCCTCCCCCATCTCATGGCCGGAAAACTCCGCGTCAGAGATGCCGAGCAGATAGTAGAAAAGATCGCCTGATGATCGAGAACGCTGGTTTCAGTGAGGCCGAGTGGGAGGAGTTGGCGCTCGAGGAACTCGCTCAGAACGAGTGGGAACCCTTACGGGGCACGGAGATCGCTCCAGGCATGGCGGACGGCCGGGTTGCGTGGGACGACATCGTCCTCCCCGCCCGCATGCTGACTAGAATGCGGGCGTTGAACCCCAAGGTGCCGCCGGAGTTCCTGGAGCAGGCGCGGGCAGATATCCTCGCGTGGAAATCGCAGGACCCCCTCACTGAAAACCAGCGTTTGCACACGATCCTCACCGAGGGTTATCGCGGGCTCAGCTTTGTCGATCATCAAGGGGTCGAGCAGAATCCGACGATCCGGCTGGTCGGTCCTCGGGTGGAGGACAATGAACTCCTCGCCGTGAGCCAGGTGACCGTGCGGTCGCGGGAATCGACGCGCCGGTTCGATATCGTGCTCTATCTCAACGGAATGCCGGTCGGCATCATCGAATTGAAGAAGGCGGGTTCGGCGCAGGCCGATCTGGCGTCGGCGCACGCCCAACTCGGCACCTACCTGCGCGAGTTTCCAATGGCGTTCCGGTTCGCGGTTCTCACCGTGATCAGTGACGGCATTACCGCGCGTTATGGCACTCCGTTCACTCCGTTGAACCATTACGCACCGTGGAACGTCGATGAAGACGGCAAGCCGGTGCGGTTTGGGGAGGCGCGCGACGAGGACCACATCGGAGTGCAGCTCGAGTTCCTGATCTCCGGCGTCCTGCACTCGGAGCGGTTTCTGCAGATCCGCCAGAATTTCGTCGCCTTCGACTCCACCGGTGACGGCTTGGTGAAGCGAATCGCCAAGCCGCACCAGTACTTTGCCGTCACGAAGGCCGTCGGCTGTACGGTGACCGCTTCGGAGAGCAACGGAAAAGCTGGTGTCGTCTGGCATACCCAGGGTTCGGGCAAGTCCATGGAGATGGAGTTGTACGCGCATCTGGTGAGCAAGCAGCCACGCCTGAAGAATCCGACCCTCGTCGTCGTCACCGACCGCACGGAGCTGGATGGTCAGCTGTTCCAGACGTTCGACAAATCATTGCTTCTCGGCGAGAAGCCGAAACAGATCACCACCCGCGCCGAATTGCGCACGGCGCTGAGCGAGCGCACCACCGGCGGAATCTACTTCACCACCTTGCAGAAGTTCGGACTGTCCAAGATGGAGAAGCAAGCGGGCCTGGACCACCCGCTGCTCACCGACCGCCGCAACGTGATCGTTATCGTCGACGAGGCACACCGCAGTCACTACGACAACCTCGACGGCTACGCCAAGCACCTGCGCGACGCGCTGCCCAGCGCGACACTCATCGCCTTCACCGGCACCCCGATCTCGTTCGACGACCGCAACACTCGCGCGCAATTCGGCGACTACATCGACGTCTACGACCTCACGCGCGCCGTGGACGACGGCGCCACCGTCCGGGTGATATTCGAGCCGCGCTTGCCGGAAGTGCGTGTTGTAGAAGGCGTTTCCGACGCCGACATCGATAACGCTGCCGACGACGCCGTCGTCGGACTAGACGACGTCGAACGCGCCAAGATCGAAAGCTCGGTAGCGGTCATCAACGCGATCTACGGTGCGCCCGCCCGGTTGTACAAGGTGGCCGTCGACATCGTCGCCCACTGGAAGAACCGCCGCCAGGCGATGGTCGAATTCATCGGCGGCCCAGGCAAAGCCATGATCGTAGGCGGTACCCGCGAGATCTGCGCCGACCTCTACGGCTACATCACCGAAATCGAACCTGACTGGCATTCCGATGCGGTGAACGAGGGCGTGATCAAGGTCGTCTATACAGGGTCCGCGAAAGACCAAGGCGCTGTTGCCAAGCACGTTCGTCGCGAGAGCGAGAACAAAAAGATCCAAGCCAGGCTCAAAGACCCCGACGACGCGCTCCAGCTGGTGATCGTCCAGTCCATGATGCTCACCGGCTTCGACGCCCCGCCGCTGCACACCCTGTATCTGGATCGGCCGCTGAAGGGCGCACTGCTCATGCAGACCCTCGCCCGTGTGAACCGGACTTTCGAGGGCAAACAGGATGGTCTCGTGGTCGCCTACGCGCCGTTGGCTGACAACCTGGAGAAGGCGCTGGCGGAGTACACGGTCACCGACCGCGAGCATCGACCCTTCGGGCAGAACACCGAAGAGATCGCGGCGCTGACGATCCAACTGCTGGAATCACTCGATCTGCTGTGCAAGGGCTACCCGTGGCGGTCGAAACTCACCGGCGGCAAACGGGATTGGATCAGGGCCGTCACCGGGCTCACCGAGTATCTGCGCTCGCCCCGCACCCCGGGCAACCAGGTCGAGGACGAAGACGACAAACTCATCACCCGGTTCCGCAAGCTCGCCAACCAACTCGCCCGTTCCTGGGCCGTGAGCTCGGGTTCTACCCAGCTCTCCAATTACCAGCCCACAGCCAGGTTCTACGAAGAGGTCCGCATCTGGAACGCGAAGTGTGATGCCGAGACTCGCCGGGCCGAGGGCAGGCCGGTACCCGCCGAAATCCAGCGTCTTCTGGCCAACCTCGTCGCGGAATCTACCGGCTCGGGCAACATCATCGACATCTACGCCGCCGCGGGCATCCCGAAACCCTCCCTTACCGACCTGACTCCCGAATTCGAGGCGAGGGCACGCGAAGCAGAGAACCCGCACCTGGCGATCGAGGCGTTGCGCGCGGTACTCACCGAGGAGGTGCGGCGCAGCACCCGGCACAACCTGGTCCGGCAGCGCGCCTTCTCCGAACGTATCCGCGAACTTATGAACCGCTACACCAACCAGCAGCTCACCTCCGCCGAGGTCATCGCCGAACTGATCGCACTGGCCCGCGAGGCCGCGTCCGAACGTGACCGCGGCCAACGGTTTACCCCCGCTCTGTCCGAGGACGAACTCGCTTTCTACGACGCCGTGAGCGACAACGAGTCCGCGGTCCTCGAAATGGGCGACGACGTGCTCGGCAACATCGCCCGGCAACTCGTCGACATCATGCGCCGCGACGTGAAGACCGACTGGACCGTTCGCGACGACGTCCGCGCCAAACTCCGCTCCTCCGTCAAACGCTTGCTGATCAAGCACCGGTACCCGCCGGACAAGCAGCCCGAGGCGATCAGATTGGTCATCGATCAGATGGAAGCGTTGGCTCCGCACTATGCGCAGGTCCGCGAAGAACAGATGTAATGATCTGTGATGCGGTCGGTTTGGCGCAGATGAATCGAAGGGGGAGAGCGATGTACGCAAGACTGCTGCGGGTCCTGGAGTCCGTTCAGGAGCAGTACCTTCACGATCCGGATCTCGCGGATGATGCCGCCCGCCACGCTTTCACATGGCGGCTGGTGGAGGAGGCGGAACGGATCGCGGGTGAAATTTGGGACAAGCGGGACAACCGCACAGTCGGCGAAATGGGCGTCAACGTGGTGCGGGCCGCTCTGGCCGCGTACGCCGAGGCCGAGGACCGAGTGATCAAGAGCGAGATCATCGGGCGAATACCGGCCCGCGCCGTTCATGAACGGTACAATGCCTGGGCTTACCTGGAAGCCGAGTTCACTCCGCGTACTGATTTCGAGAGCGTGGATGCCGGTGCCGCGACCGCCGAATTCTGGAGGCGGCGAGCCGCAGAGTCACATGTGGATATCGACCGTGCTGGTGACTGCCCGGCTTATTCCGGTGTTGATCCGATCGAGGACCTCGCTCTTGAGCCCATCGTGAACTGGACTGACGCTGACAAGAAGTGGGCGTTGGAAAAGGCTGTCGAACAGGCAGGCTTGGAGCCGGGCGAATGGATCGAACTCGATTGGCCGCCAAGCGGATTCCTGATGTCGGCAGGGTACATGTACCAGACTGAATTTGAGTCGTGCGAGGCGCACGCGGACGCGTACGACGAGTCTGGCGACGAATCGGCCTCCGAGGATTGCCAGCACTGCCGCCCGGTCGAGATGGTTGTGGAGGAGATGGCACAGTGGAGCCTCACCACGACTATGTGGCTGCGCGACATCACCTTCGATAACAATGGTGACGAACGGATCCCGCAAGGGGCTGCGGTGAATGACTTCGAGGTAGCGGTAATCGAACAGGACCCGCGCGACATCATGATCGGCCCGCCGGGTGCGGGACGGTATTGGTAAGTCCAGCCATCACTTGGTGAGCTTGTGCCCTCCTCGAGCGCACCCGCGTAAGCGAACAAGGGCATGGCTCCGCTGGGCTGTGCCCTTGCACGTCTCAGTTGCATCGGGTGCAACCCGGACCCCGTGTCCCAGTCTGGCACCGCCGTGTACCCAGTACCGTTGTAGTCGAAGGGCTTTCGATTCTCGGCCGAAGGGAAGGGCCGACGCCCCACCGGATCTGGCCGGGCATCCCGCCGACAGGCATCCCGTCCCTGCAGCGCTGCTTCGCACCGGGTACGGTCACACCAGGCTCGATAGTGCGAAGGGGGACTGTGGTGCTGAAGGTCGATGCGGTGACGTTGACCGATTGTGGTCGGGCCCTGGCGTTCCTTGGTGATGACGTCAAAGACACGAAAAGGGTGCCGCATTTGTATGCGGCTGATTGTGTGAAGGCTATGCGGGATTCACCGATGGCTGCGGCGCTCGCCGATGCCGATGAGGCGAGTAGTCAAGTGAAGAATGTGGTGCAGAACCGTTACTACTGGATCGCGCACCTGCTTTATGTGACGGCGAAGAACTTTCACGACAGCGATGCGGAGTTGGGTTTCTACCTGGCTGGGATGGGCGATCTGATCAAGGACGGTAAGTAGCTCGTGTGGAGGCCGCGGTTGGACGACCTCATCAGCTATTCCGGTGCCGGAGGGCAGTCGCTGGATGTTTCGGCGCTGCAGGCTTTGGCGACGCGGGCCGAGGGAATCGAGCAGGGGCTCAACGAAACCGCCGATACCTTGCGCCGTCAGATCGATGACTTGGACTGGTCGGGCGCGGCGCGTCAGGGCGCGACCACTCGTGCGGACCACGAGTATCAGGATGTGCGGAAGGTGGCAGACGCGTACGGGCGGCTCGGTGAGCTGTCCACCAAGGCGTACAACGACATGTCCTACGCGGTCTCGTTCTTGACGGCGACCGCGCTGCAGTTGATGGCCGACGGCTTCACGGTGGACCAGGATTGGACGGTTCATGCGCCGGAGGGTGGCGACAAAGAGCGCGCAACAAACGACACCACCAGCCTGAAGGCCCAAGCCGATCAGATCGGTACCGCAATGGAGAAGTGGGCGCCGCAGATCAAGGCGGTGATCGGGGAGTTGCGCCAGTTCGCGCCGACGTCTGCGGGGAACTTCACCGTTGATCCGACCGAGATCACGGATCTGAAGAGTCGTGGGCCGGGAGCGGGGCCGCCGTCGTTGCATGAGCAGCTGCTGGCGAAATACAACGTGACGCCCGATCCGAACGGGACGGTTATGTTTCCGGCCGACCCGGACAGTGCGATCGGGAAGTTGCTCAGCTCGATGGGGATCGATCCGAAGGAGATGACCGCCGGTGAGGCGGACATGCTTTCGCGGCTGAATCTGCATGGGGTCGCTGCGGCATATGCCATCGAGGAATTGGCTTCCGACGGGGGCAAGGAGGTATTCAAGGGAGAGCTTCGCGACGGCGGCGTCGGTGATGGGCATGCCGATGCCTTCCGGCACGCCTATTGGAACGCGATGCTGACCAAGGAGTTCGGGGAGGATTGGACCAAGGCGTTCACGACCGCGCACGAGCGCATCGATGATCCAGCGAAAACTCATGCCAGCGCGGAGGCGATGGACCTGTACAACAACGAGGTCGGCCGCCGAATCGCCATGCAGAATCCACACGCTTCGAATACGGAGCTGTACGCGCTAGTTAAGAAGGCCGTGCTCGACGGCCAGACGGTGGTGGTCGGGCCGGGTCCGGACAACAAACTGATGTACAGCAATCAAGTCCCGCTCGGGTATACGGGGCAGACCGATAAGGAGCCGCCTGCGCAGGGCGGTCACGATCCCGAGGGCAGTCCCGGAAAGCCGAAGAACGGAACGTATTGGTGAAATTAGGCGGCAAGGTGCTGTGGGGATTGGTTCTGGTGGCCCTTCCCGTCTTGGTTGTGGCCGGGTTGCTGGTGTTCGGTATCGGCAAGCCGTGGCAGGCGCGGCTCGAACAGGACCGGGAGCTGTCCACTCGGTTGAACGAGTTGTGGCACAGTGGTGGAACCGCGTCGCTGGGTGAGCTCGCCGGTGGTGACTGGGATCGGGTGCACATCTATCAGCAGGAAGTGCTAGGCCGGGATCAGGTGGAGCGCGAGGTGGGTGCGCCGGTGCCGATGGAGGACACCTTCGACCGCCGAGGCGCGAGCGTATTGGTGTTCATGAAAGGCGTTGAGCTGCAACGAGCGGTGTGGGTGGACGTCCCGCTGCTTTCGGGTGTGTATACGGCAGCGGTAACGCTCACTGCCCCCGGCTATCCGAAGTATCTCGAGTTCAACGAGCCCGAACCGACCGGCCCGCATCTGGTGGCGGACACCGAATTGGAGGCGAAATTGCGCGAACTCGTGCGGACCCGGGGCACTTCGCTGTTGCGAGATCTAACCGGCGGCGACTGGGATCGCGTGTACATCCTGACCGCGAATACCCGTGCGCGCGTAGAGGAGTTCGTCGGCGCCCCAGTCGAAATGGAACCGGTGTTCACCCATCAGGGCAGCATCCTGGTATTCCGCGATGGCGATGCGGTCCAGCGTGCCAGCTTCATCCCTGGCTTCCTGCCACAGGGCATCTACAGTTCCGCAGTGCGCGTCGACGCCACCGCAGGAATGCCCAAGAATCCGACTTTGTCGGACCCCACACCACCCAAGTAGCCGTTCGGTACTGCGATTTGGACTCTACGGTCGCGCCCACGCACTTCGCTCCTGCGGCAAACGCCTGCCGGACAAGCAGTCCGACGCAATCCGGTTGGGCATCGACCAGATGGAAGCCCTGGCGCTGCCACACAACCAGCGTCAACCTCGCAGAGTTTGTGAGCTCTGCGGGATGCTCATTGGCTCTGCGAGGGCTTCGAAAGTATGCGGCACGCTCACGCCGGAGTCAGTGGGATTGGGGCATGGCGGTGGGGATTTCCCGGCGCGAGTGCAGGTCCAGTTTGGCGAGGATATTTGACACGTGGGATTGAATTGTCCTGCGGGACAAGAACATTTGGGCGGCGATGTCGGTGTTGGAGAGGCCTTCGGCGACTTGGGTGGCGACCTTGCGTTCGGTGTCGGTGAGGGCGGCCCAGCCGGATTTGGGGCGGTTGCGGGGGCCGCGGACGCCGCGGCGGATTCCGTATGGTCGCACTCGGGCTACCGCGCGGGCGCAATCCCAGGATGCGCCGAGGCCGGAATACAGTTCGACCGCGGCGTCCAGGGCGTTGCGGGACTCGGGGACGCGTCCTGCTGCGGCGAGGAGTACGGCGGCGTTTTCGTGCGCTTGGGCTTCGAATAATGGGCGGCCCGATTGCCGGAAAGCGCTTGCTGCCGTGCGGAGTACGTCAGGATCGGAGTCGGCGAGACCACGGCACAGCAGGGCCGTTCCGGTTCGTGATGCCGTCGGTTGTCGGCTCGAAAGCAGATCCGCGCTGGCCACCACGGCCCGGGCTGCGTGCGCCTCGCCGGTTTCCGCCGCCAAGCGCGCGATGTCCGGATAGATGTAATGCAGTGTGGCAGAGGCTAATCCGTCGGCAAGGCGATTGTGTGTGTCGACGAGTAGTTCCAGTGCCAGGTCGGGGCGGCCACGGGCTTCGTGTGTGAGTGCCTTGACCCATGGATGCAAATGCGCGTAGCCGATATTGCCGGGGCGATCGTCCGGCGCGGGCAGGCCGTCGGGGTCCGGCAGAAAGGTGCCGCGGCGAATTCCGATGAGCGCGGCGACGGTGTGCGCGACTGTTGCGTACCCGAGTACATCGGGCGTTTGCATACTCGCCGTGCACTCGGCCAGCGCGTCGTCCCAGCGCCCGCCCACCAGATACATCCGCGCCTTGGCCACCAGGTTCGAGGACAAGTAGACGCCACGGAAGCGGCGGTTGCGCCCGATGGCCGTCTGCAAAACCTCCTCGGCGTCGCTCAGCCGATCGAGTTCGATCAGGCAATGGGCGTAGAGGGCGTACGGATCGAATTGGTCGGGTCCGGTTCCGTCATCGAAGAGGGCCGGGATGCGCGCGCTCAGGTCCAGCGCTTCGTCGAGATGGCCCTGGGTGTAGCGCACCGCGCCCACCGCCGTGAGCCCGTACCCGGTGGCCAGCCGGTTCCCGGTGCTCTCGCCGAGTGTCACGGCCTGCCGACCGGCCCGCTCGGCCGCGGCGAACCGCTCGAGGAAGAAATTGCCGAGTCCGGACATGCCGAGAAAACGGGCGGCGTCCTCGGCGTCGAGTTCCCTAGTGGACAGCACCTCCTCGGCCAGCGCGACGGCATCGGTCAATCGGGCCTGGGCCTGAAAGATCTGGGCGAGCAGCCAGTGAAACTCGATGTCCGGCTGTGTGAGCAGTGCCTCACGCGCCACCGATTCGGCCTCGGTGGCGTTCCCATCCCAGAGCAGGGCATGAATTCTCAGTCGGATCAGTACCGAACGCATTCCAGCGTCGAGATCCGGCGCGGCGGCGACGCGGCTCAACAATCGTTTCGCCAGTTCGGGCGCGCGAACGATCAGCTTGTCGGCGACACTGATCAGCCAATCGAGACTGGTCCTATCCAGTTCGCGATCCGCGACCCACATGTAATAGGCAACCCGCTCAATCGGTGCTTCGGTCGACTGGAGCGCCTGTCCGGCCTGCTGGAGCAGGTCCGACCGCAGTGAGGCAGGCAGTCGATCGGCCAGCGCACGCCGGATCAGGTCGTGCCGAAACACCAACTCGGAGTCGACGCGGATGAGCAGCCCGCCGTCCAGCGCCTCGGTGACGGCGCTCCAGGCATCCAGAATTGGGATCTTCAACACCACCGCCAGGTCCGCGACATCAATGGTCGGACCGAGGGCCGCGGCCATCGGCAGCACATCCCGCGTCGGACGGGAAAGGAAGTCCAGCCGCTGCGTAATCGCCTCGGCCAACGACGCGGACGGGTTCGCGACAGCGGCGCCTGCCGGATCGGCAGTGTCGGCGATCACCCTGATCGCCCCGTCGCGCACCAAAGCGGCCACCAATTCCGTGACATGCAGTGGATTCCCACCGGCCTCGGCCACCTTTTCCAACAACCGAGGCCCCGGTTCGGCACCGACCAGATGACGCACCAGTTCCGCGGCATCCGTGTCGGGCAGCGCGCCGAGCCGCAGCATCGGGGCCTGCCGTGCGACCAGTTCGGCCGACAGTGCGGCGAAGTCCGGATCGTGCGGAAGTGGCCGGGCCGCGAGCACCAGCAGCAGCGGCAGCTCATCGACGAGGGTGCAGAGCCGGTGCAACAGCGCCGAGCTCGAACGATCCGCCCAGTGCGCATCGTCCATGACCAGGGCAATCGGGCCCGCCGCGCACCAGCTGTCGATCTGGTCCAGAATCGCCTCGGCGATCGCGAGTTCATGGGTCGCCGCCACATCGCCCACGCGATCTCCGCTGCGTAACGCGTCGATCGGAGATGTCGTGCCCGTGTCGTTCAGCCAGGAGCACACTCCGGCGAACGGCACACCCTGCCGCAACTCCTCGGCCGCACCGACACGGATGTGCAGGCCCGCTGCCGCCAATGGATTTCGCGCCGCTTCCAACAGCGCCGATTTGCCGATCCCCGGCTCGCCCTCGATCAGAACAACGCACCCGTGACCGGCGACCACACGCCGTCCGAGTGCCGTCAGAGTTGCTACTTCGGCTTCGCGACCCACGAACGCGGTCGCGAGACAATCCTGCACGCGGGTGAGTGTAAGGGGCCGGACCCGGA
>NZ_BDBY01000368.1 GCF_001613225.1 Nocardia pseudovaccinii NBRC 100343
GCACCGAGAGCTCATATGAGAACTCAATCCGGTCGGCAAATGTCGGCCGGACCGCCGAATTGCTGTAGGCCCACGGCTGGCATGCCCATTGGTGTGCCGGTGTTGCATGGGAACCGCAGCGAGAAAGGTGTCAAGGTCGAACTATGACCATGACTGATCCGATCGCAGACTTCCTGACACGTCTGCGCAACGCCAACTCGGCGTACCACGATCAGGTGAAGGCTCCGCACTCGAAGCTCAAGGCGAATATCGCCGAGATCCTCAAGCGCGAGGGTTACATCGCCGACTACCGGACCGAGGACGCGACCGTGGGCAAGACCCTCGTCGTCGACCTCAAGTACGGCCCCAGCCGTGAGCGCAGCCTGCAGGGCCTGCGCCGCGTGTCGAAGCCGGGTCTGCGTGTGTACGCGAAGTCCACCAACCTGCCCAAGGTCCTGGGCGGCCTCGGCGTGGCGATCATCTCCACGTCGACCGGTCTGCTCACCGATCGTCAGGCGGCCAAGCAGGGCGTGGGCGGCGAAGTCCTCGCCTACGTCTGGTAAGGGAGGTAGGACAAATGTCGCGTATTGGTAAGAAGCCCATCGCCATTCCTGCCGGTGTCGAGGTCGCCATCGACGGCCAGAGCGTGTCGGTGAAGGGTCCCAAGGGCACCCTGACCCACCTCGTCGCCGAGCCGATCACCGTCACCAAGGGTGAGGACGGCCAGCTCGAGGTTGCCCGCCCGGACGACCAGCGCCAGAACCGCTCGCTGCACGGCCTGACCCGCACCCTGGTCTCGAACATGATCGAGGGCGTGACCAAGGGCTACGAGAAGAAGATGGAAATCTTCGGCGTCGGTTACCGTGTCGCGGCCAAGGGCTCCAACCTGGAGTTCGCCCTCGGCTACTCGCACCCGGTGCCGATCGAGGCCCCGGAGGGCATCACCTTCGCGGTGGAATCGCCCACCAAGTTCTCCGTGTCCGGAATCGACAAGCAGAAGGTCGGTCAGATCTCCGCTGTCATCCACGGACTGCGTAAGCCCGATCCCTACAAGGGCAAGGGCATCCGCTACGCCGGCGAGGTCGTTCGCCGCAAGGTCGGAAAGACGGGTAAGTGATCATGGCGCAAACCGAAAATCAGAAGGCCAAGCGCATTCCGCGTGGCAAGGACGTGTCGACGACGCGTCGTCTGTCGAAGACCCGCCGTCACTTCCGTCTGCGCAAGAAGGTCGTCGGCACCACCGAGCGTCCGCGCCTGGTGGTCAACCGCTCCTCGCGTCACCTGCACGCACAGCTCATCGACGACTCGATCGGCAAGACCATTGCCGCCGCGTCCTCGATCGAGGCCGATGTGCGCGCACTGGACGGCGACAAGTCGGCCAAGGGCAAGAAGGTCGGTCAGCTGATCGCCGAGCGTGCCAAGGCCGCGGGCATCGAGGCCGTCGTGTTCGACCGTGGTGGCCACGACTACCACGGCCGCATCGCGGCGCTCGCCGATGCCGCTCGCGAAGGTGGGTTGAAGTTCTGATGACTGCAAACAATTACGGAAGGAACGTCTGATGCCGGGACGTCAGAGGCGTGACGGCGGCAACGGACCCGCCGGACAGCAGAATGGTGCCGCCGGTGGCGGCGACAGCCGTGACGGCCGCGGCGGTGGCCGCGATCGTCGTGGCGGTGGTGACCGTCGTGACCAGCAGGCCGACAAGAACCAGCTCGAGCGCGTCGTCGCGATCAACCGCGTCTCCAAGGTCGTGAAGGGTGGTCGTCGCTTCAGCTTCACCGCCCTGGTGATCGTCGGTGACGGCAACGGTCTGGTCGGCGTCGGCTACGGCAAGGCCAAGGAAGTTCCCGCGGCGATCCAGAAGGGTGTCGAGGAGGCTCGCAAGGGCTTCTTCCGCGTCCCGATGATCGGCTCGACCATCACCCACCCGGTGCAGGGTGAGGCGGCGGCCGGTGTGGTCATGCTGCGTCCGGCCTCGCCCGGTACCGGTGTGATCGCCGGTGGTGCGGCGCGCGCCGTGCTGGAATGCGCTGGCATTCATGACATTCTGGCGAAGTCGCTCGGTAGCGACAACGCCATCAACGTCGTGCACGCGACGGTTGCGGCACTCAAGATGCTGCAGCGTCCGGAAGAGGTCGCGGCCCGTCGTGGTCTGCCCCTCGAGGATGTTGCCCCCGCGGGCATGCTGCGCGCACGCGCTCAGGCAGCGGGAGGTCGGTAGTTATGGCAGATCTCAAGGTGACCCAGATCAAGTCGTCGATCGGCGCCAAGGCGAACCAGCGGGAGAGCCTTCGTACGCTCGGCCTGCGCAAGATCCGCCAGACCGTGGTTCGTGAGGACAACCCTCAGAACCGTGGGCTGATCAACGTCGTGCGCCACCTCGTAACAGTTGAGGAGGTCTGACATGACCATCAAGTTGCATCACCTGCGTCCGGCTCCCGGCGCCAAGACCGAGAAGACCCGTGTGGGTCGCGGTGAGGGCTCCAAGGGCAAGACCGCGGGCCGCGGTACCAAGGGCACCAAGGCTCGCAAGAACGTCCCGGCCGCCTTCGAGGGTGGGCAGATGCCGATTCACATGCGGCTGCCCAAGCTCAAGGGCTTCACGAACCGGTTCCGCACGGAATACCAGGTCGTGAACGTCGGCGCGATCGCCAAGCTGTTCCCCGAGGGCGGCGCGATCGGCAAGGCGGAGCTGGTGGCCGCCGGCGCGGTTCGCAAGAACCAGCTGGTCAAGGTTCTCGGCGATGGCGAGATCGGCGTCGCGGTCCAGGTGACCGTCGACAAGGTGACCGGCGCCGCCAAGGAGAAGATCACCGCGGCCGGTGGCACTGTCACCGAGCTGGGCTGACGGTACTCTGCAGATAGTGGCACCGGACGAGTGAAGAGCTCGTCCGGTGCCACTGTTAGAGTTCAATTGTTGTCTGCCAAGCCTCGTCATGGGTTTTCTATATCCGTGGCATGACCATGTCGTTCGCCAGGAGGATCTGTGCTTTCCGCCTTCGTATCGGCCTTCCGGACTCCGGACTTACGGCGGAAGATCCTCTTCACGCTGGGGTTGATCGCGTTGTACCGCATGGGTGCCGCGCTGCCATCCCCCGGTGTCGATTACAAGAGCGTGCAGGAATGCATCGACCTGGTCTCCGGCGGTGATTCCGCCGGTATCTATCAGCTGATCAACCTGTTCTCCGGTGGTGCGCTGCTGCAGTTGTCGGTCTTCGCGATCGGCATCATGCCTTACATCACCGCGAGCATCATTATCCAGCTGCTCACCGTCGTCATCCCGCGCTTCGAAGAACTGCGCAAAGAAGGCCAAGCAGGCCAGAACAAGATGACGCAGTACACCAGGTACCTCTCGATCGCGCTGGCGATCCTGCAGGCCACCGGTCTGGTCGCGCTCGCGGCCCGCGGTCAGCTGTTGCAGGGCTGCCAGAAGGACATCCTGGCCGACACCAGCATCTTCGGCATGGTCATCATCGTGCTGGTGATGACCGCCGGTGCGTCGCTGGTCATGTGGTTCGGCGAGCAGATCACCGAGCGTGGCATCGGCAACGGCATGTCGCTGCTGATCTTCGCCGGTATCGCCGCCCGAATCCCGTCCGAGGGCAAGTCGATTCTGGACAACCGCGGCGGCCTGGTCTTCGGCTTGGTCTGTGTCGCCGCGCTGGCCATCATCACCGCGGTCATCTTCGTCGAGCAGGGCCAGCGCCGAATTCCGGTGCAGTACGCCAAGCGTGTGGTCGGCCGCAAGATGTACGGCGGCTCCTCGACCTACCTGCCGCTGAAGGTCAACCAGGCCGGTGTCATCCCGGTGATCTTCGCCTCGTCGCTGCTGTACCTGCCGAACCTGGTTGCGCAGCTGACGTCTTCGAAGAACAACCCCAACCCCAGTTGGTGGCAGGAGATCATCCAGAAGTATCTGGTGAACCCCGGCAACCCCGTATACATCGCGATCTACTTCGGTCTGATCGTGTTCTTCACCTACTTCTATGTCGCGATCACCTTCAACCCGGAGGAACGCGCGGACGAGATGAAGAAGTTCGGTGGCTTCATCCCCGGATATCGCCCAGGTAAGCCCACCGCCGACTACCTCAACTTCGTATTGAGCCGCATTACTCTCCCCGGCTCGATCTACCTCGGTCTCGTGGCCGTCCTCCCGAACCTGTTCCTCGATATCGGCGCCTCCGGTGGCAACCAGAACCTTCCGTTCGGTGGCACCGCGGTACTGATCATGGTGAGCGTCGGCTTGGACACCGTGAAGCAGATCGAAAGCCAGCTGATGAATCGAAATTACGAAGGGTTCCTCAAGTGAGACTTGTACTGCTCGGACCGCCGGGAGCCGGCAAGGGCACCCAGGCCGACCTACTGTCGGACAAACTGGGCGTCCCGCACATCTCCACCGGGGACCTGTTCCGCACCAATATCTCCGCTCAGACGCCGCTGGGCCGGGAGGCACAGAAGTACATCGACGCAGGCGATCTGGTACCGAGCGATGTGACGAACCGCATGGTCGAGGCTCGGGTCGCCGAGCCGGACGCCGCGAACGGCTTTGTACTGGACGGTTACCCGCGCACCGTCGATCAGGCCGACGCGCTGGAGAAAATCCTCGCGGATATGGACAAGAAGCTCGACGCGGTGCTCTGCTTCGTCGTGCCCGAGGAGACCGTGGTCGGCCGGATGATGGCGCGCGGTCGCAACGACGACAACGAGGACGTGATCCGCAACCGGCTCCGGGTGTACCGCGAGGAGACCGAGCCGCTGCTGGAGCATTACGACGGTCTGGTCGTCTCGGTCGACGGTGTCGGTGAGATCGACGAGGTCAACGCACGCGCGCTGCACGCCCTGGGACACTGAGGCCGGATGGTCTTCAACCGTAAGAAGAAGGTCGTGCCGTTCCGGACGGCGGGCGAGCTGGATGCGATGGCGGCGGCCGGTGCGATTGTCGGTCGCGCACTCGTCGCGGTGCGCGCGGCGGCCAAGCCCGGTGTTTCCACCCTGGAGCTGGACGAGATCGCCGAGCAGGTGATCCGGGATGCGGGCGCGGTGCCGTCGTTCAAGGGTTATCACGGCTTTCCGGGTTCGATCTGCGCGTCGGTGAACGATCGTGTGGTGCACGGGATTCCGACCTCGTCCGAGATCCTGACCGAAGGTGATCTGGTCTCGATCGACTGTGGCGCGATTCTCGAGGGCTGGCACGGTGATTCGGCCTGGACCTTCGGTGTCGGCACGATCATCGAGGCCGATGAGCTGCTCAGCGAGGCCACCAAGATGTCGATGGAGGCGGGTATCGCGGCCATGCTGCCCGGTAACCGGCTGACCGACGTCTCGCATGCCATCGAAATGGGTACGCGCGCGGCCGAAAAGGAGCACGGCCGGTCCTACGGCATCGTCGACGGGTACGGTGGGCACGCCATCGGCCGGGAGATGCATATGGATCCGTTCCTGGCCAACGAGGGTGCGCCGGGTAAGGGGCCGAAACTCGTGGTCGGATCGGTGCTCGCGATCGAGCCGATGCTGACGTTGGGCACTACGCAGACGAAGGTGCTCGACGATGACTGGACCGTGGTGACGTTGGACGGAAGTCGGGCGGCGCACTGGGAGCATTCGGTTGCGGTTACCGAGGATGGGCCGCGGATTCTTACGGTTCGTCCGGAGTAAGAGCGGTATCTCCGACTTTCCTACCCTGGTAGCATTAGTGGTATGAAGCTTAGTGTGAGCCTGACGGACGAGGATGTGGCGGCGCTCGACGCTGAAGTGTGTCGGTCCGGCCTGCCAGGGCGGTCGGCCGCCGTTCACAAGGCGATCGCGCTGCTTCGTAGTCGTGCTCTCGAAGATGCCTACGAAGAGGCATGGGATGAGTGGGACGCAGCCGGTGAGGAAGCTGCCTGGTCGGCGACTGCCGACGACGGGCTGATGTGATGCGCCGTGGCGATGTCGTACTCGTAGATTTCGATCCGGTTCGGGGGAATGAGGTCAGTAAACTTCGTCCCGCGATTGTCGTGAGTAACGACGGTGCGAATCGTCGCGCTGCACAACTCGGCCGGGGTGTTGTCACGGTTGTCCCGGTTACCAGTAATACAGAGAAGGTTTTTCCGTTCCAGGTCCTATTGCAGGATGTTCCGGGCCTGCGGGTTTCTTCGAAAGCTCAGGCCGAACAGGTACGTTCGGTATCGGTCGAAAGAGTCGGGCGCACATTGGGTCGACTGCCCGAAACTCTTGTGGCCGAACTCGATCGGGCGCTACGACTACATCTGAGCCTGTAGCTCGACTGTGTTGCCGGACGGCCGAACATTGTGCCGTGTGCGTGGTCGCCTCACCCTGATCCGACTCCGAGTTCGGTGACGTCGCGCGGCGAGGAGCCGAGCCGCACCGACGCCCGTAGGTCGCAAATGTCTGGTATGCAACGGCTTCGGACACAATGCGTCCGCCGCTTGCCCTGACGTTTCCCAGCTCATGCTGGATCGGTGTCGTCGTTCCTTGCGCCCGCGCTCGTGCGTCTTACCGCAACCCGGGGGTCATCCAGGGTCGACCGCAACCACAATGGCGATGATTTCTCCTCCGATTCGTGCTGAACTTCAACGATGGGAGAAGCGTATGGCCGAGGGCGGGTTGCTCACCCGAGTAGATAGCTACTCGAATTCCCTTGTGGGATTGCGTAGTTCTGCGGCGAACAATGATCATTCGAGGGGCGCTTCAGGAGCGACGATACGGGTCTCCGTACAGCTCAGGGGCGGTGTTGCGGGGTGCGTGGCGCACCGAGTAGGTAGCGACTTCCGCTAGACCGCCGCGCGGCTCAATTCGGCTGCGGCGTTCCGGTATCGATCGGGCGGCGCACGGTGCGGATGACGTCGGTGCGGATGGGGAAGTCGAATTCGCCGGTCGCTGTCTCTGGTCTGCCGTGCAGGTAGTCGGAGATTCGTTCGAGCAGCGCATTGCGTGCCTGGGTGGGGATGACCAGCGTGTGCGAATGCGTTCCGATCGTCGCGGTGAGGGATTCGGCGGTGCGGCGCTGGCGGTGCGGAAAATCGGCCCGCTCGAAGTTCTCGAACGACGGATGTGCGGGCAGTCGTGCGGGCAGTAGCTCCTGTGACGGGAGGGACGCGGCAGTCCGAGTTACCTTGTGCAACTCCGCAACCCATTCGACGTCGAGGTCATCCTCATTCCACAGGGCGGCGAAGACCCCACCGACGCGCAGTACCCGCGCGATCTCCGGAAACGCCCGCTCCTTGTCGAACCAGTGGAGCGCTTGCCCGGCCAGCACCGCATCCACCGAGCCGTCGGCCAATGGAATCGACTCTGCCGCACCGGCCGACGCGTTCACCTCGGGAAACCGGCGGGCCAGTTCGGCGCGCATCGCGGCATCGGGTTCGACGGCAATCACTTCCGCGCCGACGGCGAGCAGCCCCTCGGTGAGTTTGCCGGTGCCTGCGCCCAGATCGAGAACGACCGGTGCGGGTGTGGCGATCGGCTCCAGCGCCCACCGAATGGCCGAGGTGGGATAGTCGGGGCGATGCTCGGCATACGCCGCGGCATGTGCGCCGAATGAGGAGGCACGCTCGGCCCGGAGTCGGGCCGGATTCGATGTTCCGTCAGCCGATTGCCCGAAGTCTTGCACGCGACGACGGTACCGCGTCGGCCCGTTGTGACGCAGGTCATTTACCGCGCGGATGCTGGGAAAATTGGTGGGAGCCAAGGGATGAACCCATTCAGAAGGTTCGGTTAAGACGCCCGGGTGAGGTCGGGCGGGCGACCTAGACTCGGTATTTGCCCTGTGTTCGAAGGTGCACGGCTGGGCGCGGGGTTCGTGGGTGCTGGGAGGAGCGGTCGGAGTGGGTACGGACTGGTCGAAATTGACCGATCAGGCGAAGGCGGGCAACCTCACGGTCGATCCCCGAGTCGCGCTGTCCTGTGCGGAGGCGTGCCGCACTATGCTCACGCATCTCTCGGGGTACAAGGGCGCCTTGGACCAGGGCCGCATCAAGAATTCGAACGACTTCGGTTCATACGTGTCCGGAAACCAGCTCGCGGCCAAGTTCAATGCGAAGAACAGCCAGCTGAGCGATAACTTCGTCAAGCATATGCGGACGATGCAGGACCTCATCGAGATGTTCAAGGCCGCGGGCGCGGCATACAAGAAGACCGATGAGATCTCGGCGGACGAGCTGAACACCATCCGCCAGAAACTCGCCGATGTGGGCACCTCGGCAAAGGCATTCGATCCGGGATACCACGCACCGAGCCACGAGGAGTCCGACGACGGGAAGGCGGCGGTCCCGAGTTCGGTGCAGGCCGGTATCGATGCGCAGAAGAAGAACAACGATGCACAGCATCCGACCGGTTTCGATAAACCCGAATGCCGACTGGAGAATTCGCAATTCCTGGGTTGGTCCGAGCTCTACCAGCTTCGCAAGAACATCAAGTCCGAAACCGCTTGGCAGGCCGGGAATTTCTGGAAATGGCTGGCGGGCGAGGTCGATAAGGCCGGTATCGCGCTGAAGGAGGACCTTCGCAAGGTCACCACCGATACCTGGGAGGGCTACGGCAAGGATTCCGCCATGGGGGCGGTCAGCGGGTACAGCGATAACGTCAGGCAGTTGACCACCGCGATGACGGATGTCGGGGACAATCTGCAATACACCTCGAAATGGCTGCACTCCACGTGGGTCGAGATGCCGGAGAACGATTCCGACAATGGCATTTGCCACAACTACGCCGATGTTCAGCACTATCGGGATGAGTTCGACAAGCACTATGGCGAGGGGTTGCCCAACTCCGACAAGGCATTTCCGGTTTTGCCCGAGCCGCCGGTGCCTGGAGCGCCAGCCGCGCCGCCGAAGGATGACAAGGACGGAACCGGCGCTGGGACAGGAACCGGCACTGGGACAGGAACGGGTACAGGGACTGGGACCGGTACAGGGACAGGCACCAGCACAGGGTCCGGGACGGGCGCAGGTACGGGGACCGGTGCAGGAGCAGGGACCGGGACGACGAGCGCTGGGACCGGGACGGGCGCTGGGACTGGGACGGGCGCAGGGACCGGCACGGGGACCGGAACCGGCACGGGCGCAGGAACGGGCACGGGCATGGGAACTGCGACCGGTACCGGAACTGGCACCGGAACCACTGCGACGCAGGCCTCTTCATCGGGCCAGGACATGATCACCCCGCTGGTGAACGGCCTGTCCCAAGCGGTTCAGACGGTACCGAGCCTGATGCAGGCGCTCGGCCAATTCCAGGCGCTCAATCCGGCACCGGACTTCAATGCCCTCTTCGAAAAGTTCCCCCAGATCAAGGAAATGATCGCGTCCAACCCCACCCTGCGCCCCCTCGCCGATCTCCTGCACATCCCGGTGACCGACACCGCCGCAGCCACGCCGGTTGACGGCACGGTCGAGCCCACCACGGCCCAAGCCGATACGTCGCGACTGTTTCCGCGCGCGTCGATTCCGGGCCTGCCCGGCCTACCGAGCGTGCCTGACGTCGAGCGCTGGCTGACGGGGGCGATCCGATCGATCCCCGGCGTATCCGAGTCCGTCATCCCGGCGATCGCGACCGCGGGCGAGATCATTCCAGGTATACCGGGTGCCGGTACAACGGATGCCTCCGAAGTCCAGTTGGATGAACAGCCGACGGAGTTCCTCGCCTCGCTGGCGCACGCGCTACCGGTGACCGAGTCGTGACCGCGGTCTGGGACTTCACCGATCTGGAGTTCGTCGTGCTATTGGAGCGATACACCAACAGCACACTGCCGCTGCCCTTCTCGTACACCAGTCGGACGCGATGGCGCGACGACTATGAGCGCGAGAAGTTCGAGACCTGGGAGAGACTGCGGGCCGCCGTTGACGGATCCATCCGCGATGTTCTCGAAACCTTCGCGCGCCCAGAGGTTTTCGTGGTGGTGCACGGCTGGGACGACGCGGATATCACGAATCCGGCCAAGCGCATCAGGGCGCGCGCGGTGCGTTCGGGTATGCGCGGGTATCTGGTTACGCAGCGTCCCGGTGAAACGCTCGGGCACAGTGGCGGGTTCATTGTCACCGAATGCGGTCCGCATGGTTTGGCCGATGCCGTGGTGCGCGCATTGCCGCCATTGGGGGCGGGACGGTTTCGGAATATTCCGATCATGACCGATCGGGCCGACGATCGTGAGCAGTTCCGGCATGTCGCGTCGTTGGTGACCGCGGCGGATCGGGAGTCACCCGCGCGGCAGAGCGAGCGGTTCTTCCGGACCCAGGCGTCCCTGACCGGTGCCATCACCATTCACCAGGGCCACTCCAAGTTCGGGCCGCGCGGCATACTCGAGCAGTTCATGCTCTGGCGTGATCTGCCCGATGACGGCCGCTACGCGTTCGTGCTCGATCACGCTCCGGTGGCCAATGGCGTGCGTGCCGAGCAGCTCGCCGCAATGCTGGAAACCGCGATCGAGGCTATGCTCGATCGCTCCGAAACCCATTGGGAAGTACCCGGTTAACTCCCGTTGCCGCGGAAGAAAAGGACATTGTCGCCGTAGTCCGCGAGCGGAATGGCCAGGGCGGCTTGCCGAATGCCGCTGGCGGGCATGTGGGTGAGTTTCGCGAACATATCGGTGTTGCCGAACGCGGCGCGGACCTGCGTTTCGGACGCGTAGTCCGCGCCGTAGTCGGCCAGGGCCGCGAAGTCCAGGGGTGCCAATGGGGTATCGAGCGGGGCCTGTCCGCTCGGGCGGCCGAGTGCGGCGTATTGGGTGGCCACACCGTCCTCGTACCGGCACAGCTCGTAGGACATCTTCTCGTTCGCGGTAACGCTGATCACCGGCCAGCGTGCGGAAAGGTGCTGTGCCAGTGGATGTTTGCCGACGGGGGCTATTTCCCAATTCAGGCTCATGACGACAACCGAACCGCCGTATGGCTGTTCGATCAGCACTACGTCATCGCCGAGGGATTCGGCCGAGTTCAGTTCGGGATCGAAGGTATGCCAGTGGGTTTCGTGTGCGCCACGCACGGCCGAGCGATCAACCTGGCGCGCGTTGTCGGCGGCGTAGGCCGCGATGATGGCGGCGCGAACCTGGGCGACGGCGTCGCGTGCGCTGCAGCGGACACTCAATGCGCCGAAGGTCGCACCGATTTCCACCGGCCGGGACGGGGGATCCGGTAGGGCGCCCGCGGCCAGCGGCTTCAGGCCGACCAGAGCGAGCTTCCAGTTGATCTCCTCGATCGTGGCGAGATCGCCGGAGGTTTGGTACAGAATCTGCTGCTGCGTCAGATGTCCCGCGCGCTGCAAGGTCCGGGCTTCGAGTTTGGTGAGCGCGGTGAAGGTCTTGTTGGTGAGATCGATATCCTCGATCCGGGTTTCGCGCAGCCGTGCCGTCATCTCCGGTGACGTCAGTGCGGCATACCGCTCGCGGTACATCGCCACGGCCTGTTTGCGCTGGCGGCCGACCATCAGTGTGCGCAGCAGCATGTTCAGGCTGGCGAGATATTTTCCGGACTGATCCGGATTAGCCGCGAACAGCGCGCTGCGGATGCGCACGGCGTCCTCGCTGGCGGCGACGGCGGCCTTCGGATCAAGGCGGCACAACCAGACGCCGCATTTCGAGAGGCCGTCCGCGCACACGGCGGCCACTTGCGGATGCGTCCGTGACACTTGGCGATAGGTATGGCAGGCATTGCGGATGGTGCTCGCCGCAAGTTCCCGATGGCCGATGTGCCGGGTCGCCTGCTCGAAGACGCGTAGCGCATCCTGGACTTCGCCCGCGAACTCGGCGGTCACGCGACCGGCGGCGAGCCAGTGCAGCCGGATGCCGACGGACTCCTGCGATGGCGCCAGCGCCTCGGCCGTTCGGTCCCTGCCGGGGCCATTCTTGGTCGCGACCAGGCCTTTTGCGAGGTCGCACAGCGACGAGGCCAGACGCAATTCGTTCTCGACCGTCCGGTCGATCGCTGCCCGGCGATCCTCGGCTACCCGACGCTCGAGTGCACTCAGATCCATCGCGACCTCAACTCCCGCTTCACCTTCCGCGTCACGGTCGTCGAGCGGCCGCATTCTGCTCGACCGAGTTTGCCATAGAAATGGCCGGAATGAGCAGGCAATCAACCGGCGACCGGTGCCGCCGCGATCGACCTGTTGACAGCCATGACAACCGCGCTTGCGGACGCCGCGGCTGTTCCGCGTGGTTCGTGAGTGTAGCCGAGCAAACCAGCGGTGCGCGAAGTTGTCAGGGGTGGTTGCGCTCGGCGGTTGTGCTCAGCCCTCCAGCAGCAGTGTCACGGGACCGTCATTGACGAGTTCGACATGCATATGCGCGCCGAACCGTCCGGTGGCGACGGTTGCGCCCAGCTCGCGCAATGCTTGCGCGAAGGTCTCGACCAGCGGTTCGGCGATGGGGCCGGGCGCGGCGGCGGACCAGGACGGCCGCCGCCCCTTGGCGGTATCCGCGTAGAGGGTGAACTGGCTGACCACGAGAATGGGTGCGTCCAGATCCGCGGCCGCGCGTTCCCCCTCCAGGATTCGCAACCGCCACACCTTGTCCGCCAACGCCTTCGCGGTGGATTCCGTGTCCTCATGCGTCACTCCGACCAGGGTGACCAGGCCCTGCGGATTCGGTTCGATCCGGCCGACGGTCTGTCCGTCGACGGTCACTTGCGCGGCGGATACGCGCTGCACCAGTACTCGCATGCGTCGATCCTCGCACCCGGGTGATCGCGGGTGCACCGGCCGCCCTCAGGTCTCGTCCGGGTCGTCCGGCGTCTCGGCTTCGGCAATCGGGCGTACCTCTTCGGTGTGTGATGACGCCAGGTCACGCAAGATCGCCGGGTCGATCGCGAGGTCATCCGGCGGCGTGCGATCCATCGACGGGATCGGCGTATCACGAACTGCCAGAAAGGTATCGAGGAGGCCGAGTGCGTCGGGTGTGAGGCCGGGACCGGCGCACGACAGTTCGTCCTGCAGGATTTCCAGCCCGGATGCCGCCTCGATGCCGGGCGATGTGGGATCGACCCGTCGCCAGTGCACAGCGACAGTCCACGACGGGTCGCCACAGACCCACGCCCAGATGACATCGCGAACGACCTTGTGCCGCAGGGTGTATACGCGAAAATGCTCCGACGCGGATCCCGCCCGGTGCTCGATTTCGTAGACCCATTCGTGGCGGCGGGTTCGGATGTAGGTCTCGTCCGCGCGTGCGACGACCAGGAACGGGTCGTCCGGGTCGGCGGCGGCGACCACGAAGTCCTCGAGCAGCGCGGGAGTGAGGTAGGGCAGTGACCGGCCGTCCCCGACGGTCACGCGGACGTCGATGCGGCCGCGCGGGTCGTAGAGGTGGCCTGTCTCGACGTCCAGGACGGCGAGGTCGCGATCCTTGGTGAGTTCCAGTACGGCGAGCAGGTGCCGCCCACGGTTCGGTCCCCAGGTGCGCAGTACGGCGCCGCGCGAATCCGCAACGGTGGCAACGAATCCGACCGCGCCGCCGTTGCGGTCGATCGCGGCGATGAGGTCGTCGAGCGCGGGCGGGGTCGCACTGTCGTCCGGGGCGGTGCACATGTGCCGGTACTGCTCCATCGCATCGAGCGCGGTATCGACCGCGTCGGCGGGCAACACCGCGAATTCGCAGGTCACCGCCAGGCTGGTCAGCAATGCCTCGAATTCGGGGGTCGGGCGCACCTCGACGTTGCGATCGGCGTCGATCTCGGTGATGGCGGCCAGGCCGATCTCCCCGTCCCGCCACCAATAGACCGCCGGGCTGATCGGCTGCGGTTCGCTGCGGTAGGTGTTGGCGGCCACCTTGCCCAGCAGAATCATCGCCGTCAGCGCCTTCGGCCCGATAATCGGATGCGCGTAGACGTTGCCCTCGTGCGAGATGACGAAAAGTGCTCCGTACGTTCCGATTACCGGATAGTCGCCGAGCCACTTCGAGTGGGCGCTCGCGGAGTCCGACCCGCTCAGAATGGCGAAATGCGCATCGTTGTAGTTCCGCCATTCGATCGCCAGTCGGTCGGCGGCACGAGTGTTCGCCTCGGCCAGTTCGAAGAGTTCGGTGGCGTCGATCTGCCAGTGGGCGAGTTGGTCGGAAGTCACGGCCTCGGCGGTTAGGAGTTGCTCGATCACCACCACCTGGATGATGCCCGGCGCGACGTAGTGCCCGACGATGTCGATACCCGCGATGGTGTCCGACGATGCGAACCGTGTCTTGAGAAATCCACGCACTGTCGTGAATTCGTCGGTATCGAGCGGATCGGTGTAATCCAGATCGACTTGCGCGAGGAACGTTTCGACATGATCCGCGATGTGCGCGGGCCACTGATCAAATGGCTTCTCGTCGAGCCTGCGCCGCAGGTTGTCAAGCCACAGAAAATATGGTCCATCTCCACGCGGGCCCACCAACTGCACCCCATCCGACTCAGTTGCCCGGCACGAATACCCCATATGTTCAGCCGCCAGGGTCACCAGCGAAATCAATGGGTCCGAAGGCAAGTCGGCCACGACATCTCCTGAAATCGGCGTCTCCTCGACCCTAGGCGTTCCGACCGGCACCGGCTGTTGCCGTCCATGGGAGGTCCAACTGCCCGCGCCGTGAGTTACGTCCCGATCTTCCCAGCAGTGGGCACGGTTCGGGCCGGTAGACTCGAGGATGTCGATAGGGTCGGGATCACGGCGCGGTGATGGTTGCTTCGAGCAACCGAAAGTCAAAGCAGTGCACCAATTCTCTTAGAAGACACGGGGATATGACTAAGGGTTACGATGAGAGGCCGGTCACGCTGGCTCCTATTTTCCTAGCCAGTTTCGTACTGTGGGCCGGTCGCAGTGTTCGCGATGTACTGAATCGATCGACGGGTGGGCAGCAAGGGCTGGTCGTACCCGATCGGGATTTCCAACTCGAGGCCGTCTTCGATAAACAGACACCGGTCGTATTCCGCGGTGTCGCAACAACTTGGCCGGTATTCGAGGATTTTCAGCCGGGAGCGTTGCGCGAGAAATACGGTGACCAGAAGGTCGCCGCGCTGACCAGTGCGACCAACGTGTTCACACAGGAGACGTCGCCGGTCGAGGTGCTCGAATATCGCGATGTCATGGCAGCGGTTTTCGATGAGCCGAAGCCGGGCAAGAACTACTATTCGCGTGCCGCCGCCGACCCGCAGCCGCTCGCCGATCAGCTGCCCGCGCGCGTCGGCACCCGGCAGCAGAGTCCGGCGGCGAGCAGTGTGTGGATCGGCCAGCAGGGCAATCTGACTCCGCTGCACAATGATCCATGGCACGGCCTGCTGATTCAGCTGCACGGCCGCAAGCGGGTCCGGCTGTTTCCGCCGAATGAGTACAGCAATGTGTACGGCCGGATTCCGATGAAGGTTTCGGACCCCTACACCGGACTCCCCGACGAGTTCGACCCGGATGTGAGCAGCTTCGAGAAGCTGCGGGACGCGTCCTACTACGATGTTGTCCTCGAGACCGGCGACATCCTCTACATCCCGATGTTCTGGTGGCACCAGGTCGAATCCGTGGATCCGGCGATTTCGTATGTCGCGCGGTACAATCCGAGCTACTTCGAGTTCATGAAGGCGGCCTTCTTCCCGATGGCGGTGCGCGGTGTGCTGCGCATTGTCGACGGCATCGTGGGCAGGTTCCGCAAGCCGAAGTGACCGCGAACCGCGGTCGGTGGGCGCTGTAACTGGCGCGGCACTTGCCGTTCATGTTCGAGCTACTGGTGAGTCGCCAAGCGCTGTCATCGTCGAATCAGAGGATCCGATGGTGATGGGTGCGGGTGACCGCTGGAGCTCGAGGAGTGCGCGATGTCGGACAAGTTGAGGCACGACGCGGATCTGTTCGAGAAGGCCGCGGAGCGGACCAGCGCCGTTCGGGATCGAGTGAACGGCGTGCTGAGCGCATTGGATGCCGCGCTCGCCGGTCGCGGTGCGCCGTGGGGGAACGACAAACTTGGACGTCAGTTCGCCGAGGGCCCCGACGGATATAAGGTCGCGCGCGAGCAGATGTCCGGGAATATCAAGACCACGGCAACGAATTTCGACAACTTCTACACCGGTCAGACCAAGACCGCCAAGGAACTGCGGCGGATGGACCAGTCCAACGGCGACGGCTTCCGGTGAGTTGTAGAACATGACGAACGAATTCGCCAAGGCCGAGATGGCGGCAGTGCTCGATGAAGTCCAGCAGCAGTTTCGGGCGATCGCGCAGGTGCAGCAGCAGCGTGCCGAACTGACCGCGAGCGCCACCGCGCGAAAGCGGATCACGGTCACCGTGAATGCCGACGGCACCATTATCGAAACCAAATTCGGTTCCGGCATCGATGAATTGAGCTACGGTGAGATAGCGAAGGCGGTGACCGAAGCGGCGCAGAAGGCGACCGCCGAGGTGATGCGCAAGGCGCAGGAGCTGATGATGCCCCTGCACGACCGTCGTGCGCGACTGCCCAAATTGTCGGATCTGATCGAGGGCATGCCCGACCTGAGCGCCGAAATGCCGAAGGCGCCGAAGGTTTCGCTTGCGGCGCCGAATTCCGGAGAGCGCCAATCAATTTCCGACGACGACGGCGCGCCGATGGAATTCAGCAATGTCGAGGTCGTCTCGCGTCAATCGGCCACGGACCGCGGAGTCACCGATTCCAGCTGGTGACCGAGGGTGAGCGCAGATGGCTGAGCTGCCGGGTTATCTCAAATGGCTGGAATGGGTTGCCGGATCCGACTGGCCTGCGGGCGATCCCGATGGCATGTGGGGGCTGGCCGACGACTGGCGCGCAGCGGCCACCGGATTGCGCGACATTCTGCCCGATATCCGTGATGCGAAAACGGCGTCGCTGAAGGCGTATCAGGACGGCGACGGCATCGAGGCGATCATCGCCAACTTCGACAGTTATCTCGAAGGGCCGCAATCGCTCGAGATGCTGGCCCGCGATTTCGAGAAGCTGGCCGATTCGGCGACCAGCGTCGGCACCGAAATCGAATACGGCCAGCTCATGCTGATCACCTCCCTCGCGCTGCTTGCGGCCGAGATCGCGATCGCATGGATCTTTCCGCCGACCGCGCCCGCGGCGGAGGCGGCGGCGATTGCCGGAACGCGGGTAGCGATCCGGATAATCGCCAAGCGGATCATGGACAAGATTGTCGAGATCGTGGCCAAATTCCTCGGGCGTCGACTGGCGAATTTCCTGGTGCGCCACATTGCCATCGACACGGTCCTCGGCACGGTCCAGGACTGGGGAATTCAGCAGTACCAGGTGAATTCGGGGCATCGCAAGGAGGTCAACTGGGAGCAGGTCGCCATCACCGCGATCAGTTCCGCGGTCGGCGCCGGTGTCGCGAGCCCGATCGGCGAGCGTCTCGGCGAGAAGCTCGCCGAGACCGAGATGAAGGCCTGGCTGCGTGGACTGCTCACGGGTGCGACGGCGGGCACAGTGGGTGCCATCGCCGGATTCGGCGGCAGCGTCGGCGCGCAGTTCGCGTTCACCTTGGCGAAGTCCGGACCGGAAGGCGGTTGGGACAAGGCCGTCGATGGTCTGAAGAAGACCGAATTCGACCTGCGCATGCTGACGGCGGGTGCCTCGAACGGCGCGATGTCCGGTGCGAATCGTGCGGCGGCCGAGCAGTTCTATCACAATCGGCATCCGGATTGGTACCGGCCGAGCGGTACGCGGGTGAATCCGGATGACTTGTCCCGCATTGGGTTTCGCCCCGATGCCGGTCCGGTTGGCGCCGGTGATGGTGGACGTGCTGGTGCTGATTCGGGAACCGGGCAGACCGGCGAGGGTGCGCCGAATGCGGGGCATACAGGGGAGCCCGTTGCTGGGCGTGGTGGTGCGGACGGTGCGGCCGACGGTTCGACAGCGCATGCCGTGGACAACGGTTCGGCGGCGGGAGCTGATGGTTCGTCGAATAGTCATGGTGCGGGCGATGATTCGGCGCAGGTGCATGGTGCAGATGACGGCATGTCGAAGGCGGGGGCCTCCGATGATGGTTCTGCTGCGCGTGCTGGAGGTGATGGTTCGACTGCACACGCGGGTGATGACGGTGCGACCGCGCGTACGGGTGACGATGGTTTGGCCGCACACCCGGGTGATGACGGTGTGACCGCGCGTGCGGGTGATGATGGTGTGA
>NZ_BDBY01000369.1 GCF_001613225.1 Nocardia pseudovaccinii NBRC 100343
CGATGGTGTGACCGCGCACACGGGTGATGACGGTTCGGCCGCGCGTGCGGGTGACGATGGTGTGACCGCGCGTGCGGGTGACGATGGTTTGGCCGCACACCCGGGTGATGATGGTTTGGCCGCACACCCGGGTGATGATGGTTTGGCCGCACACCCGGGTGATGATGGTGTGACCGCGCGTGCGGGTGACGATGGTGTGACCGCGCGTGCGGGTGATGACGGTGTGACCGCGCGTGCGGGGGATGACAGTTCCTCGACTGCGCGCGCCGACGCGGATGGTTCCACAGATACGCAGCGCATCGGCGATGGAACGGCGGATGGTGGAGTCGACCGGTCGAGCACCCGGAATCCGGAGGTGGGAACCGGATCGGACGGTGCCGTCCGGCCCGCAGGAGAAGCCGCGACTCATTCGGATCCGGCTGCGGTACAGGCGAATTCGAATGCCGAGTCCAACGGTGCTGGCGACCGTACCGGGTCGGCCGACCACGCGGGAGCGTCGGCGCGCGAGGGGCAGAGCCGCCTCGATGCCGGTACCCGGGCCGACCTGACCCCCGCGGGCGCGGAACACACTTCGAACACGACCGCCGATGGTTCGCGCGTCTCCGGCGACAATGCCGCCTCGCAAGCAGGCGCCGCCGCAGCGTCGACCACACTCCAAACCGGCACTGCTCCTACACATCCCGCAACCGCGCCAACCCACCCCGCACCCGACGCACGCACCGGCGCAACACCATCCACACCGCGCGCAACCTCAACCGCCGACATGCGCCCCGGCGCAACCTCCAACACGGAAGCCTCACGCGGCGAACAGACCCGCCCACAACCGACCGCCGAGCCCCGCACCACAGACCCCCGGTCCACAATCCCATCCACCGCCGATGCCCGCACCACCACAGACGGCCGCCCCGGGCCGGACCGATTCCGCAACGGCACCGGCGACACGTCCGAATCCCGCCGCACCGCATCCGAAAACCGCGCGGGCGCAGCCCAATCCACACCCCACCACGTCACCGCCGAACCCATAGCAGGCCCTCAGGCAGCAGCCGCCCCCATCCACGCCGAGACCCACGCCGACGGCAATGCCACCGTCCGCGCCCACAGCGACACCGCTGCACCCC
>NZ_BDBY01000370.1 GCF_001613225.1 Nocardia pseudovaccinii NBRC 100343
TTCTGGTGGGCCACCGCGATTTTCGTGGCCGGTGCGGTGATCACCGCGTTCCTGATGCCGAATACGGTTCCGGCTCCGTCGGAAGGCGAACCGGTAATCGTGCACTGAATCTGTTCGGTGTTCGAATTGCAGCGCCTGCGGCGCCGCGTGTTCGCGGCCCCCTGGTGGCTCGCGTCCGACCGATCGAGACTCGCGACTTCGTCGCATGCTCTTCGATCGGTCGGACGCGAGCCGGGCCGCGAACGTCGCTCGTAAGGACTCGCTCGGTGGTGGTCTCCTGAGTCGGGGAGCGTTGTTACTGATTGTCAGCAGTTGCTGGGCGCCGGGAGTCCCGCGAACCGGTCGGACAGGTAGGCGAATGCCAGTGGCGCACCGGCGAATATCGCCGAAGTGTGGTCGGTGCCCGGAATCAGGTCGAACAGCACCGGCGTGCCCGCCGCGCAATAGCGGCCCACCACCTCGCGGGCCAGCCACGGGTCCACCTGCTGATCGTTGGCGCCATGCCATTCGTAGATCGCGGCGCGTGGCACACCGGGATATGTCTGCAGGCTGTTCTCGTCCATGACCCGGATCGTGGCGTCGTCGGCGTCGAACATCGAGCCGTTGAAGACATCGTCGAAGTCCTTGTTCGCACCCGCAGCGATGATTTCGGAGGTGCAGGCATTGGCGACCTGGTTGCGCAGTGCCCAACCCTCGGCATTGAGGAACCGCTCCATCGACAGTTGGGCCGGATATTCGCGCTCCAGACCGATCGTCGCCGCGAATCCGAGGCCGAACAGCGGGTTCGGCCGCGAGCCGGCCTCGCGGGCCAGCTTGCCGAGGTTTACCGGAACCCCGCCCTGCGCGACCCCGGCGATCGGCAGCTCCGGCGCATACTCCGGTGCCATTGCCGCCGCGAATCCGGTTGCCATGGCGCCGCCCGAGTATCCGGTCATGCCGACCGGACTAGCCGTGAGATCGGCTGGCGCGAAACGCTTTACCGCTCGTATCCCGTCCAGGGTGAGCCGACCGCCCAGGCGGGCCGCGCCATAGGCGCTGGTCGGCCCGAGGTGGTCCGGAACCGTGACCGCCCAGCCGCGAGCCAGCAGCAGATTCAGCACGGGCGCCTCCTGCATGCCGCCGTCGAAGAGGCTGTGCGACGGCGCGCACTGCAGGCCGAGCGAATTGACGAACGGCTGATACGAGACCAGCGGCCGGTCGAGTCCACCGCCCACCGGCAGCAGCAGGGTGGTCACGGCCGCGATGGGTCCGCCCGCCGAATCCGTCGACCGGTACAGCAACTGCCATGCCGTCGCGCCAGGAAAGCCCACCGCGTTCACCGACCGACTGCGGATCACATCGCCGGGCTGGAAGTTGCCCACATCCGGTGGCGCCCAATAGAAACCGTCCGGCTCCGGAATCGGATAGATCGGCTGTGCCAGGGCGGGCGGTGCGTAGCCGAGTCCGGCCAGCACGACCGCCAACGCCGCGATTGCGAGTCGCCGGATCGAAAGCCAGTCGCCACGAATCGATCTGCCGAACAGTTGCTGGTGCCCGCTTTTCACCGACTTCCTAGGCGCTTCGGGTATCGCCGATCGTGCCGCCATCATCGCTCCCGACCTGTGTCCGTAGGGGTGGGTGGGAACTTGGGCCAAACCTTCCAGGCATTCGTACGTTCTTGGTGCCGCCGTGTCAACGAACGACGCTGGTCGTGGTGGGTGCCGTCGTCCCGGATGTTCGGGCCCGCCGACCCGACCGTTAGCATTGCGCCGGTGACATTCGGCTCGGCAGGAGGTCAGCGCATGGGTCAGCGGGCCCGTACCCCTGCCGTCGAGCCGTCGGTGCTGGTGGTGATCTCGCTCGGCGGTGGACTAGGTGCGCTGGCGCGCTACGGCATCGGTGTGTGGTGGCCTGCGCAACCACATCAGGTCCCCTGGTCGACGTTCACGATCAATGTCGTGGGATGCTTTGCGATCGGAATTCTGATGGTTCTGATCACTGAAGTATGGGTAGCCCACAGACTGCTCCGCCCATTTCTCGGCATCGGTGTGCTCGGCGGCTTCACCACTTTTTCCACCTACAGCCTCGAGGTTCGTAGACTGCTCGAATCGGGTTCGGCGGTCGAGGCGTTCGGCTATCTCGGGGGGACGGTGGTGGCGGGCCTGGGGGCGGTCGTGCTCGGCATGTTTTCGGCGCGGTGGGCTACTGGTACGGCACGACGGACGAGTTGAATAGTGGAGAGCGCGACGGAAGGGGGTCAGGCGATGAATGATTCACCGACGGGCACTGGTCCGGCGGCGGGACAGTGGCAGTCGGCGGCGCGGCTGACGGTGCTGCTCGACGAGGACGACAGCTGGCGGCACGGGCCCCTGTACCACGAGATCGTGCGCCGCGCCCGTGACACTGGACTGGCCGGCGCGAGTGTGTGGCGCGGCGTGGAGGGTTACGGCTCGTCCTCGCGCATCCACACCAGTCGGATCCTCGATCTGGCCGAACACCTACCCGTGCTCGTGATGATCATCGACGAGGCCGAGCGGTTGCGCGCCTTCGTCGAACGGAATTCCGAGCTGCTCACCGCGGTGAACGTCGCATTGTCCGAGGTCGAGACTTGGCAGCCGAGTCCAGGGGGCGCCCGATGATGGTGGTGCTCGTCCTGGTCGGCGGCATGATCGGTGCGCCTGCGCGATATCTCATCGACCGTGCGGTGGCCGCGCGATTCGAATCTCTGCTGCCGCTTGGCACATTGACCGTTAACATTGTCGGTTCGGCGTTGCTCGGTGGACTGATCGGCGTCGGCGCGAACCACTGGCTGCTGGCCGCCGCGGGAACAGGTTTCTGCGGTGCGCTGACCACATTCAGCACCTTCGGCTACGAGACGATCAGGCTCGCGGCCGAGGGCGCCTACGCCTATGCGGTGGGCAATGTGGTGCTCAGCGTCGTGACCAGCTTGATCGCGGTGTTCGCCGCCGCGGCCACGACCCAGTGGTTGTGGACATGATTTTGATGACGAGCCGGGCGCAGCCGACACGGAAGGGAGACCCGAGCATGGCCCATGATCGAGCCGGGCGACCCGCGCGTCCCACCGACCTGGAGGACATCGCGCGTCTGGTGACGGCGTACTACAGCCGCATCCCGGATCCGGCCGAGCCCGCGCAGCAGGTGGCGTTCGGCACCTCGGGGCATCGGGGCTCCAGTCTGGACACCGCGTTCAACGAGGCGCACATCCTGGCCATCACCCAGTCGATCGTGGAATACCGTGCCACGCGGGGGATTACCGGTCCGGTCTATCTGGCCCGTGACACCCACGCACTGTCCGAACCCGCGTGGACCACCGCACTCGAGGTGCTCGCCGCCAACGATGTGACCGCGATGATCGATGCCCGCGATCGCTACACCCCGACGCCCGCGCTGAGTCATGCGGTGTTGCGGCACAACCGCGGCGGGGCAAAGCATCAGGCCGATGGCATCGTCGTCACGCCGTCGCACAATCCGCCGCGCGACGGCGGCTTCAAATACAACCCGCCGCACGGCGGTCCGGCCGATACCAAGGCCACCGACGCCATCGCCAACCGCGCCAACGAACTGTTGCGCAACGGCTTGGCCGGGGTGCGGCGGACCACACTTCGGCATGCGCTGGAAAACTGCGTCGAGCGCTACGACTACCTCGACCACTACATCGCGGATCTGCCGAATGTGTTGAACCTGGACGCCATTCGCGGCGCCGGGATCCGGCTCGGCGCAGATCCGATGGGTGGGGCCAGCGTCGACTACTGGGAGGAGATCGGGCAGCGCTACGACCTCGAACTCGAGGTCGTCAACCCGTTCGTCGATCCGACCTGGCGGTTCATGACGCTGGACTCCGACGGCAAGATTCGGATGGATCCGTCCTCGCGCTATGCGATGGCCTCGCTGATTGCCATCAAGGACGACTACGACATCTCCACCGGCAACGACGCCGACGCGGATCGGCACGGCATCGTCACACCCGATGGCGGACTGATGAATCCGAACCACTTCCTCGCGGTCGCCATCGAATATCTGGTCGCGAACCGGATGGGCTGGGATGCGCTCACCAAGATCGGCAAGACCGCGGTGAGTTCGTCGATGATCGACCGGGTGGTCAGCGTGCTCGGGCGCGATGTGTACGAGGTGCCGGTCGGCTTCAAATTCTTCGTGCCCGGATTGTTCAGCGGCAGTCTGGCTTTCGGCGGTGAGGAGAGTGCGGGCGCATCCTTCCTGCGGATGGACGGCACCGTGTGGACCACCGATAAGGACGGCATCCTGCTCGCCCTGCTGGCCACCGAGATCGCCGCGGTCACCGGCCAGAGCCCGTCCGCGCGCTATGTCGAACTCGAGAAGCGCTACGGCAGTCCGGCCTATGCCCGCATCGACGCCGCCGCGACCCCGGAACAGAAAGCACTGCTCGGGAAGTTGACACCGGACATGATCACCACAAAGGAGATCGCCGGTGAGCCGATCACCGCGGTCCTCACCCGAGCCCGCGGCAACGGCGCCCCCCTAGGCGGCTTGAAGGTCACCACCGAAAACGCCTGGTTCGCCGCCCGCCCCTCCGGCACCGAAGACAAGTACAAGATCTATGCGGAGTCCTTCCAGGGCCCCGAACACCTGACCCAGGTCCAAGCGGCCGCGGAAGAAGTGGTCGGGCAGGCGCTGTCCGGTGAGTGATAGATCGACTGCGGGGTCGTCGGAGTCGCTAGGTTCGAGAGCTTCAGCGGGGGAGGCGGGCGCGTTGGGGGCGGGAATGCCAGCGTGGTCGGGTCAGGCGTTGGGGTCGGCCGAGTCGGCGGGATCGGCAAGGACGTCGAGATCGGCTGACGCTGCGGCATCCGGTTCGGTGGGGACGGGATCGCTGGGTGCGGCAGCTTCGGCGGGGTCAGCGGGCACGTCGGAGTCGGGAACGCCAGTGGGTTCGGTGAAGGCGTCGGGCTCGGCGGGGTCGCTCGGGTCGGGAGCCTCGATGGGAGTAGCAGGCGCGTCCGGGGCGGGAATGCCTTCGGGGTTGGCGAACGACGGGAGATCGGCGGAGACCGCGGTGGCGTCGGGTGTGGTCGAGGGGCAGGGCGGGGTGGCTATTGGATGGAGTGGGGCGGCGTCCAGGGCTTTGCCAGTTGAGATCTGGGTGTTGGTCGGGGCTTCGTTTGTTATCGCCGTCGGTTTCGGTCTGGTGGCGCCGGTGTTGCCGCAGTTTGCGCGTGGGTTCGGGGTTGGGGTTGCCGCGGCTTCGGCGATTGTCAGTGCGTTTGCGTTGATGCGGCTGTTGTTCGCGCCGGTCAGTGGGCGGTTGGTGCAGCGGCTGGGAGAGCGGTCGGTGTATCTCGGGGGCTTGTTGATCGTCGCGGTGTCGACCGGGGCCAGCGCGTTCGCCCAGAGTTATTGGCAGCTACTGGTTTTGCGCTCGGCGGGTGGGGTCGGGTCGACCATGTTCACGGTGTCGTCGCTGGCACTGGTGATCCGGATGTCGCCGCCCGCGCAGCGCGGGCGGGTGTCCGGGCTGTGGTCGACGAGTTTTCTGATCGGATCCGTGAGCGGGCCGCTGGTCGGTGGTGCGCTCGCGGGGCTCGGATTGCGGGCGCCGTTCCTGATCTACGCGGCGGCGCTGCTGCTCGCTACCGCGGTGGTCTATGTGAACCTGCGGCATTCGACCTTGGCCGCACCGGAACCGGTGGGCGGGCTGCGGCTGATGTCGTTCCGGGAGGGACTGGCACGGTCGGAGTATCGGGCGGTACTGCTGTCGAATTTCGCGAATGGCGCGGCGGTATTCGGCGTGCGGATGGCGTTGGTGCCGCTGCTCGTTGTCGAGGTGCTGCATCAGCAACCGGGCATGGCCGGTGTCACGCTGACGGTGTTCGCCGCGGGCAATGTGGCGGTGCTTTTCGCATCCGGCAGGCTTTCGGACCGCTTCGGGCGCAAACCCTTCCTGATCGGCGGCTCTCTGATCTGTGCGGCCGGAACAGCCGGACTCGGTCTCGCGACGAACCTGCCCTGGCTGCTGGTGACCTCATTCGTGGCCGGTCTGGGCTCGGGCATGTTCACCCCCGCCCAGCAGGCGGCGGTCGCGGACGTCATCGGACCGAAGGCCCGCGGCGGCCCGGTGCTGGCGGGCTTCCAAATGGCGGCCGACCTAGGCACCGTCATCGGCCCGGTCGCGGTGGGCGCCGTTGCCCAACACTTCTCCTACGGCCTCGCCCTCGCCCTGACCGGCGCAGTACTCGCCGTCGCAGCCGCGATCTGGGCACTGGTCCCTGAACCACTGCACCGGCGCGGTGTGGAATCGAAAGTGGAAGCCATCGCGGACAGCCCACCCGCCTACACCTACGGCCCGGACGACGCCGAACGCCTCGTCGACGCCCCCGACTCCCAGGACAACAACTACGCCTCCCACTGATCTGGACGTCTGATCACTATGTAACCCGGGAGGGGCGCTCTCGACGTTTGCCTGCATCAATGCATGGTGATCAAGCACCCCGTGCATGGGGTGGGGTGTGGTTGGGGCAGAGTGTTCGGGGTGAGCGAATCGGGATCGAAGTACACGCCGCGGCCGATGTCCAGTGCGACCACATATGCCCTGGGGGGCGTGGCGCTCGCGCTCATCGTGTTGATCGTGTTCCTCGCGTTCCGGTGGGGGCGCGACGACGCCACGATCCGCAATGACGGCTATGGATCGGTGCACAGCGCGGACGTGCGCGCGGTGCTGGACCAGAACAACGGCACGATTCTGCTCGGTCGCCCGGACGCGGCGAAGACCATCGATGTGTACGAGGATCCGCTCTGCCCGTCCTGCGGCGCGCTGGAGCGACTCTACGGTCAGGAGATCGCGCAGCAGATGGACGAGGGCAAACTCGCCGTCCGCTACCACCTCGTGACCTTCCTCGACCCGAAGTCGAAGAGCAAGGATTATTCGACTCGCGCGGTCGCCGCGAACGAATGTGTCGCCGATACCGGTTCGGGTCCGGTTTATTCGAAATTCCACGCGCTGCTGTTCACCTCGAAGCAGCCGGACGAAGGCGGCGCGGATCTCAGCAATGACGATCTCGCGAATGTCGCCAAGGAATCGGGCGCCTCGCTGGAGGCGGTGCAGTGCATCAGCTCCGGGGCGAAACTCGACACGGCGAAGATCCACGCGCAGATGGCACGCGCCGCGCTGACCGATGCCAATGGCGAGGTCGCCACGCCCGCGGTCTTCGACGGCAAGAACAAGATCGACGTGAACAACCACGAATGGGTCGTCGACCTCACCAAGTGATCGTGCCGGGCGGCGGTACCGCCCGGCACGACGTCGTTAACCGGCGGGTTCGGGTTCCGGCTCTTCCTCCGCGATCGCGGCCAGTTCGCGCTCGACGAGTTCGTCGTGCGCCTTGGCCTCGGCGGCCGCCTTCTTCGGGCTCCAGTGTCCGGCCATCAGGAAGACGAACGGCAGGAACACGACCTGTGCGGCCAGGCAGATCCACCACCAGCGTTCCCACTGCTTCGGCGAATCGGCTTGCGCCTGCTGCACTTCCTTGGCGTGCGCGGCCAGATAGGCCTGATCATCGGCCGGAATCGTGCCGACCGACTGCAACTGCGTAGTCGCCTGCACCAGTTTGGGGCCGACGGTCCCCGCCACCGCGAGATCGGCGGCAGGAATCTGCTGCACGGCTTGCAGCCGCGCGATCGCCTGATCCACCGGAATACCGAACTTCTTCGCGACCTGACCGACCGCCGCCAGACCCGCGTTCGCATCGGCCGGATTCGTGGTCAGCGTGGCCAGTGTCGCCGAATCGATCGCCTGCAGCGTCGCCAATTCCTGCGGGTAGCGGGTGTTGAGGCCGACGGTCGTCTGGATATCGGCCGGTGACGCCCCGGTCAGTTTTGTCAGCGCGGTGACCTGTGCGACCTGATCATTGGGGTTCTGCTGCAGTGCCGCAAGGGTTTCCGTGCCGACCGTCTGAATGGTCGCGAGTTGCTGGGCGTATTTGTGCGCGATCTCCGACAGCCGTGGTCCGTAATTGACCAGCGGACCGGCCGCGTTCACCACGATCAGCAATCCGAACAGCACCACGGTGACGACGCTGCGCAGGGTGCCGCCCCACACCGCGAGCCCCACCGCGGTCGCGGCCGGATTACGGGCCTCGACCGTCTCGGTGAAGCTCGCCATCCAGGTGGAATAGGCGATTCCGGTGCCGACCGCGATCACCACGAAAACCGTTGCGAACGAGTAGTAATCGGTATCGGGCTGATCGGTGTAGCCGATGAACAGGTACATGCCGACGATGCTGATGAGCGCGCCGACGATCATGAACGGCTTGCGCACCTTGAGTCTGTCCGACACGATGCCTGCCAGCACCAGCGCTATCGCATTGGCGGCCCAGTACCAGTTGCCGAGTGCATTGGCCTTGGCCGGACTGAAGCCGAAGTTCGTCGCCATATACACCGGTAGGAACGACACGATGGTGTAGAAGAAGGCGAGGAAAAGGCTGATCGCCAACGCTGAGCCGATGATATTGGGGCGCAACATCTGTCGCCACACACCCTGCTCGAGTTCCTTGACATCCAACCCGCGGGCCCGGGCCTCGATCAGCGCACGGTCGCGCAATGTCACCATGATCTGGTCGCGCAGTTGCGGACTGAGCTCACGCAATCCGATCACCGCGACCACCGCGATGACGAGGCTGATCACACCACACAGCCGGTAGTGGTACTGCCAGTCCGGATGCGCGTCGAGCGTGTGGGTGGAGATCTGCGTGGTGACCAGGGCGCCGATGACCGGTCCCAGCGTCCAGAAGCCCATCGCCGATGCCCGGTCCAGCTGCGGGGAGAAGTCGCGGATCAGTGCCGGTGTGGCCACCAGCACCGCGCCTTCGACAATGCTCACCAGGCAGTACACCAACAGGTACTGCTCCTTGGTGGTCGTCGCGGGCACCGCGAACAGCGTCAGCAGCGAGCAGATCACCACGCCGTAGGCGACGATATTCGCCCGGCCCCATCGATCCAGCACGCCCGCGAGCACCGAGGCCACCGCACCGAAGGCGGCGCCGATGATGAAGATCCAGACGAAGTAGGCGAAGGACAGGTCGAAGTACCCGATGAGTTCATTGCCGACGGCGCCGGTGACGAACAATTGGTAGTAGAGCGCGATCGAGGCGATGACCACGACGGCCAGATACCAGGAGCGGGCGGGCGTATCGGGATAGTGCGGTAGCTTGCGTTGCCACAGCCCCGTGAGCAGGGTCGGCGGATCCGCGATCTGGGTCGAGCTCATGGTCGAGATGCCTTTCTAGCCACGGCATTCGTAAAGACCTGAACCGTGCGTGGATCAGGACGAGTTACCGGGTGGACACAGGGTAGTGAGATGGATCACTCCCCGCAGGTGTTTCGGACCATGAGAACGCTCGATTTGCGGAATTGAAATAGTCGGTACCGATGAGTGGGACTCTCGGTTGACGTCGCAGGCATCTCGAGCTGGGGTGAGAGTTACGAATTCTGCCGCCGCGGAGGGGTTTTCGATCCCCGATGTGGAGCGTGCGGTTCGGTTGAATTGTACGGCGGTTGCTCACCTGGTTGCCGGAA
The DNA here is from genome assembly GCF_001613225.1 of Nocardia pseudovaccinii NBRC 100343. GTDB lineage: Bacteria > Actinomycetota > Actinomycetes > Mycobacteriales > Mycobacteriaceae > Nocardia > Nocardia pseudovaccinii. The sequence continues at coordinate 9,547 of NZ_BDBY01000370.1, forward strand.
ATAATTCCGGCACCGGCGATTTCGTTTTGATATCTCGACCGTACTGACGACAACGGGGCCCGTGCTCGATGGCACGGACCCCGTCAGGTCTATTCGGGCTTACAGGTAAGCGCCGCACACGGGCCAGGCGCCCGGGCCCTGGGTGGCGAGCACATTCTCCGCGACGCGGATCTGCTCCTCGCGGCTCGCTCCACTTGGGCTGCCCGAGCCGCCGTTGGCGGCCCAGGTGCTCTGCGTGAACTGCAGGCCGCCGGAGAAGCCGTTACCGGTATCGGTGTTCCAATTGCCGCTGCTCTCGCACTGCGCGACGGCGTCCCAGTTGTGGCCGGAGGCCGATGCGGTAGCGGTGGACAGGCCGAACGGAACTGCGGCGATGGCACCGGCGACGGCGGCGAGACCAAGGGCACGGGTGAGCTTGCGGTTCTGAGTCATGTGGATTCCTGGCTGCGCCCGCTCGGCCCGGCGGACTTCCGCCGTGTCCCTGCCCCCAGCGATGTCGGGGACCCTCGAAACCGCGGGGCAGGGTTACCGGCGTTCAGCGATTCGAGTTCGAGCCCGTCGCGTTGATCCGGGCTGCCGACGACGCTAGCGAAGAATTCGCGATAGATCACGTTGGGATAACGTCCGAATTGCCTCGACCACAACTCCGGATTATCGGCATTCGCGCAGTTCGAATGCGTGAAAATGTATATATACGATCGTTCGTGATAGTTACGTTATGTGTTCGGGATCACTACGAAATCGTGATCCGGATCGCGTTTGAGCGCTGGAACCTGCGAGGTATGTCCGGTTGCGCCACCGGTTCGATGCACGTCCTGCGGGGTACGGATGGTGAAATTGTTATCCGCTGGGGTGCTTGTGAATCCTGCATTCGAGCTTCAATGAATCGGAGCGACGCTGTATCCCGGTATTTCGGTGATGCTCGTGCGGGGCGTTTCGGGGTGTTGCCGGCGTCGGTCTGGACGGGATCGGCGCTCAACGGCCTTGGCGACCGTTCGGCCCGGATGGCC
>NZ_BDBY01000371.1 GCF_001613225.1 Nocardia pseudovaccinii NBRC 100343
TTGGTCGGTCCGCGGGATGGCTGGGGATTGCGGGAGGAGTTTCGGGCGGTTCGGATCGGTGGTGGCCGGTGTAGGGGGCAACGGGGGCGTCGGTGTCGGTGCGCGGAAATAGGTATCGCGCGCCTTCGCGGATCGTGTTGTGGATATCGCCGGTCGGCGCGGTCCATTGGAGGCGATCCGGATCGGCGCGCCAGATGCGCCAGGGGAGTCTTTTGTTGTCCGCCAACGTTTTCAGGCGATGGTGCCTCGTACAGAGTGTGGCCAGATTGGTGCGAATGGTGCGTCCGCCGCGCTCGGGGCGCTGGTGGTCGAAGGGGTGATTGTGGTCCAGTTCGGATTCGGCGGCGGGCATGACACATCCGGGAAAGCGGCACATGCCGTCCACCGCCCGCACCTCGCGCTCCAGTCGCGGTGTTGGCCGCCACCGCATCGCCTCATCGACAACAGCCGCCTCGTCGTCGGCGTTCGAGCGTTCCGGTATGACCTGGAAGCGTGCGTGTTCGGCGAGAATCCGGGCCAGCGCCGCGTCGATCGGCCCGTACCCCGCGAGAAATGCCGGTGCCTCCTGAATCCCGAGCAGTGTGTCCGCCGGAATCCCGATCTGGATCAAGGGTCTACGCGGCTGCTCGATCGGCGTACCGAACTTTGGGCAACGTTCACCGCGTCCGCACTGGCATTTCAGCCGTCCGGAACCATCCGCGAGCGCCACCAGAGCGTCCGCCCGTCGCTGCGGCATGCTCCGTGGATCCGATGCGCACACCTGCGTACTCATCTCGCGCAGTCGCATCGCCACTGTCTGCGCCCCGGGCGCGGGCAGTAATCCATCGAATACCGCCATACTGTCTTGCACCGCTCGCAGCCGAACGTCGCGCTCGTCCTGCCGCAGTTCCCGCCTGCGCTGCGTGCCGCCGGGATCCAGCCGCGCCGCCCACCGCCGCGCTGCCTGCCGCAGCCGCACCGGATTGTTTCGTCCCGCCGCCTCGAGCAGTCGCGGCTCCAGCGCGTCCAGCACCTCCCTGGCCACCGCTCGGGTGCTGTCCACGATCACCCGCACCTTGGCCAGATCGATCCGTCCCGCCGCGAAAGCCGCCCGCGTTCGCGGCAACGAATCCTCCAGTGCCAGACCGATATCGATCAACGCCCCCGCCGTCCCCTCGTCGATCTGCAATGCCACCGCGGCCTCACTGGCGGCGAACTCGCCGGCCCGCACCCCACCCGGCCCCGGCTCGGCACTCTCGGCCCGATGCCGTCGATACAACTCCCGCACCGCGAACACCTCAGCGGCCTGTGCCACCGCCGCCTGTCCATGCGCCGCCCGCAGGGCCTCGATCAGCCCCTCGTCGGTCATGGCCCCGAAGTCCACGGATGAGAGATCATCGCCATCGAACATGTGTTCGATTCTAAGGTCGAACAACTCACTCCGCCACCCCCGAATCGAGGCGATTTGGTTGCCGACACGCCAGTGGTGTAACTTCGTTCAGGCAGTCAGGGAAACCCGACGGCGACCCACTCGGGGCTATGGCGCAGCTGGTAGCGCACCACACTGGCAGTGTGGGGGTCAGGGGTTCGAGTCCCCTTAGCTCCACTCGTTTTGCAGGTCAGGGCCGCTTTTTGGTTCGGTGAGACGAACCGAAAGCGGCCAATCCTCCAACAAACTCCCAACTAATTCCCCTGACCATTGACGGCGCGTTCGAGTGCTTCCGCCGCCGCGTGGTGAGTTCGCCCGCGTGCCATGTAGCGCCGCTGGGTCATGGCGGGGTCCGCATGGCCGAGTACGTCAGCGGTGATCCGTGCCGACAGGCCCGCGTCATCGAGAATCGTCGCGACGGCGTGGCGGAAGCTGTGCGCGGTGATGTCATCGGCCATGCCCAGCGCTTCGCGTACCCGCTGCCATTCGTGGCCGACGTTCTGGGGGTCGCGCAGCGTCCACACGGCCGAGGGAAAAACCAGGTCGAGTGTCGGTGTGTCTGGGTCCGGCGGGGCGGCCAGCTTGCGGGCCGCCAGTACCGCTTTGCGGCGCTTGAGCATCTCGACGGCGAAGTCGGGCAGGGCGATTGTTCCCCGGCGGTTCTTGGGGTCGTCGTCGCGGTCTATGCGTACCAGGCCCTCACCTTTGACGCGCACGACCTTGCCGGTACTGCGCAGAGTCCGGGCTTCGAGATCAATATCGGTCCAGAGCACGCCGAGAATCTGACTGCGCCGCAAGCCCGTTGCCGCCAGCAGGGTTACCACGTCGGCCAGATCGGCACTGTCGCAGTGTTCCGCGACCGTGGGCGGGGTGTACGCCTTCACCGGATTTTTCCGGCTGCGCTCGGCGCGCGAGAGCTTGCGCGGGCACGGCACTTGCGAAGTCCGCACCGCCGCGAGGATGAACCGCAGTTCATCGATAGTGATGTCACGTGCGCCGCCGGTACGGCCCTTGGCCTCCACGTTCTTCGCCATCTCCGACTCACGGACAGGGTTGACCGTGAGGGCATCTTTACGCACCGCGTAGCGGAACATGCCCGACAAGACATTGCGGCCGGTCCGCATCGAAGACGGTCCTTTTGCCCCGCCGACCTGCTTGAGGAACGCCTCAACCGATGACGTGGTGACCTCCAGTAGCCGCCGCTGCCCGAACGCGGTGGTGAACAGCTCCGCTGCCACGTCGTAGCATTCCAGTGTGCTCAGCACTGAATCTCCTTGTCCGTCAGTAGAAGACGCCGCAACCGGCCGCGCACATCACGCGAAACAGCAAGGCATCCGCATCGAAAAATCCGTTACCGGAAAAAGAGATTCAGAAGAAGGGTGACACCGCCGGGTCGACGCCACGGGAGCTACACGCGCGAAAAGGATTCGGTGAGATAAGACGCGCTGTACCGCGCGGGGGCCGCCGCTAACACGCATCGCTCACAAACAAGACGGCACCATCGAGCATACCCCGCTTGAGAGCTGTCCTCCTCGGTCACGTAACTGATTGCACGCCAATCAGTTACGGCAATGAGCGTGCGTACCGAATCGTTGCGCCCGACACGGCTCGTCGGCTTGACGCTCCATCGAACTTTCTCGTCGCCGAGCGCGGGCCATCGCCGCCGGAGTGGGCGGACAATTGGCTACTTGGTGTGCACGTAGGTGGTCAAGGTTTCGCGCATCTCTGCCGCGACGGCAGAGTCGGGGAAGTTCTGGCTCAGCAATCCTTCGAGTTGGTTCAGGCGCTTTCGCACCCACGAGAAATGCGCTGATATGGGGCTCTCCAGCACTGGCGTCACCGCAGCCAGCGATGCATCCAGATCACCTAGCCGTGCGTTCGCCGACGCGAGGTAAATCTGGCTCAACATCTCGTCACCCGGTGAACGCTGAACTTGCCATGCATCAATGGCACGCTCGGAAGCCTTGACCGACTTGCGCAGAATCCTGCGGTCATCAGCCCACATCAACGAAAACCCCCGGTAATAGATCTGTTTCGCCGGCGAGAACGTGAACAGCCCCGGAATCTCATCCGGTCCCGCCGCATCGCGCGCCCGATCGGCTTCGTCCAGCAGTTCGAGCGCACGCGCCGAGTCACCCAAGTTCGCAACCGACGCGGCCAGACCACACAGCAGGCGCGCTTCAGCGGTCCCCGTCGAACCGGTCACGTACCGCAACCCATCGGTCGCAGAATCGCGAGCCGCTTCGAAATCTTTGACGAACCTGAACGCCAGCGCCTGCGTGCCACGCGCCCAAGCCCGTAACTGGTCATGGTCGGCCCGGTCTCCCAGTTCGAACGACGCTTGCGCGTGAATTCGTGCTGTATCCGCTTGCCCAAGATCAAGCGTGAGATAGGACAGCACCCCGCAAACGCGACCGAGAGCTACATACAGTTCACGTATTTCCTCGGGCCGATGTGCTCCAGCACGAATGCGACGCATTAGCTCCGATCGAATCGCCATCGCTCGCGACAGCGTCTTGTCGTATGACTCGAACCGTGCTCGGCGCGCAACATCGATGATTCCGTCTTGCATGTCGTCGAGTGGGACGGCATCGGGAGCGGAAAGCAGCGCCTCAGACTCACGTCGAGATTGCTCCAACATTCGCAACGTGTCATCCCGGCGCGCGTTGTCCCGCTGGTCGTCATCCCATGCGGCCAGCAACTCACCGTGCGCGTCCAACGCACGGTCTACTCGCTCAGCCCATCCCCGATCTTTCGGCCAACGCCGACCGGCCTCGATGTTCGCGAGATGCGACCACGCACAGTAAGTCAGCCCAGCGAGCTCGCGCAGACTCAACCCGCGGTCGTCGCGCAACCGCCGCAGCACTCGGCCCGTCCGTTGAGGTTCCATCCCCAGCAATCCTGTTACCGCCGTGTCCATTACACACCCGCCCGCGCGTATTCAGATCCGAGAAGTGCTGTTTGAAAACAGCGTAGACCTGCACAACTGGACACGGCCGTGTTGATCTGGAATAGCGCCCGGTGGGGAGAACGGCCAGCTAGCCCTGATGCAATCCGCTCCCACTCCGAGGACATTCAGGGGTTGTCGGAGCCGGGCGCACCTAAACATTCGCCGTACCGAGGGGGCACGATGCTGAACCCGAATCAGCCGCACCGAACGCCGTTTGTCGGCCCACCCGCTCCACTAGCGCTCGATGTCCCTGCTGATGTTGTCGAGCGGTACCTGTGCGCGCTACACGAATGGCAACCCGAGCAGACGCCCACCGCACATCCTGACCAAGGGGTCTGAATCCAATGGGCCACATAACTTTTGGCGATACCCCGTTGTCCCGATGTCACTTCTACCGGCGGGTGTGCGATTTGCCCGCCACCGTCGATCCTCCCCAACTCGGGCGGATCATTATGAAGGCCGACCACGTATGGGCACTCATCGTCCCCGCTCACCTCGGCCAAGCCGTGAAAACCTATATGCAACATCATGGTTCGGATATCGGGCCGATTCTGTCGCATCCACGTTCGAACCGGTGCACCCTGCTCGTCAGACCGGACATCCCCGACGACGTGTGCCTGTTCGCCGAGTTGTTTCGTCTGAACGTGTCGGTGGTGCGATCCGGTGGCACTGTTGCGTTGCCGTCACCGGTCGACAAGGGCGCGCAGTTCCGGCGCTGGATCGAGCCACCCCGATGCGCGTTCCGGCCGTCCGGGCTTGTGGTGGTTGATGCGATCCGCGCGTGTTCTGCGCCGTATCGGCCCGTCCGGAGGTGGGCCGCTCATGTCTGAATGTGACTGTGGGCTGTGGGGCAAACTCTCGATGTGCGGGATTGGGAGCTTCAACGGCAAGACCGGGGAGTTGGAGTCGGTCCAGTGTCCGTCCCGGTTCTGTATGACTATGGCCCCGCTGGTCGACGGGAAGATCGGCGACCACTACGGCATCACGGACATGCCGTCACCGTCACCGTTGCCGTTGCCGTTGCCGTTGCCGTTGCCGTGTCCGTGTCCGTGGATCGGGGTTCGGGTTGTGAATGACGTTGACGACTTCATACCCGATGACTCCACACCAGTTCCGCCGATGCAGGAGCAGCAGCCATGAACACAAATACGTTCGCTCCCAAGGCAATTGGTGTTCTATCGCTTGTTGTCAGTGGCCCGCACCGGTTGCGGGACGAACGAGTCATCACCGAGTTGGCGCAGCGACGCGGCTACGCCCTGACTGGACTGGTCACCATCGGTGATGACACGTTCATGCCGACAGCCCTCATTGTCGGGACGGCACGCGGCAAGGGAGCGGCAGCGGTCATCGCGCCTGACATGGCCCACTTCAGCAGCCGCGTACGGGCTATCGCTCTCGCGTGCGACCTGATCACGCCAACCAAGTTCGTGGCCTGCACCAGCACCGACCGATTACGGGAGACGTCATGAGCGAACAGGTTTCCCCGCTACCGGACGTACCCGACGTGCACCTGAGCGTGTTCGTGCACGGGGTGCGGATGGACTTCGCCGCATGTCTGACCGCCGCACTAAATTTCATCGAAGAGCATCGGGCACGCCACTACGTCGACGCGGCAAATGTGCTCCCTGGCGACACCACCGGCCTTCAGCGCCTACCGAATGAACGGCTCTACCTTTCACCGTGAGATGAGAGACTGACCCGGGCACCGACAGTGACGACCATACGGAGGGATGATCGGCGTGGGAAATGATGAACAAATCGGTTTCGATATCGAATTCGATGACAAAACCCAAGCATTTTTGGATTGGGTCGCGACCGAGCACATGGAATCGAAGATAAGTAGGTTCCTCACCGAAACCATTCCCGACGTCGCGGACTATTCGACGGATACATGGTGGAAGCCTCCGGTGTTGACTCGCATTCTCGAAGCCGCGAAAGAACTATTCGGTGACCCGAACGGATTCATTGCACCCGAGAACCGGGACCGCGCGGACCAGTTCGTCCGATTCCTCGGCGAATGCTGCATACGGCGGAATCCTGGAATGACGTGGACGAACAAGCCGGAATACGGCACACTGCCGCCGCTGTATACCGATTTCGGGCCGGCTGTCCACTATGCCGATACCGGGCTGACAGAGACGCCGAAATCACTAGTGAACTGGCTTTTCGACGACGACGGTCCGAAGATGGTCGATTACTGCATTCGAACGGCTGGAAAACCAGTCTGATTTGAACCAGCGAGGGGGGCGCTGTGCCCGACGAATACGATGCCGCTCGGCGCGACATGTCGAATTACGAAAAAGGACTTTATTTCGAACTCGGCAGAGCGCATATACGAGGTGAAACTCCGGAAAGAGGCTGGGTCCGGCAATTCGCGATATCAATCAACGGGAAGAGTCGCATACTGGATTCGGCCCGCTCCGACGGAAAAGGCGTCAGAAGTGTCGAAAGAAAATCGGGAAGAGTAAACGAAGCCGACGCGCGAAAGCAACTCGGCCTAGAGCGGCAAGGGCTCGACTCCAGGCAGGTGACTCACAGCACCTGGGAAACGGTCGAAGGCGAAAAAGTCCCGGATAAAGTTCTCGGCGATATGCAGAAATTGGCGCTTGATTTTCCCGGGCGGTTCCGTCATGAGACCGTTTCCCGCGCTGATGCGGCGCGGGCGATACGGCTCGGTCAGTCCCTGGTATCCCAACAACTCGAATTGATCAGGGCATACGAGCTGACTCGTGCCGACCGTGCACGTAAACGGCTAGGGAAAATCCGAGAAATCGTGCGAGCACGAGAAGCCAAGGCGAAGGACGAGCGCGCTCGAGAGAAGGAGTCTCAGCAGCGAGGAATAACGAAAGAGCGAGACGAGCAGGCACGGGCGAACAAGGCGCGAGACGAACGCGCCAGGGTCGAACCTGAGCCTGCCGCACGGGTAATGCGGGAACTTCCGACCTGGGCGCAGATACTCACCCGAGAAGACAACCGAGAGAACGCGCAACCGCCCACCCGCGCTGACCGCGACGCGCAAGCGCTGGAGATGCCCGGCCTTGAGATCAAACCAGGACACGCCCAAGAACCCCACACACCACCACCCGCACCGCAACGAACTCCGGAGCAGGCACAGGCGAACCCTCGGGCACGAGCTGCACAAGAGCGTGACAACGCGCGAGCACTAGCAATAGAAAATGGGCTATCGCCACAGATGATGGGCATTCTCGGACTCAACAGCAACGACCCACCCAAGATGATCGACACCGACGCAGCGCGGACACACGCCGAGTCCGAACGGAACCGGTCGATACATCAGCAACGCGAACGTGAACGCTCCGAACGCGAACGCGAAGGCCGACACCGTAGCGAGTAGCGCTGGAATACCGAGACCCCGCTGTGCCGGATTCGGCTACCCCAGTCCTGGAACCCTGCGTGCGGGGTGCCTGCCGGGATGCGTCGCGGATCGAGCGGGATTACCGAACAGTCCCGCGAAATCTGTTGTGCCGCAAGCTTGATGACCTCATGTAGGGAGTGAAAGAAGGTTTGGGAGCCCCCGGAAGTGAAAGAAAAAGAAGAAAAAGAAGCCGGAAACCCAAGTAAGAACCCAAGTAAGAAAACTTGCCGAATTTCCCTCTACGAAGATCAATGGCGGCGCGCTACGCGCGCCACCCGGTGCACCGCCCTACCGCTCCGCTCCCGGGCGGGCACCCCGGCGCAGAACCGGATGGAGGACCGAACGGCACACCGAGATGCGAAATTCTGCCGCGCCACCCCTATCGGGCTGGCTTGCCACGGAATTCCCCGCTCCTGCAATTCGTAGCATGAGACCGCAACAAAAGGTTTCATGATATCGGAAAAAGCGTAGGAGAGTCTCCTTCATGGGAAGAACGAAAAGAATTCGTTAAATTCTTCTCCGTTCGGCGCCTTTCCTGTAACTGCAATTTCTGGCCCATAAGACGTCCATGTCCTATCTGAAGCCCTATGTCCGACGGTCCTGCCGTCGAATGGTTCGAGGTCTGAAATGTAAGAGCATGTTATTACAGCCCAACTTTTGGGAAGGTTGGGGTCGGCGTACTCATCGAAGATTGACTCGATGGTTATATCCGTCAGGAAGTTATTGGAACAATTCGTGAGAACAAATTTTCCATCCTCCATCTCATGAACCCTTACCAATCGGGTTCGCTCGAAGTGTGATCCGCCATTATCGATATAGGAAATTATGTTCGAAATGAAGTCCGCCACAGTATCATCTTCGAGCAGATCGGATTTGCGTACATCTATCCAAGTCGCATCTGCATTGTATTGGAGCTCTCGAGTCAGGTTCACCCAGTAGAGACCGCCCTCATCGGTATCGTATACGACACCAACTACAGGTACATGACTCAGTTTCCAATCATTTTGGTGACCATCCAGCGGTATCGCATAGCCAGCGGCGCGTTTATACTTTCGGCCACTCTTAACTTGGACTGCAACCATGTGCCCAGTCCGCCTACGGTTTTCGACAATCTCTACATGAAGATCCTCGCCATGATCATTGTTGCCATCAACTTCATGAACGACATGACCATGGCGCTCTAGCAACGCGCGGAAAGTGTTGACACCCGCTCGTTCGATAGGCCGATTTGCATTGGTCATTGCCATTGAGTCAATCTCCTCAACTGGTCATTACGGTAATCAAACTCACCAGCAGGGTAGCGGCACGTGCCGACACAGAACAGAACCGACCCGACAGATAGATAGCCATCCGATTGCCGCGTACTTCCCGACTCCGGCGTGTCATGATCCCGACATGCCAGAATCGAGGCTCGGCGAGCATCCAACTAAGTCCCAACAAATTCCCGGCGCGTTGACGACGATCGAACGTATATTCGGTTGTTGAGCGTTGTTCATTGTTGTCATTTCCGCTGGTCAAGTTGCATTTCTTGTACGCACTTGACAGTCCATGATTGCCCGCAGTAGCGGCCCTGACCGGTACTGTGGGGGTCAGGGGTTCGAGTCCCCTTAGCTCCACAAATTGATACGAATTGTGCTGTTGATCAGGGGCTTTGCTGTCTTGCAGTCATGAGACCAGCTTCGGTCGGGTGGCGCATATATCCTGGTCAGCGCTCGTTTTCTTGTTCTAGTTGGCCCCCCCAAGGTGTGTTCTCGTTCCGGCTCGGTGTTGATTAAGTCGGAAGGCACTCTGTCACCACCGCGTTCGCGAGCCATGCCGGTCACAAGTGGGAGCCTGGTCGTTGTGGGCTGATGTCATGATCAAGCCCGACCGTGTGTGTCGCGGGTGCGGACACCACGCTCGCGCAGGCGGTTCAAGACAGTGGTGGGATCGACAGCGAAATGCTTGCCGACGCGCGCCAGTGACCAGCCGAGACGGTAGAGCCGGATCGCCTCGTCGGTCTGATCGGGGGACAAGCCGCGTCGACGCATCGGTATGCCGTAGCGGTGCAGGATTGCGCTGATGGTACGGCGGTCGACACCGAATTGGTCGCCCAGCTCATAGGTCGTCGCACCGGCAACATAGTCCTGTATCAGCCGGTGGACTTGGCCGGGATCAAGTGATCGCGGCCACCGTGGTGTGGCTTGGTTGGCCCGCGAGGGCAGCAACCGGGGACTCTCGCCACCGCTTGCGGTGCGGTCGTCACGACGATCTGGATTGTCAGCCAACTGCTCTCGCGCGAGTTCGATGAGTACCTTCGTGATCTTCTCGGCATCGGGGCGATCACGACGGACGCCGTGAATCCTGAGTTCACCCCACCGGGTAGTGGTGTTGATCGGAGTTTCCATGCGTCCACTCTCCCGCCTGAACACGCTGCCGGTCTGTAAGTCGGACCTGTTCGACGTCGCGTTCCAGCTCATCACGAGTATGGCCCGCCAACCTGGTACGCCCGACCCACGGGCACGATACGATATTCGCACCGGCCACCATTTCGGTGACGTCGAGATCGGCGGCGATCGCTACCGAACGCCTTTGACTGCGACAGCGTGAGATACGCTGCTGTACAGCACTTTTCGGGCTGCCGGAACAACCGATGTGCGGCATTACCGCGCGTTGGCGCCGCGGGCCAGTCGGTTGAATCGAACCGGTAGACACCTGATGCACCCGACCGGAATACGAGCCGCCCATACAGCCGGTCAACCGCCGACTTCGACGCACCGCCGGACAGGTCTTGACTGCCGCAGGATTGCCCACCACGGAATTGATCGCCGGGGCGGCAGTATTCGTGATCGGCTAGCATCCCCGGGATCCAGACCAACTCGATCGGGGGACACTGTGGCCGCTCGTGCCGCCGTTATCGCTATCGCCGTGCTAGCGCCCGTCGTCCTGACAGCATGCGGTTCGTCGAGCACCACTCCGGCCGCACCGAGCGCGCCGGGGTCAGCACCAGCGAGCGAGTCGTCGGTCCCGGACGCTACGGTGCCGGGCCCGGCTACTTTCATTCCCGGCGGCGCAGGCTTGCGACGGGAGACCTGTCTGGGTTGGCTCGACTTCTTCACCGAGGCCAAAAGGCTCGCCGACGCGGAACCCGGATGGACTGCCGAAGAGGCCGCTGAGGGAGTCATCGAGGATGCCTCGAAGTCGCCGAGGTGGAGCAACACCTCCGAGGACGACCGCGCCGCGATGAAGGCCGGAATCCGCGATGCCGCCGACGGGGCCTGCGTATAAGCCCAATCCGTCACACCACATCAGCCCCAGAACGCCGCACAATCGGCAGATCAGTGCGTTCGGCTGGCCGCGGCTTGGCCGGTTCTCTCAGCGCGCAACGCGGCATTACAGGATGTTCGACAGCGAGCGGGCTATCACGCTACGGCAGCTCAGGCGCTGCCAGAATTCCTGGCTGTCAGCACCAGGGCAGGAGCAGCGCTTCGACATCCGATGCCGCCTGGAGCGCATCGATCAGCTCAGTCGGGCCGGCCACCTTCGTGCCGCAAAGGTCCCAATCGGACCATGTGATCCAGGATCGGTCGGCTGTCCACATATTCGAGGGTGAGCCGACTCCGCTGGGATGGTCGTACAGGTCTGCGGCGCCCCCGAGAGGACCTGAGACAATGACTCCGGTGTCGAACTCGCCGCCGACTGCCGGGCCGAAGTAGGCCACGCACGGGGTGTCCGCACCGCCCGGGCACCACGCGATCAGAACGTCGATCAGCGTTCGCCACGACTCCCGATCGAGGGAGCCCTCGGCGGGCGGGCGGATATTCACCGGCCAGCTCCCGCTCGGGTGTGCGCCGTACAAACTGCGGAAACTGGGGTATTCGCCCTCGGCGACCGTTGACTGGCCCAGGCGAGCCGCAAGTTCGGCCCAGCGCAGCCTTTTCCAGCCCGGTCCGGGATGCTCGGAGCGGCCCAGCTCGTTTCCAATCAGGACCGACGTGGCTTCGAGGTCGAATCCGGGGACTATCGTCGGCTTCTCGAGTCCGGCAGCCAGTCGCTGCCGGTGCTCCTCGTCGTAGGTGAGTTCCGCTGGGCCCGACTCGTGCTCGTACATCGCATGCATCAGCCACGCCGCATCGGGTCGTGAGTCGATCTTGTACCCACACCACCCGAGATCAGTTTCGGGCGTGCCGAGCCACGAAACCAGTTCCCGATCAGCGACATTCCAGTTCACAGCAGGAATCGTACCGAGCGTGGGGCTACCAATTCTCGGTCGCGGTGCTTGCATCACGCAGCAACGGCCCGTGTGCTTCAAGGCCGAAATGCGTGGTGACCGCATTTCCTGCACGAACCGGCCACTCGAACACTCGCTCATCGGCACTATCGGATATTTCAGAGGCGTTGGTGGCCAACGGATCAGCGGGCGGCCACCGCGTCTTCGGATCGCACGCTCCGCGCGTGAGCGGATATTTGTCGGGACTGCTCACCTCGGATCATCACAAACTGCAATGCTGCCAGTCGATCGCGGCGGCGGCGGGAGGGTGCCGGTGCGGGCCGACCTTTCGATGCGCTGCCCGTCCGGTGCGCTCAAGCGTGCGGGGTATTCGGTTGTGCGCACAGTCTGGTGACGAGGTCGACCCACACCTGCGGATCGTGTGGGACCAGAGGTTGTGGTCGACTCCGGGTACTTCCTCGAACCTGCCGTTCGGGATCAAGGCGGCCAGTTGCCGCAGTGGCCACGACGGGCGGATATCGTGCTGCGGCGCGACGAAACTCATGGCTACGTTGGTGTCGGCCAATCGCCGCAACAGGTCGGATTCGTGGATCCACTCCACGAACGACGCGCTCAGTGCGGTGTGAACGATTGGTTCCCAAGCGATTTCGAGGTCGGCTTCCCGATGCCGGGCGGACTCGTATGCCTGCGACCAGGTCCGGTCCTTGTGTAATCCGTGCCCGGCGACGCCGACGACGGATCGGACTCGATCGGGATGATCCAGCGCGTAACGTACCGCCAGGTCCGAACCCCAGGAATGGCCGAGTACGCCCCAGTCACGGATGCCTTGGGCGCGCCGCACCGCCTCGATATCGGCGACTGCCTGAGCCAGGTCGTGCGGCCCGCCCTGGGAGCGTCCGACACCTCTGGGCTCCGGGTACCAGGCCCGCATTCCACGAGGTGCCAACATGTCGTTTTCGAGGTAGTGGATGCAGCCCGGTCCACCCGACAAGACGACGACATCGGGGCCACGTCCTGTGACACCGACGTGCAGCACGGTGCCGTCATCGGCTTGGACCTTCGTCGATCGCATGTCACCCCTGGTTCGTCCCGACTCATCAGACGGGGCCGGATACATCGTCCGCCCAATCGGATTCGGCATTATCCGAGTATGGCAATACCGGACCATCGCGGCACCTCTGCTTCGTGCTGGGCGAACGCGCGCCCTGCGGCAGGTGCGGATGTCTGTGATGCTGGTGTCTTGAACGGAGCGATCGACTGCTCGAAGGCTAGAGTCGGATTCATGAAAGACCGGCCTGTCCTCGTCGTAGCCCTGATCGGGGGCTTCATCGGCGCAATGCTGTCGAGTCCGTTCGCCGTGTACTTCGGCTTCGGCACTCCTGCGCTCGCTACCGCCATTGTCGGCGTGGGAATCTTGCTGGCTGGAGTCATAATGTTCGGCGGCCTCTGCGCTGCACTGGCATGGGCCGTCAGGGCCGATCGGCGTAACGGTGGTTACCGCTGTCGCGATGAGAGCCGGGCATAACTTTCCGAAGCTACGGTCTGGCGGCGATACGGCCAGCAGCCGTAGAGGACGCGGTAATCGGCATTACAGGGCGTTCATGGAGCGATAGGTGCCTACCTGAGTCATGGGGATTAGAAGTGCGACTCTGGCGTCCACGCGACATGCGGTCGTGTGTGCTACCAGGAGAAAGCACATCCCGCTGCGTCACCGGACTTCCTGTACTGCAGTCGATCTCTCTGCGAGGTCGTAAGTCGTTGCGATGAAGGTGGAGGCGTATTCCTTTGCGCCGCTGGGTTTTCCAGTAGTCGGTGAGGGCGGGATCATCCCATCGGCAGGGCCCTCTTTATGGACATCGACGAAGGTTCACGCGATTCACCCGTCCGGCCTGCCCCTGACAACCGAAACCGAATTCGGCCCTCCTATCTGCGAGTTCACTCGCATCGTGCGGTTTCGTATCGCAACGGCAATACAGGACGTTGCTGGTGTGCGGGAGTGGGTTCGGCGAGTCGTGGGATGCCAACGCACAGTTCGTCGGTCGCGGGGCGGGCAGTCAACTAGAGTCTGGCGTGTGTCAGGCTGTCGCTCGATCCTCAGTGTCGGCATCGCATGAGGGCCATCGTGTACGACCGCTACGGCGGCCCTGAGGTGCTGTCGCTCGCGGAAGTCCCGGTACCTTCCCCGGGGCCGAAACAAGTGCTCGTCCAGGTGCACGCGACGTCGGTCAACCTCTCCGATTGGGAGACCCTGCGGGGGACACCGCTGTATTCGCGCATCGGCGGGCTCCGGGCACCCGGACGCCCCGTTCTGGGATCCGACATCGCTGGACGGGTCGAGGCCGTTGGCTCCGAGGTCACTTTGTTCGCGCCGGGTGAGGAGGTCTACGGCGACAATCTCACGCTCAAGGGCGGGTTCGCGGAATATGCCGTGGCTCCCGAATCAGCGCTGGCCCGCAAACCGGCGTCGCTGAGCTTCGCCGAGGCGTCGACCCTGCCGCAAGCCGGGGCGATCGCACTGCAGGGCACGGCCGGTATCACCGCCGGTATGTCGGTGTTGATCAACGGCGCGGGCGGGGGCTCGGGAGCGTTTGCGATCCAGTTGGCCAAAAGCGCAGGCGCGCACGTGACCGGGGTGGACAACGCCGCCAAACTCGCGTTCATGCGCACGCTCGGCGCCGACGAGGTCATCGACTATCGCGCCGAGGACTTCACCCGAACCGGGCCGTACGACCGGGTACTCGATCTCGTCGCCCACCGATCGATCTTCGCGTATCGCAGGTCGGTCGCGCGCGGCGGCCGCTATCGCTGCGTCGGCGGCACCACACGCGCGTTGCTGCGGATGACGACGGTCGGCGTGGTCGCCGGGATGGTGACCGGCCGCGGGCTCGGGGTCCTCGCGGTGAAGGAAGGGCCCGCGCACTTCACACCCCTAGCGGAGTTGTGTGTCGCGGGCCGAATCGCTATCCACACCGACCGCAGTTTCACGCTCGATGAGACCGCGGCCGCGCTGGCCCATGTCGGCGCGGGCCGCGCCCTCGGCAAAGTGGTGGTCGAGATCCGCTAATCGGCACCACCAAATGCTGAGCCCGCAGGCATACAGTGTGCTCGCTGTAATGGGTGTCTTCGATATGCTCCAGCGCCGATCCGATCGCGCCCAGCACTTGGTGCGGCGTGGTCGTGTGGCGCACATACCGGGCCGCCGGGCGGGCACTGGCACGGTGAAAGTCCTTCTCCCACAGTCGGAGTTATCGCCCGGGCGTTGACACATTTTCAAAGTTCAGGCGTGCTCCACCACACCGAAGCGCGAGCTTGATACTCTACATGTCGCGAATTGAAATCCATTGCAAGCCAGTACAACTGGGGGCAATGCCCGATTGACTCGATCCATCGCAGACCCACCCCAATCCGATCTTAAGGCTCGCGCTCTTCGGCATTTTGGTGCGTTCGGCTGGCCGCAGCTCCGCCCGTGGACGGGGCCGTTCACGCGTCAGCGCCTTGGGCATCGGTCCCTCTCCGTTCTCGACGGGCCACAAACGTGCATGGGACGAGCTGACACAGGAGATGCAGAACGCCTTGATCAAGGCGGGCGTGGTGAACAGGAAGGGCAAGCCGCTGTGAGTACGTACCAAAGCCTCGAACCGATCGGCCGGAACGAGGCGATCACGATGCTCGATTCGGACGACAACCTGGCGGTTTCGCAGGCCATACTGCGGTTGGCTCTCCACGACCCTGATGGCGGATGGGTCACCGACCGCGCGCTCGCCCTGCTCGAGAATCCGGACCCCAATGTTCGCTCCGGTGCGGTGACGGCCCTGGGACACATCGCGAGTATTCACAGGGCCATCGACACCGACCGCGTCGTTCCTGCGCTACGCGAACTCGTCAACGACCCGATCATCGGTGGTCGCGTTGAAGACGCATTGGACGACATCACCGTTTTCGGGGGACGATCCTAGACCCCCAGCGCTGACTGACAACAAGCAGGTGACCTCGCTGCCGGGGTGGGACATAAGCGAGCCAGCGGATATCCGAATTTTGTTCTGCTACCGGCACCGTCACCGGGATCGGCCGCGGCTATCACGCCTTGGGATTCCGCGGCGTTCGAGTGCCGACCGAACGGTGGTGTGGGCGACGTTCAACCGGTCGCCGATGCGGTTCAGCGACTCGCCGCGCTGGTAGCTGGTGACGGCGTGGTCGATTTCGTCTTCGCTGAGTCGCCGTTGCTCCCGGATGTGGGTACCCGCGTCGCGCAGGATGGAGAGGATGCTGGCTTTGGCGAGTTGCCACTGGATGGCGAGCTGTTTGGCGGAGGCTCCGGCGTCGTATGAGGCAGTGATCTCGGCGCGCTGGTTGGTGGTGAGGCGTCGTTGGAGTTGGTGTGGCCGGGCTGGACTAGGCCGCTTGGTCGGTGCAGGGGCTGGTCCGTCGGGGTCAGGCAGCGCCGCCAGCAACTTCTCCAGCGCTTCTACCTGCATGTTCGTGTTGTAGTACGGTCTCCCAAGGTCCACAGAAAACGCAGGTCAGGCCCGATCTAAGACCGGGCCTGACCTGTTTTTTTGTGTCTGGCCCCGCGTTTACCCCCGTTTTGGTCCTAGATCCTGTTTGCCGAAATCGACGCGATCGCGTGTGCAGCTGTCTCCACCGAGACTGGACCGGCGGATTCGATAGCAATTGTCTTGATCAACCGCCCTGGATGCCGCGTGGTTGCGATGGAGCTGTCGATTGTCGTTGAGGGGCGGTGGTCGCGCCGCGGTTGATTGCGCTGGACACTTGGCAGTTACTCAACGGCTGACAGTGGTTGGGATATCGCCCAGAACGCGGCGTAGCGGCCGCCGTGGCCTACCAGGTCGTCGTGGCTTCCCTGTTCCACGATTCGGCCGCTGTCGAGGAAGACGACGTGATCGGCGCGGCGGATGGTGCGCATTCGATGCGCCACCATCACCACGGTTCGGCCGGCCATGAGGCGCTCGATGCCGGCGTGGACCGCCGCTTCGTTCACCGGGTCCAGGGCGGAAGTCACCTCGTCCAGGAGCACTATGGGCGCATCCTTCAACAGCGCCCGTGCGATGGAAACCCGTTGGCGCTCACCGCCCGACAGTAGCGCGCCGCCTTCGCCGACCAGCGCGTTCCAGCCGTCGGGGAGACGCTCGATCACCTCGTCTAGACCCGCCGCGGTGGCGGCGGCCCGCATCTGCGCGTCGGTCGCGCCGGGGCGGCCGAGACGCACGTTCTCCTCGATGGTGCCGTCGAAGAGATGGACGTCCTGGAAGACGATGGCGAACTGGGCCATCAACTCCTCGGAGCTCATCGCGCGCACGTCCACACCGCCGATTCGTACCGCGCCGGAGTCCACGTCGTAGAACCGGGCGAGTAGCTGCAGCATGGTGCTCTTCCCCGCACCTGACGGGCCGACGACGGCCAGCCGCTGCCCCGGCGGCACCGCCAGGGACACGTTGTCGAACACCTGCCGGTCGCCGTGTCGGAAGGAGACGGCCTCGAACTCCAGGTCATGGCGGTGTGGCCGGACGGGATCGGCAGCCTCCGGCAGCGGTTCGGTGCGCAGCAGCGTATCGAGTCTGGCCAGCACGGCGCGCGCGCCACGGAGCTTGCCGCCGATATCCGATAGCGACAGCAGCGGATCGGCGCAGCGGGCGGCCAATACCAGGCTCGCCAAGAGTTCTGCCACTCCGATTTCGCCGCCGAGGGCGAGATAGGTGCCCAGGACGAGCAGGGCGGTGAACATCGCCTGCACCGTGAGGGTGAGGCCGATGACGCCGGGTAGTGCGGACACCGTCGACCGGCGCGATGCGCGCTGCAGTTCGTGGAGCGAGTCGTCGAGCAGCGCGAAGCGCTCAGTGGTTCGGCCGCCCGTCCGCAGCACCGGCTGTGCCTGGAGATACTCGATGACCCGTTCGGCGGCTGCGGCGTCACGTTCGGAGCTCTCCGCATCGGCGGCGGCGGTTGTGTGGGCCGTCCAGCCACTGATCGCCGCCACGATCGGCGCGGCGAGGAGCGCGGCCACGCCCAGCTGCCAGTTGTATGACAGCAGGACGAAGACGATCGTCAGGGGGGTCACCGCGGCGGAGAGGAACGGCGCCAGCAGATGTGCGATAACGCTCATGGCCTCCAGGACGCCGCGACTGGCCAGCACCGACATCTCGCCGACACGGCCGCCGCTGTACCAGCCGAGGGGTAGACGGCCCAGATGCTCACCGATTCGGGAGTAGATTCCCCGCAGCAGGGTGGTTCCGACGCGGAAGCCGGACAGATCACTGAGATAACGCAGGACCGCGTAGACCGCGACCGCGACACCGAAGGCGACCAGCCAGGGACGGGCCTGCGCGGGAGTATCCGCGAATAGGGCGCGCAGAATGGGAACCAGCAGGCCGTAGGACAATCCTTCGACAATGGCGGTCGCTGTCATGAGGGCAACCGTGCGGCGCACCGGCGGGGCGTATTCGGGTCCGAGTACGCGCAGCAGCATTCGAATCATCGGTACTCATCTCCTTGTGGGGTTTCGGACCCGTCCGCGATCGCTGATTGATGGGCCTGCCAGAAAGCGGCGAACCTGCCGCCGCGGGTCAACAGTTCGGCCGGCCGGCCGCGCTCGACGATCGCCCCGTCCTCCAGCACCACGACGGTGTCGGCGTCGGCGACTGTCTCCAGGCGATGGGCGATGACCAGAATGGTGCGCTCTCCTGCCAGCGTCGACAGTGCTTGGCGCACCGCCTGTTCGGTCTGCGGGTCGGCGAAGGCCGTCGCCTCGTCGAGCACCAGGATGGGCGCGTCAGAGAGTAGTGCGCGGGCGAGTGCGATGCGCTGGGCCTCACCGCCGGAGAGCCGGGCCTGCGTGCCGAGCACGGTCTCGTAGCCGTGGGGCAGTTCGAGAATGCGATCGTGGATGTTCGCCAGCTGGGCAGCGCGCACCACATCGGCGCGGTCGGCCCGTGGTACCGCCAGCGCGATATTGTCGGCGACCGACGCGCGTAGCAGGCGAACATCCTGGAAGACGAAGGCGACGTTCCGGTACAGCGCATCGCTGTCGATGTCCCGCAGATCGGTCCCACCCAGCATGACCGACCCGTGCGTCGGATCGAAGAAGCGTGGCAGTAGCTGCACCAGGGTGGATTTGCCGCTTCCGGACGGTCCGACGAGCGCGGTGACCGTCCCCTGTTCGAGTACCAGGTCGATTCCGCGCAGCACCTCATGCTCGGCGTCGTAGCCGAATCGAACGTCGCGCAGTTCCACCCGGTGCCCCCGGGGGGCGACCGGATTCGCGGGTTCCGGCAGCGGCATGACGGCGAGTACTTCCCGAATCCGGCCGACCGCGCGCCGCGCGGCCTGCATCTCATCGAAGCCGTGGCCGAGGGCGGCCACTGGGGCGGTCAGGCCCAGTCCCAGCAGCAGGAACGGCAACAGATCGGCCGGTGCGAGCGAACCGTTCGCCATGAGCACCGCACCGCCGGTCAGCACGACCAGCAGGACGAACGGCGGCGACAGCACGAGCTGCATGCCCGCGGCGATCGGGGCGAGACCGCGCACCCAGCGGAAGAAGGTCCCGACGAAATCATCCACGGCCGTCCGGAATGCGCGGTGGGCTTGCCCGGAACCGCCGAATGCCTTGACCACCGCGATGCCCTGCACGTATTCGACGACGGAGTTCGCGACGCGCCCCATGGCCACATCGAACTCTTCCTGTTCGCGCAGGCGGGTCGGAGTCATCATCGCCGGTACCAGCGCCACCGCCAGGACCACCGGGATGAGCGTGATGAGCGTCAGCCGCCAGTCGATGGTGAACAGATAGATCAGCGAAACCAGCGGCACCACGAAGGCGGAGACGAGCTCGCCGGGGGTGTGCGCGATGAACGGGTGTACGGCGCTCACATCGTCGCCCACTACCCGCGCCAGCTCGCCGGTCCGGCGGCGGGAGAACCAGCCGATCGGCACCCGTCCCAGCCCGGCGGCCAGTTGCCGGCGCAGCGACAGCTGCACCCGCCCGTCGAGTAGATGTCCGATGCCTGCCGATGCGGCCGTGAATAGCAGCCGGACCAGCAGGCCGGCCGCGCCCGCGAGCACGACGATCCAGACGTGACCATGGTCGATCGGAGTGGGGGAGAGCAGGGTCCGGCCCAATTCGACGACGGCAAGCAGCGGTGCCAGCCCGGCGACAGCGCCGATGACCTGAAAGATCAGTACGGCGGCGAAACCGCTGGCGAAGGGGCGTAATGATCCGGTCGGATGCTGGGCCGGCTTGGGATCGTTCGGGGGTGGGGATTTCTCTTTCGTCTCGGCGGTATCGCTGCGCATCAAGTGTCTCCGTGCTTCCGGTAATGCTTCTCGCCTCCGATGCTCTCGGTGGCGTAGCGATACCCTGACAGGCGTGGACACTGATCCGCTTTCGGAAATCTGCGGTCCGGCGCGGACGCCGGTGGCCTGGGTGCGGGCCGGCCATGTCGGCTATGTCGGGCCGGATCTCGGCGTCGAACCGCATTCCCCGTCGGTCGCCATGCTCAGCGTCGGACTGCACGGCCCGCTCCTTGTGCATACCGGCGCGCACGGCCGGATCCGCACCGGCAGTTCCTTCGCCCCCGCTCGCACGACACAGCGCCTAGTCGCCACCAAGGGCTGGATTCTGGCGCTGTTCGTCGAACCCGCGGGCGCGCCCGCCACCGCCATTGCCGACGAGATGACCTCTTCCGCAGGACTTTTCGGACTCGACCATCGACGGGAACGAGAACTGGTCGAGTTGTGCTTAGCCGAGAGCGTGGACCCGGATCGCATCTACGCCCGCGCCGTCGCCGGGCCCGCGCCAGTAACCGATCCGCGCATCGAAGAGGTCGCCACCACCATCCGCGACCATCCGGACCGGACCTTCCGCGCCGATCAGATCGCCGCGAATATGGGCCTGTCCACCACACATTTCCTGCGACTGTTCACCCAGCAGTACGGCACTACCTTCCGTGGCTATCAACGGTGGAGCCGCATCATCCGTACCGTCCGCAACGCCGTGGCCGGCCACGACCTCACTCGTGCCGCCATCGACGCCGGGTTCGCCACCCCGTCGCATTTCAGCGAAACCTTTCGCGACATGATCGGACTATCGGCTACGGATATGCTGCGCGCCGGTATCCGCTTCGATCTCGGAACAGCGCCCGCCCCTTGATATTCCGAGCGCCACGGTGCTCTCAGGACTCGATCCGAGCAGGCGGTGGGATGCGACGTCCAGGTCGCCTGCCAATGTGTTCGACCCTCCAGGAATCCGCTCGTTCCAGGGGGTGTGAGAATTGAGCGATGGATGACTACACCACTCACAAGCAGCGTGCCGAGGCACTGCTCAGTGGCCTTACCGCCAGCGACGCGGTCAGCGGTGCGGAGCGGCGGAACGTGATCGCTCAGGCACAGGCACATGCTGCCCTCGCGCAGGCGGAAGCCCAGTGGGCGACCGCGGATGCCATACGCGCACTCGGGACGTTGCCGTCACGAAGCGCGGTCTGAACGACGCGGGCCGCACGCCGGCCTCGCGGGTCATCCCGGTCTCATGTGCCCTCGGGCAGGCCGTCGTTGTACGGTCGGCTGCGGGATCAGCTTGTCGGCCACGCAGTTTCATCGATCGCGAGCCACGGTGCGCTCGCGACGAGGGTCGGGGTCATATCGGTGATCGCCTTGGTACGACGATGAAGATGGGATTGGTCGGCATAGCCGGCCTCGAACGCGGCATTCGCTGGCGAGCGACCCGCCGCCAGAAGATGGGCGGCATGGTCGAAGCGGACGAGTTCGGACGCGAGCTTGGGCGAGACTCCGATCCGGGTCCGGAAGTGAGACCAGAGTCGCTGGCGGGTCCAGCCGGTCTCGGTGGCCAGGGTCTCGATACGGAGCCGCCCTCCGGTCCGGACAGTCTGGTCCCAGGCGTATACGAATTCGGGTGCTACAGCGAATTTGCCGGTCGCCTGGCTTCGGAGGAACGCACCTGCGAGGGCGAAGCGGTCGTCCCACGACGGTGTCGAACGGAGCCGCTCGGTCAAGGTGGTAGCGCTGCCGCCCCACAGTTGCGACAACGGTGTCACGGTACCGCCGATCATCTCGGTGTCTCGCAGAATCGCTGCGGCGACGACGGGGGACAGGCGGATCTGCAAGACTTCGCCCACCCCCGCGCTGGTGATGCGTAATGCGCCGGCGCGGAGGCCGATGATTGCGTTCCCTGCGACCGGGCCTCCGGGGCCGTTGTAGGCGACTCCGCGTTCGGTGAGATCCAGCAGGAGCGTGACCGAGGGATGCGGGATCATCGTGAGGTCCACGGGGGCGATGTCGTAGTAATGGAAACCCGCCATCCGCACTCCCGGAGTCGGGAGACCGGCCGGGACAGCGACCTCGACCCGGCTCCAGTCCAGTAGGCCAGTAGCGGTCATACATCCCAGGCTAGCCGGATCGGGACAACGTGACATTCGTACAAGACGGTGCTACGAGCCTGCGACGAAGCTGTCGGTATGAGCGAATCGAACCCCACCCGGACACGCGATGACACGACAGTCCACGGGTTGCACGTTGTCATCGACGGAGACCCGGCGGCACCACCCTTGTTGCTCATCCACGGTTCGGGCGCAACCGGTTCGATGTGGTCGCCGGTGGTGCCGTCTCTCGCCACGGCGTATCGGGTGATCACGATCGACCTTCCGGGATGCGGCCGATCCGAGCCGGTGTCCACGTACACCGTTCCACAGCAGGCGGATCGGACGGCGGCAGTGTTGGACGAGCTCGGGTTCCGGAATCTGAAGGTGGTCGGTCATTCCAGCGGGGGATACGTCGCTACCGCCCTCGTGGAGCGTCGTCCGGACCTGGTCGGCGAGCTGGTCCTGGTCAGCACAGGGCCGAGCCACACAGCGCTCTTGCCCGAGCCGGCGATCATCAAGGCGCTCGCCTCGCCGCCTTTCGGCCCGCTCGTGTGGGCGATTCGTACCGACTCGATGATCCGCCGCGGACTGGCAGCGACTGCGGCGGCCCCGATCACGGTGCCCGACGCAGCTGTAGCCGATCTGCGAAGGACGACCTATCGAGCGTTCCGCGCGATTCTCGCCGCCAACATGGACTACATCGCCGCGGGGAGTGTGCCCGAGCGCCTCATCGCCGCCGGTAAGCCCCTCCTCGTGATCTTCGGGGATTCCGACCCTCGGTGGGACCCGGCCTCGGCACACCAGTACGAGGCGGTGCCGGGTGCCAAGCTCGAATACCTTCGCGGAGTCGGGCATATGGCGATGCTCGAGGACCGCGACGCCCTCGCCCGCTCGATACTCGACCACACACTCTAGGCCTGCGTCGCAGGCTTCGGTTCGACCTGACATGGGGCGGAAGAACGCGAGCAGTCGTTGACGAAGAAGTACGAACATCGCGATCCGAACCGGCCACCCGGGTCAGAGCGCCCGAGGCGCCCGCGACGACGATGTTGACGAGGAATTCGACGAATGACCGCCCCAGGGGCGAACCAGGTTGCAGTCCACCTGGTTCGTCCTCATTCGACGCGAAGCTGAGAGTTGTTGTTCGATGCCTCAGTTGAGGTACTTCTCGACGACTCGGCGTGTCGACACGACGTAGAGAATCTAGCTAGAATTCTGTACAGTTACGGCATGTCCATCCTGCGCAACACTCATGAGCTCAGCGTTTCCGACGCCGCGCAGCGAGGCGTTGCTGGCCTGGTAGCGGATGCCGAACGAGGCACCGACCTGGTGGTCACCCGTCATCACCGGCCGGTTGCGGCCGTGGTCAGCATGAATCGGCTCGCCGAGCTGGATCGCGCGGAGTCCGACCTACGCGACCTCGCACTGGTGCTCGCCCGGGCCGCGACCGACAGCGGGAACCGAACATCACTGGACGATGTACTCGGCGCCTTCGGTCACACGAGGGAATCCCTCGCCGAACTCGACGACCACGAGTAAGCCGATGGTCGAAGTCCTCTTCACCGATGCGGCAATCGACGACCTTCGAAAACTCGGCCCCGACGCCGTGCCCAAAGTCCTCAAAAAGGTGCTCCTGCTGCTGCATTCACCGCAAGCTGGCTATCCGCTCGGCGGCGAACTGACCGGGTTCCGCAAGCTTGTCGTCGGCCGCAACACTTGGCGGATCGTGTACCGGGTTGTCGACCAGCAGACCATCGAGATCTGCGAGATCTGGGCAATCGGAGAACGCGCCGACTCCGAGGTCTACGCGGAAGCAACCGCCCGCATCGTCGCGGCCGCCAGTCGGCTACCGGAATTCAGCAAGCTCGGCGAAGTGGTCGAGCGACTCGGCCGCAGTGCCGAATCGCTCGGCATTTCACCGACACCGATTCGCGAACCCGTCCCCGATTGGCTTGCACAGCGATTGATCCACACGGTCGGCATGGCTCCTGCCGAGGTCGCGGCACTCAGTCTCGAACAGGCCGTCGACCGCTGGGCCGAATACACCTCGCGGCCATCGACGTAACCGGCCGAACACGATTCTGCCCGACCGGCTCCACCCGTCGACCCGAGGCACTTCCGTCACAGCATCCCAGCTGCGGTTCGCCTGCCGACTAGTTCGATCTGCAGTTCCGGCCCAACTGCCGTCAACGTGTTCGCGGTGTGGAGCGTTAGGCCCACAGATTTCGAAGCCGCAGGTCAATGACCTGCGGCTTCGCTGCTGTTGTGGCATTGCGCCAACACCGTGCGTGTAGGTCCGGTCGGCGGCTCGAATCTATGAGCGTGCGAACGTCAGCAGGTCGTGGTTGAGCTGTCGGCGGTGGGACAGATGTAGCATGTGCGAGGCATTCCCGTAGACCACCAGTGATCTGTCGGGTCTCGGCCCGGAAGTCGGCGGCCAAGTTGACCCGGCTGCATTCGACGGCTGCGTGCAGTGATACCCGCATCCAGTCGCGTATGGTGGCCTCGCGCTCCAGCTGTGGAATTTCGCAGCCAGGTAGATCGTCACCGAACGAAAGTGGTGCATTGTCGACCACCCAGCGTCCGTAATCGGTGCCAAGTCGATCCAGCAGTGTGTCGGCGACCTGCGGGGCGACATCCAGGTGCGGAGCAGTCGCGCCGACCAGCACGATGCGTGAAACACGCTGAGCGCCAGTACGGGTCAGGTACCGGATCACTTCGCCGCCGCCATCGAGTGGCCGACCAGGGTTATGTCGGTGAGTTCGAGCTGCTCGAGCAACGCGGACAAATCGTCTGTGAGAGTGTCGAATTCGTAGCCGGCGCCGGGATCGTCGGAGCGTCCG
>NZ_BDBY01000372.1 GCF_001613225.1 Nocardia pseudovaccinii NBRC 100343
ACAGGGCATTTCGGTGTTTCTTGTCGTAGGAGCTTTCCGGCCCACGGCGGGCCGCATTGCCATCACCTTGGGCCCTATCGCAGCGGGACAGTCCACCCGTGAACTCGGCGAAAACCCTCCCCTAAGGGGAGGACCCAGAATGGAGCAATGGCTGCGTACATGTCGATCGGCGATTTCTCCCGTGCCACGCATCTGACTGTCAGGACGCTGCGTCACTATCACCGGATCGGGCTGCTTGTGCCCGTCGATGTCGATATGCACACCGGTTATCGCAGATACACCATCGAGCAGGTGGCGGCGGCGCAAGTGGTGCGGCGCCTACACGACTTGGACATGCCCTTGGATGAGATTCGGGCGGTGCTCGCGACGGCCGATCCGCAGGCACGCAATACACGGATCGTGGCGCACCTGAATCGCCTAGAGGAACAACTGGGACGTACCCAGCATGCCGTCAACCAGCTACGTGACCTGCTGACCGATTCCGCGCCGGCCGACTCCTCCGTCGAGTTGCGCTCCGTTCCTGCGGTTACGGCTGCCGCCATCACCGAGATCGTCGCCGCCGAGGACGGGCCCGTGTGGATGCAGGGCGCACTCGGCGAGCTCTACGCCACCCTCGCCGCGGAGCAGCTTCCGCCGACGGGTCCAGCCGGCGGGATCTACTCCGACGAGGTGTTCACGGACCACCGTGGCGAGCCGACGATATTCGTGCCGTGCACCGGCCAGGTGCGGTCCCTGGGCAGAGTGCATCCGACGGTCGTTCCGGCTGCCGAGCTGGCGGTGATGAGCCATATCGGATCACCGACGGGAGTCGACCGCACCTACGGTGCCCTCGCGGTCTCCGTCACACAGCACACGCTAGGTGTGCCGGGCCCCATCCGGGAGTACCACATCGTCGACCAGCGCGACATCACCGACAG
Organism: Nocardia pseudovaccinii NBRC 100343; assembly: GCF_001613225.1. GTDB lineage: Bacteria > Actinomycetota > Actinomycetes > Mycobacteriales > Mycobacteriaceae > Nocardia > Nocardia pseudovaccinii. Next base: position 918 of record NZ_BDBY01000372.1, read on the forward strand.
CGACCGATGGCGTACTGAACTTGCGTGGCCGGTCTTTCTCACCCGATCGATAGCTCCGGCGCCGATGTCGCGGGCTACCCGGTTGGTTGGAAGCGCACGGACAGGGCCTGCACACCGGCCGGAGCTTTCCAGATGAGATCGACACCCTCGATCTCGGATCCCGCACCGCACGCGGAATCGGCGAACAGGTAGGCCCGGTCGCTGGTGCCGTTCTCGAAACGCACTGTGGCATCCTGCAATTGGATACAGGCGCCGCTGTCCGGCCGTTCGATCGACAAGATCTTTCCCGCCACAGTGACGTAGGAGGCCCGCCCAATGGCCGCCTGTGCGGTACCGGGCAGCAGCGCGAGCAGTGCGAGCAGTGCGAGCGCCGTGATGCCCGCACCGGCGGCCTTACCGAATTTGCTTGGCAATCCCATGATTTCCCTTCTCGGCCGCCGCCCGGCGGACCACACCGGCCGAACCTGCTCGAGCGTTTGTCAAATATGTTGGGAGACAAAGGCTGTAAACAGTATGACTGATGCGCGGATCGCTCGAAGTGGGCGAGGAACACCTGCCCGGGGCATAAACTGGCCGACAGCGACCGGGTTGAGGGGATGCCCGGCTAGTGCTGTTCTCGGGTATCGGTGCTCGGCGGGGCGGGATGTTCGATCTGCTCGCGGAGGATGTCGCCGTGACCGGCGTGACGTGCGAAGTCCTCGATCGCGAGCAGATAGATGAATCGGAGGCTGACGCCGCCGGCACGGGGGTGTGTCCTGATGTCGTCGAGGTCGAATTCGGCGGCGATCACACGGGAACGGTCGCTGGCGCGCTCGAATTCGGCGATCACGTCGGCGAGGGTCTCGTTGTCGTCGACGACGAAACTGGCGTCGCCCGGCGTCGTGCCGCCGTCGCATTCGCTATTGGGCAGGCCCGCCAGGACGTGCTGGAACCAGATCCGTTCGGCGACTGCGGCGTGCTCGAGTAGTCCGATCGGGGTGGTCATCGACGCGACGAGGCGGCGGCGGGCTTCTTCGTCGGACAGGCCGCGCACTGTGTTGATCAATTCGGCTCGGTTGCGGTCGAGCATGCTCTCGAGCAAGCGGCGTTCAGTGCCGGTGGTGATTCGTGGTATCGACCATGCCATTGTCGGCTCGATTCTGTTGGTTGGGGTTGGATTTGCCTGTCGTACTTGTGGTTTCGTTCTTTTGCCGCCTCCTTCAGCGTGTACCGATGACCTTCTGCGGGGGAGGTGGCAGGTCGGAGTCGAGGGATGCGGCGGTGCGGAGTCGCTGGATTTCGTGCTGGGCGGCGATTCTGGCAAGGGCCGGGTCCGGAATGGTTGTCGGCCTCGAGTCGCAAGATCTGCGCGTCGCGGGAGTCGAGGATGTCGCCGGCCTGTTGCATCGCGCGCAGACGTTGCTCGAATTCTATCCTGAGGGTGGACGCAGGCGGCAGCTGCGGCTTGCCACGGCAGTACTGGCCCGAACGACCGGAACGCGGCACGGAAAGACGTTGTGCGGGTGTCTGGTTCGGACTGGACACTTATCCACACGAGCCAGCTGGCCCGCCGCTGGTCGACGCACCGCAACCTGACCGGGACGGCACCGACGAGCATCGCCGACTCGAAGAGGCAGCGCTGGCCCGCGACCCCCGACATCTTGACTCGACACCTCACCCTGACAACGGCCGGACTGGCAGAGCAAGAAGGTTGACATGTTCCACAATCCGTTCGACCGCCTCGCGCTAGCTGGCGACCACGTCCGCCACGGTGCGGCCTGGAACGTCGCCTGCCAGTTGGTTACCCGACATCGAGCGCTCGACGAAGGTGAGATGCCGGAGCAGGCCGAGCAGGTCGTCCCCCGACGGGCGGTGCGGCTCCGTCGGTGTCGAGCCGGTCGGATTGCTGATGGTCGTAATGCTCCACGGCGGCTGGCCGGGCCGGTCCGGCGGCCACCCGGCCCCATTTCGGGAACGAACCAGCCGGGCTCGCGTCAGCTAGGTGCGGCTGACACGCCGAGCTGCACCGCCAGTGCGGCGGCGGGTGCGGGGAACCGGTCGAGCAAACCGGTTACCTCGCGGTTTCCGGCAGGTCCGGCCTCCTGCCAGCAGCCCTCGATGCCGAGCAGTCCGGCGAGCGCGTCGCAGGCGGCGGGGTGGGCGGCCAGTAGTTCGGTGACCGGCCCGCGCGGTGCGGCCGCCACCGGCGTTGCGGCCGTGGTGAATTCGACCGACCAGGGCGGCACGAAGGTGTCCACCGCGGGCAGTGCGCCGGGGAAGGTGCGGCCCGCTTCCCGGACCAGTCCTGGGATCAGGTCGCCCGCCTGGTCCTTCAGGGTGGTGATGAGCTTCGGCAGCCACGGCAGCAGCACCGCGTCCGGTAGCCTGCCGAAGGCCTTCGACAATAGCTCCACTACAAAGGGTTTCAATGCCGGAGCCGGGTCGATGGCCTGCACGAAACCGCTCACATACTGCGGAACCGTCGGCAGCACCAGCGGATTGGCCAGCATCGCGTCGCACCGCTCGCGCAGCTCGGCCATGGTCAGCAGGCCGAGCTGGAACCGCGCTGCCCACAGCAGGGCCACCTTGGCCGGTGCCTCCGGATGCGATTGCAGCACCGCCAATTCCAGCTGGGTGTGATCGCAGCCCAGCGACAGCGCCAGGTTCTCCATCCCGAACAGGAAGCCCAGCATGGCCGCCACCTGCGCCGGTCCGGTCTCCTCGGCGGCGAAGGCGGTTGGCAGCAGGGTGCAGTAGTGCGCGTACCCGGCCGTCACGAACCGTTCGCACCACGGCGGCAAGCCGTCCTCGGTGGAGCGGAAGTAGTTGAGCAGCGCCCGGATTCGCCGCAGCACGACGGGTGCGTCGTCCACTGTTCGTTCGGCGGCGAGGAGTTCCACCGCGCGATTTCCGAGCTCGTCGGCGAGCCGGACCGATCGCAGGTACACGAGCGCGTCCTCGACAGCGCCCAGTGCTCCGGCCGCGGTCGCGTCCGGTGCCGTGACCGCGCGACGCAGGCGCTGCTCGAGCACCTGCTCCACCGACACACCCTCGTAGCCGAGCTCCACCAGGGACCGCTGATATTTGCCGAGCCCGATATCCCAGCTCTCCTGAATGGAGGTCTCACCCAGTCCGCGCGAACCCATGATGGGGCGCAGCGCGTCCTGCGGCAGCAACCTGCGCAGCAGCCACAGCAGATCAGAGCACTGCCGCAGTTCCGGATTCGCCTTCAGATCCAGGAGCGCGCGCTGCAGCGTCCGCTTGGACAGATCCAGCTCCAGCGGGGCCAGCCGGTCGAGCACATCGCGGGCCAGCGGCGGCAGTGCCGAGTATCCGACCTGGCCGACGCGGTCGCCGCCGAGCAGGATTTCGCACAGCCGCCGCACATCGCGCCGCCCGGGCACCCGGTCCTTCTCGATACAGGTGACGGCCGCGTCCTGGAAGTCGTACGGCGTTGGACGGGCGCGATTGCGCAAGCCCGCCAACAGGATCGACGTCTCGAAGATGGCGATGGCGTCCGCGGTGCTGGCCAGGTAGCCGTTGCGCCGGGCCAGCCGGACGATATCCACCGACCATTCCAGGAGTTCGGCCTCATCGAGTGGATCCAGTACCGGCGGCCGTGACAGGAAGCCCGAAAGCTGGTCCGCCACTTCAGCTTCCGATGAGGTCGGGAGCAGCGGCAGTTTCTTGGCGCGCTTCTTCGCCCCCTGCTGGCCTTCCAGCTGGAACGACTGCAAGGCGCCGCGCCGCAATCCCTTCGCCCAGGTGGCCGCCGCGATCGACACCGCACCGCCGGCCAGACCGAACTGCGCCTCGATCGCGGAATGGCTGGACGGAATCAGCCCGTAATGCCAGGTGGTGGCCGAGCGCGGCGAGATCTCGAACGGTGTGTCCGAGTCCAGCCCGAACTGTTCGACCGGGCTGGCCGCGTGGGCCGCGCCGCACACATACATCACCTGTGCCGGATCGATGTCGTTGGCGGCCAAGTGTTCCCGCATGCGAGTCCACATGTACCGTTCTCGATCCTCGTCCTCGACGGTGCTGCCGCGCCGCAGCCGCCGGAACAGGCTGCCGATCATCACCATGACCTGGCGGTAGGTGTCGTAATCGGCGTCCACGAGGGGCTGCTCCACGTACTGGTCCCACCATTCCGACCAGTGCCGGACTTTGCCGTGGTGCAGCAGGTGTTCTTCCAGTTCGGCGAAACGCGGTCGCAGATCGCCGATTTCGATGCCGACCGCTTCGCCGTGCAGGCCGTCGTCCGCTGGCTGCTCACCGTCAGCGGATGTTTCCGACTTCGCCTCTTCGGGAGCCCACTGGAAGACGTGGTCGGTGGACCGATCCACCAGCACCAGTTCCACGCCCGGCGTATCGAGTGCGTAGGCGATGGCCTGGTACTCGGCCGACGATTCGGTGATCGGTGCGACCACCGACAGCGGCGCCCATTCGGGCGGGAAGCCCTCGGTGTCGGTAGCGAAGGCCTGCAAGGCGACCGGCAACCGGCAGTTGCGCAGCTCGTCCAGCAGCGGCCGCATATCTTCGCACAGTTCCAGATAGATGACGCTCGGCTGCTTTTCGCGCAGCCGCCGCACCATGGCCAGACCGGAGGCGGGGGAGTGGTGACAGACCGGGAAGATCTCCAGCCGCTCCGACAGCGCCCGGTCGACATCGTCGACCATGCCTGTCAGGATGTCGCCCGCCGCCCCCGGCATCCCGGCGAATGCGACGGCGGCGTCCGCCAACTGATCCCGCAGCGCGGCAAAGGTATTCGGCGTGGACCGGGTATCGGAGACGATCACGACAGCCTCGCGATCGCCGCCCGGCCGCCCTCCAGGAATTCACCCCAGGCAGCATTGCCCTTCTTGTCCTTGGTGCGCGGCTCGACCACGCCGTGCAGGTATTTGTTGAGAATGGCCAGGTCCTCGGGCGTGCGCCGGGCCAGGGACCCGACCAGCGAACCGGCGAGGGTCTCAGCGCGCAATTCCTTCGCACCGAAGAACTGGCTGTGCAGTATGGCGTCCTCGAGCACACCGATCTGCTCGGCGGTGGACAGCGCCGACTCCAGCTTGTCGTCGTCGCTGGTGGCGGCGGCCGCGGCGGCGCGCAGATCGGCGAAGCTCTCCAGCAGGATGTCCAGCAGCGTGGGCGGCAGTTCCAGTTCGAGGGAATGGCGGCGCAGCAGTTCCGCGGTGCGGAAACGCACGATCTCCGCCTCGCTCTTCTTGTTGGACACCACCGGAATACGTACGAAGTTGAAGCGCCGCTTGAGCGCCGAGGACAGGTCGTTCACACCCCGGTCGCGGCTGTTGGCGGTGGCGATGATGGAGAAGCCCGGCTGCGCGAAAACCACATTGTCGTCGTCGAGCTCGGGGATGGAGACATACTTCTCCGACAGGATGGAAATCAGCGCGTCCTGCACGTCGCTGGTGGAGCGGGTGAGCTCCTCGAAGCGGCCGATTACGCCCTGCTCCATGGCAGTCATGATCGGGGACGGGATCATCGACTCCCTCGACTGCCCCTTGGCGATGACCATGGAGATGTTCCACGAGTACTTGATGTGGTCCTCGGTGGTGCCTGCGGTGCCCTGCACCACCAGTGTGGAATTGCGGCTGATGGCCGCGGCCAGCAGCTCGGCCAGCCAGCTCTTGCCGGTCCCCGGATCACCGATGAGCAGCAGACCCCGGTCCGAGGCCAGGGTGACAATGCTGCGCTCGACGAAGCTGCGGTCGCCGAACCACTTCTGCTCCACCTCGCGGTCCAGTCCGTCGGCGCGTTCGGAGCCGAGAATGAACAGCCGCACCATCTTCGGGCTCAGCCGCCACGCGAACGGCTTGGGGCCGTCGTCGACGGACTCCAGCCAATCCAGTTCATCGGCGTACTTGACCTCGGCGGGGGCGCGCAAAACGTCGTTCATGATGGCTTGTCTCCTAGTCGAGAAAGTTCTTGAGCTCGTGCACGAGCTTCTGGATGCGTCCGGAGATCACCGGGGTGCCAAGGTTTTTGAACCGTTCGCGGAACCACGGGTTGACGCTCTGGTGGCCGGAGCTGTTCACCGAGCCGACCGGGATGAGCTTCACCCCGGAGCGGTGCACCGTCTCCATGGCCTCGAACAGCGGCTGGGAGCGGTCGAACTCGTAGAAGTCTGAAATCCACACCAGCACAGTATTTTTCGGATCAGTTATCTTGGGCTGTGCCATGGCCATGGCGACCGGGCCGTCGTTGCCGCCGCCGAGATTGGTGCGCAACAGCACCTCGAACGGGTCGTGCACCCACGGGGTGAGATCCAGGGCGCGGGTGTCGTAGGCGATGAGATGTACATCCACCTTGGGCAGGCCCGCGAAGATCGACGCCAGAATGGTGCAGTTCACCATGGAGTCGACCATGGAACCGGACTGGTCCACGACGACGATCATGCGGGCGGGGACGGTGCGCTTGGCGGTCTGCCGGTAGTAGAGCCGGTCGACGTAGAGGCGCTCGTCCCGGGGGTTCCAGTTGGGCAGGTTCTTCCAGATGGTCCGGTCTACGTCCAGGTTGCGCAGGATGCGCTTGGGCGGGACCGAGCGGTCGACGGTGCCGACGCTGGTCTGCTGCACTTGGGTGCGCAGGACTTCGGCGACCTCGTCGATGTAGCGGCGGATGAGGCGTTTGGCATTGGCCAGGGCCACGCCGGACAGATTGTGTTTGTCGCGCAACAGTTGTTCGATGAGCGACATGCTCGGGGTGAGCTGGGCGGCCAGGTGCGGATCGGCCAGCACTTCGCGCAGCCGCATGCGGGACACCAGTTCGCCTTCCAGACCGGTGAGCACGCCTTGTACGGCGCCGGCCTGCTCCTCACCCAGGCAGCGGCGCAGCCAAGTGGCATCGGACTGCCAGCCCGCCAGCTGGGTGGCGCTGACCTGACCGGAGCCGGTGGCGAAGACGTTCAGCAGCAGCTTGGAAACCAGTGCGGCGGTGCGGACATCGGCCGCGCCGACGGGCTGGGGCGAAGCGGCGTCGGCGTCGTTCCCGGCGTCCTCGGCTGTGGAGTCGACTGTCTCGGAGAAGTCGAGGCTTTCGAACTCCGCCTTCATCTCCGGATAGCGTTGCGCCACATTGTCGATGGAAATGCCCGGATCGAGCACTGCCAGCGGCAACCCCAGATCGTCGACGATGCCCGCGCTCGCCTGTTCCAGCGTCGGTTGCTGATCCCCGCTGAAGACACCGGCCAGTAGACGCCAGTACAGGATCTGGCGTCGCGTCTCATGATTCGGCCCACCCGTCACCCGAGGGCCACCTCCCATGGAATCGCTTCGCGATGCTGTAGTCATTTGCGCAGCAACCGTCCCGCGCGTTCACGCAACACCGCCACGGCATCGCCCGACTTGGCCTGTGCCTTGGCGACTTTCGGATCGGTCGGGCCGAGCGCCCAATCACCGTTGTGGAAGGCGGTGAGTGCGCTCTTGACCTTGCGCCGCACGGCCAGCGGTCGCACCGACCAGCCACTGGTATCCCAGCGCAGCAATCCGATCATCGTGCTGGAGCCGGTCACCCCGGCCGGAGTGAGCGGACCAGCGGATGGCAGCGCGTCCAGTTCCACTCGCAGCCGCTGCTCGCCCAATTCCATTGCACCGTCACGGAATCGGTACCCCTCGAGCAGAACCGGTTCGGCGATGTGCACCGGATCGCTGTCCAGCGGCGCGACGGCCGGGGCCTGCGCCTGCGGCAGCTGCACGGTGGCGGTGACGAACGGATCGGCGGCCTCCCCGGCCTTCGCCCGATCGTCGTCCCACAGCAGGTCACCGGTCGCCGTCAGCGGCATGTCGGTGAGCTCCAGCGCGCGCTGCTCGGCCAACGCGGTGAGCAACTGCCGATGCGGACCCAGCAATTGCCAAACCGCCGGTCCCACAATGGTGTCCACCTTGGCCGCGGCCACCGATACCCGCACCCGACGGGCCGGTGCGCCCGCCACCTCCAGCACACCGTGCACCTGGGCCTGTACGGCGGTCCCATGCTCGTGCAGGTCCACGCCCAGCGGCAGCAGCCGACCCGAAACCGACTCGGTCACAGCGGATTCCGCGCCGCGCCAAGACAGCAACAGGGCGCGCGTCCACAGATCGGCCCAGCGTCGCGCGGGCACCAGGTCCATGGTGGCGATCGGCGCGCAAGCGCCCAGTTCGGCGGTGAAGCCGTCCAGCAGCACGGCCAGCCGTCGCAGCGTGGGGTCTGCCAGGAGCGACTCCACGGTTTGATCGGCGGCCGCCACCAGGTCGTGGTCCACGCCGCGCCATCCGGCGATGGCCAGTTCGCCCAGCCATGCGCGGGAACCCGCCGCGAGCGGGCTCGGGGCGGCGGCATCCGGCGTGGCCGTCCACTCGGATCGATTGCGGCCCAGTGCCGTATCGGCCTGGTCGACCAGTGCGTCGTGCACCGCGCCCAGCAGGGCGGCACGGGCGGCGGCCAGCGCCGACAGCTCATCCGTGCCGATCGCCCCCGTGCTCACCTTCGACACCGCCGCCGCCACGGCCTCGGCCAGTGGCGAACCCGCCACCGCTCCGGCCAGCGCCGCCAGTGCCGCGCTCTGCGGTTCGGAAACCCGGGCGAAGCCGTTGACCAACGCGGTATCGAAGCCGCTCACCGCGTCCAGGGCCGCCGCGACGCCGTCGGGTGTAACCGCCAGCTTGGCTAGTTGTACAGCCTGCATCAGCGACCCACCCCCGCAGGGAACCAGTGCAGTTCCGGAATCGGCGTCGCGCTACCCGGCAGTTCCAGGTAGGTCAGATGCCGCAGGAACCGGCTGAACACCGCGGCGGCCGGAGCCGGGTCGCGAGTTCCATTGAGGCAGTTCGCGAGTCGGGCGCCCTCGGGGACCTCGACACGCAGGAACCGCGCCACCCGGTCCTGCCCGTACTGGAGCACCGCCTCTTCGATGAGTGCTTCCAGATGTTTGCAGACCCACCCCTGGTTCAATCCGCCGCACGGCCGGTTGTTATTGGTGCTACAGCTCAGCCCATGCGTCCCCGCGGTCACCGACGCCACGTACACGCGTGAAATATCGGAGCCACTCGACACCACGCCCTGGAGGCGTCCGTCGGCCAGCTCCACGAACGGCACCTTGTTCAGTTTGCGCGGTGCGACGGCGGGCAAAACCCGTACGACAGAAGCGCTTTCCCAAGCCGGTTCATCCGGCGTGGCACTCGGATTCGAGGCCATTGTTCTCCCTCCCGGTCGATCACGATGCGCCCAAGATATGTGAAGGCACCGACAAGTCCGTCCCAACCCAGAATCGGCTGGTGGAGAACACTTCCGCGTCGCTTCCAGGCCCACCTCGGCGACGGCGACCGCCATGAACCGAGCGCGCGTCGCACACGGGCTGGTCCTATTCCCGCTCCCCGCAACGCAATTGCGATGCGAGTGCATCAACGACCGTGCGATCGGCTGGTCCACTGACTGCGGGACGGTAGAGGAAGGCTCCCAGTCGGGAAAGGCCGAGACAGCGACCAGTTGCGGCAGGCTGATCCTCGCGGCGAAACCGTACATCCGAGCGGCGTAGACCGTTGCCGGACATCAGGTACACGACGCGCAACCGGTCCTCGATTGTCCGGTGGTGAATATCTGCACCTGCTCCTCGGTCCACACATCCGAAGCGGTGATCTTGGTGGGTCGCCGTCGGGGACCTTGCGTCGGTCTCATTCATGGCGGACGGGCCGTCGACAAGGAACTCGGGGCGCGCGCAATCGCGTCGCGCAGCGGACCGTCCCGTTGTACAACCGCGGTGAAATCGGCGCCGACCAGCAGTGATGTGTCGTCACCCAGGGCGGGAGATGTTGCCCCAGGGGTGAAAACGATCGCCACCTATGGTGGCTATTCGGGACGAGCGCCGACGCCGAAGATTCTTGTCAAGGCTGCTACCAACGAAGCGGCAGACCTCATCCATCGCGTGCCGATACACGAAACAGCTGCCCAGGAGTTCACGAATGCCGTCCACCGTTGTCGCGGATGTTCGCGACCGAGCCGATGCCTACCGCGCTACACCTTTCTCCCCGAGGTGGGCCGCGAACTGGTCGCGGAGGCGGTGAACTACGTGCACTCGACTCCGACGCACGGGCGGTGGCGGCCCGGCCACCGTGCCGTCCGGAGGACGATCGGGCGGCGCCGTTGCCGTATCCGCCCGGACGTGAGTTCCTGTGAGCGTGCTTCGGTCGCCCGCACGCCTGAGCGATCGCAGTTTCGGCCGCGTACCGCACGCTGCGCGCAGCATGCAGCGCACCAAATCCTCCAGTCGAGTCCGTCGCACGAGACAGTGCCCCCATCAGCAGTGCGGCACCAGCACTCGCAGGGTGTGTCGGCACGAGAGCCTGTCGATACCCGAGCAGTCGTAGCACGCTGGCCAATACCGTCGGACTACAATGTGAAGGGGCATAGATCGTGTGGCAGTGGGGTCGCACCTTCGCTGAAAAGGCCGAGGCCGCGTCGTCGTCCAGCTGGTAAGTCGACAATGTTCAAGCGCCGATTCTCGATTCTGACCAACCCGCGCAGGCTACCCGCAACGCAGGCAGGGCAGTCGTGACCAACCTGCGGCCGCCACTGATGCCAGGGTCGACGTTCGGGAAATATCACCTGCGGCGGCTGATCGGTTCCGGGGGGATGGGCCGAGTATTCGAGGCACTCGACACCACCAAGGGCCGGGTGGTCGCGGTGAAGGTGCTGCCCGAACAGCTGGCCGACGACCCGGTCTATCGGGCCCGGTTCCGGCGCGAATCCCACATCGCCGCGCTGCTGCAGGAGCCCCACGTCATCCCGATCCACGACTACGGCGAGATCGACGGGCTGCTCTACATCGATATGCGGCTCGTGCACGGCGATAGCCTCCGCACCGTGTTGAAAACTCACGGCCCGCTGCCGCCCGAGCAAGCTGTCTCGGTGATCAGCCAGATCGCAGCCGGACTCGACGCCGCACACCACGACGGCCTGGTCCATCGTGACATCAAGCCGGACAATATCCTGCTCACCCACGACGGGTTCGCCTACCTGGCCGACTTCGGCCTGGCCAACACGAACACCGACGAACGCCTGACCCAGACCGGGTCGGCGATCGGCTCGTTCAACTACATGGCACCCGAACGTTTCCGAGCGGGCCCGGCCAGCCCGGCTGTCGACGTGTATGCCTTGGCGTGCGTGTTGCACGAATGCCTGACCGGCACCCGCCCTTACTCGACCGACGGCGGCGACGCCGCGGTCATGCGGGCCCACATGATCGAACTTCCACCCCGGACGAGCAGCTACGCGCCGGGAATCCCGGCCGCGATCGACGCTGTCGTCGCACGCGGCATGGCGAAGTCGGCCGATGAACGCTACGCCAGCGCGGGCGAACTGGCCGCCGCTGCCCACGCCGCACTTGCGTCGTCTACCGCCGACGCCGAAGACCATAGTCCCCTTGCCGTACACGAATACGATCCCACCGTGGCGGCGCATCCGTCACCCCGGGCGACCTCCACACCCGAGGCGAGATCCGTCTCGGCGCCCAGGCATCGGCCGCGCCGCCTCTGGATCGCCGCGGCC
>NZ_BDBY01000373.1 GCF_001613225.1 Nocardia pseudovaccinii NBRC 100343
ATCCATCGCCGAGGAAGAGGTCGCCGGGATCGGCGCGCAGAATATCGCCGGACAGTTGACCGCGTGGAATTACTACCAGACGGTCGACACGCCCGTCAACAAGAAATTCGTCGCGGACTACAAGGCCGCATTCGGTGCCGACAAGCCGACCTCGGACCCGATGGAGGCGGCCTACACCTCGGTGTTCCTGTGGAAGAACACCGTGGAGAAGGCGAAGTCGTTCAAGGTGGCCGATATTCAGGCCGCGGCCGACGGCGTGACCTTCGAGGCCCCGGAGGGCCTGGTCACCGTCGACGGCTCCAACCACCACATCACCAAGACCGCTCGCATCGGCGAAATTCGTCCGGACGGACTGATCTACACGGTGTGGGACTCGGGCAAGGCCGTGACGCCGGACCCGTACCTGACGTCCTACGAGTGGGCCAAGGGCCTCAAGTAGTCGACCAGTGCCGGGTGCGGGCTCTGTGAGGGGGTGCCCGCACCCGGCCGACCCCGTTAGGAATCCGAATATGGACGTGTTGATCGGCCAGCTCTTCACCGGGCTGAGTCTGGGATCCATTCTTCTGCTTGCGGCGCTGGGCCTTTCGCTGACCTTCGGTCAGATGGGCGTGATCAACATGGCGCACGGCGAATTCATCATGGCCGGGTGCTACACGACTTATGTTGTGCAGAAGGTCATCTCGTCGGCCGGGGTATCGCTGGTCGTTTCATTGCTCGTCGGCTTCCTGGTCGGCGGACTGCTCGGTGCGGCCCTGGAAATGGGCCTGATCCGGTGGATGTACGACCGGCCGCTGGACACCCTGCTGGTCACCTTCGGCGTCGGACTCGTGCTGCAACAGGCCGCGCGTGACATCTTCGGCGCTCCCGCCAAGAACGTGCTCGCACCGGATTGGCTCAGCGGCGGTGTCGCCATTCTCGGTGCGGTGGTGCCGAAGACGCGCATCTTCATCCTCGTGCTCGCGGTCGTCGCGGTGATCGTGCTGGCCCTTGTGCTCGAGACGACCCCGCTCGGTCGGCGCATCCGCGCGGTCGTGCAGAACCGGGGTCTGGCCGAGACCAGCGGCGTCTCCAGCCGCGTCACCGATATCAGCACCTTCTTCATCGGTTCCGGTCTGGCCGGGCTCGCGGGCGTCGCGCTGACCCTGATCGGCTCCACCAGCCCGACCATCGGGCAGAGCTATCTGATCGACGCCTTCCTGGTCGTCGTGATCGGCGGGCTCGGGCAGATCAAGGGCACCGTGATCGCGGCGTTCGCGCTGGGCCTGCTGAATTCGTATATCGAGTACTCGACGACGGCCTCGATCGCGAAGGTGATCGTCTTCGTCATCATCGTCATTTTCCTGCAGGTGCGCCCGCAGGGGCTATTCACCGTTCGGACGAGGAGTCTGGCATGACCATACTCGGACAACGTTGGCGCGCACATCCTTCCATGACCGCATGGGGCGGCTTCGTCGTGGCCGCGATCCTGCTGTTCGCGGTCGCGCCCGCCGTGCTCAGCGACTTCCGGCTCAACCTGCTCGCCAAATTCCTGTGCTTCGCGATCGTGGCGGCGGGCATCGGATTGGCTTGGGGCCGTGGCGGAATGCTCACGCTCGGCCAGGGCGTGTTCTTCGGCATCGGCGCCTACATCATGGCGATGCATCTGCAGATGGCCGATGCGGCCCGGCTGCACAATGACGTGCCGGAGTTCATGGAGATCGCCGGTATTCGCGAATTGCCGTCGTTCTGGCGGCCTTTCGCGTCGGCTCCGGTCGCCCTGATCGGTATTCTGGTGCTGCCCGCGCTGATCGCGGCGGCACTCGGTTACGGCGTATTCAAGCGCCGGGTCAAGGGCACGTATTTCGCGATCCTGAGTCAGGCCCTGGCCGCGGCGCTCGCGATTCTGCTGACCGGACAGCAGAAGATCGGCGGATTCACCGGATTGTCCGACTTCCGCGCCTTCTTCGGCTTCAAGCTCTCGGATCCGGTGAACCGCCAGATGCTGTTCTTCATCGCCGCGGGCACTCTGCTGCTGGTGGTCGCCGGGGTGCGCCAGCTCATGCACAGCCGCTACGGCGAATTGCTTGTCGCCGTGCGTGATCAGGAAGAACGCGTGCGCTTCCTCGGTTACGATCCGGCCGATATCAAGATTGTGGCCTATGTCGTCGCGGCATTCTTCGCGGGCATCGCGGGTGCGCTGTTCACCCCGATCGTCGGCATCATCTCGCCCGCCGACATCGGTGTCGTGCCGTCCATCGCATTCATTATCGGTGTGGCGATCGGCGGACGGACCACACTGCTCGGCCCGGTACTCGGCGCGATCGGCGTCGCGTGGGCGCAGACGGCGCTCTCGGAGGAGTTCCCGTCCAGCTGGACCTATCTGCAGGGTGTGCTGTTCATTGTGGTCGTCGGGTTCATCCCGGCGGGACTGGCGGGTGTGTGGCCGATGTTGAAGGGGGTGCTGGACAGTAAGTTTCGTAGGGCCGCTGTTCATGCTCCCGTGGTGGTCGATGAACCGCTGCCCGAAGTCGTGACCGAGGAGAAGGTGGAATCCCGATGAACGCGCACGACCCCAAGCTGGGCGGCAATGCGGGCATGTCGAGTGAGTACCTCGAAATCCGCGGACTCTCGGTGAGTTTTGATGGATTCAAGGCCGTCGCCGATGTGGATCTCACTGTGCTGCAAGGTGATCTGCGGTTCTTGATCGGGCCGAATGGGGCGGGGAAGACCACCCTCATCGATGCGATCACCGGCCTGGTGCCCGCCACCGGATCGGCGCAGAAGTCCGGTGTCGAATTCCTCGGGAAGAAGGTGCACCAGATCGCTCGGCTTGGCATCGGCCGAACCTTCCAGACGGCAAGCGTTTTCGAACAACTCAGCGTGCTGCAAAACCTCGATATCGCGGCGGGTGCGGGTCGTTCGGCGCTGACGCTGCTGCGCCGCCGCAAATCGGTATTGCCGAGTATCGAAGAGGCACTGGAGATCACCGGTCTCGGTGAATTGCGCGATAAGCCCGCCGCAGTGCTGGCGCACGGGCAGAAGCAGTGGCTCGAGATCGGCATGCTGCTGGTGCAGAACGCATCGGTGCTGCTGCTCGACGAACCGGTGGCGGGTATGAGCGCCGAGGAGCGCGAGGAGACCGGAAATCTGTTGCGGCGCATCGGCGGTGAACGCATTGTCGTGGTGGTCGAGCACGATATGGACTTCATGCGGTCCTTCGCGACCTCGGTGACCGTGCTGGCCGCAGGCAAGGTACTCAGTGAGGGCACCGTCGAACAGGTGCAGGCCGATCCGAAGGTGCAGGAGGTCTACCTCGGCACCGCCGCGGCCATCGGGACCGAACTCGAAGACGCGCAGACCGCGCAGGAGCTGACCGCGAAGGAGTCCGCCGATGCTTGAGCTCATCGACATCCATTCCGGATACGGCCGGACCGAGGTGATCCATGATGTCTCGATCACCGTTCCCGACGACAGCGTGGTGGCGATCATGGGGCACAACGGCGCGGGCAAGACCACGCTGCTGCGCACGGCCGTCGGCTTGATCGGTACCGAATCCGGGCAGATCAACTTCAACGGTGCGGCGATCACCAAGATGTCGCCGTCGCGTCGGGTCAAACGTGGAATCGCGTATGTGCCGCAGGGGCAACAGAGCTTCCCGCAGCTCAGCACCGCCGAGAATCTGCAGGTCGTCGCTGATGGCCGCAAGCGTGGTAAGGCCTTGATCGACGAATCGCTGGACCTGTTTCCGGCGCTGCGCGAACTGTTGAACCGCAAGGCGGGCTTGCTGTCCGGCGGCCAGCGCCAGCAATTGGCGATCGCCAGGGCGCTGATCACCGAGCCGAAGCTGCTCATTCTCGATGAACCGACGGAGGGCATCCAGCCGTCCGTGGTCGCCGAAATCGAGCGCACCATCATCGATTTGACCCGTCGCGGCGGACTCAGCGTACTGCTGGTGGAACAGCACATCGGCTTCGCACTGCAAGCGGCGCAACGCTATTACGTGCTGCAGTCCGGCCGCGTGACATCCACCGGCGAGGGCGGAGCGGGCGCGGAGACCTCGGTTCGCTCGGCGATGGCGATCTGAGCTGACCGCCATGACGCGCAGAGGGCGGGTTCCGCTCAGCGAGCAGGTTTACGAATCGCTGCGGCGGGACCTGGCCACGGGGGCGATCGTGCCCACCGAACGGCTCGGCGAGGAACGCCTGGCCGAGACCTACGGGGTTTCGCGCACCCCCGTGCGGGAAGCGCTCGCCCGGCTGCAGGCCGACGGATTGGTGGAGCGGCACGCCGATGGGCTGTATCCGTATCGACCCCGGTTGGAGGAGCTGGACAATCTGTTCGAGTTGCGGATCGTGCTGGAGACCAGGGGAATTCAGCGCGTCATCGGCAGCGTCGGGGAACCCGCACCGGCACACGAGTTGTCCCTGGTGCGCGCGGAACTCGATATCTGGCGCGGATTTCGCGACGATCCGCCCGAACCGGGCCCCGCGCTGGTCGCCGCGGACGAGCATTTCCACACGACTCTGCTTGCCGCGGCGGGCAATACAGCGCTGGCGGACGCACTCACCGGTGTGTATGTCCGGGTCCGCCCGGTCCGGACCCTGGACCTGCCGACGCCCGAGCGGATCGCCACCATGACCGCCGAGCACATCGCTATCGCCGAACAACTACTCGATGGCGAACCCGCTGCCGCGCTGCGCACGCTCACCGCGCACATCGGTAGCTCGCGCACGCACGTACTAGCGCGGGCCCAGCAGGCGATCGAGTTCACGAAACTCTCACGCGCGGTCCGGGATTGACTCGTCGGCCAGCAGGTATTTCACGATCGGGGCCAGGGGAATCGCGTAGCAGAAGTGCGACGTGAAGTCGCCGACAATTACGGCGGGGTCGCCGTAATCGGGGTGATTGTTCGACACGATCGCGATCGACACACGCATCGCGATCCAGGACGATGACCTGAGCGGCGTCGATACCGCGAATCTTTGTGTCAGAACCGAAAAGCGCTCAATCGGCGAGGAGCCTCAGCACGACGGGGCGGGACAGGGTGCCCGACACCTGGCGGGCGAGTTGGTTGGCGCTGGTGCCGTCGGCGTGCGCGTTACGCAGGGCGGCGGCGAGTTCGTCGCGGGCAGCGTCGGCGGCGGCCTGGGCCTCGCGTAGACGCTGGGCGGCGCGGTCTACGGGATCGGTCGGGGCGTCTGTGGCGGTGCCGTCAACCGTACTGGCCGATTCGGTGGTCAACTCGTTGACCGGCTCGCGGTGCGGGATCGATTTATCCGTTCGCAGCGCCGCCCTGGCGAACTCCATCATGAATTCGCGGGTCGCCCCCTGGTTCTCGGCATCCGCGCCGAGCAGCAGGCGGGTGGTCTGCGGGACGGCGAGGCTCCAGTTGGACAGGCCGCACAGGGCGAGCAGCAGTCGGCCCGCGTGGCTGGCGTCGACGTCGAACTGCTCCTTGGCGCGGTCGAATTTCCGCAGGTAGTGCTGGGCGCGCCAGCCGTCGATATCGTGCGCGTCGGTGCCGCGATGCAGGCCCTCCCAAAGCAAAAGCCGTAGCAGTTGCGGATTTTCGCGGTGGTAGTCGAACAGCTTGCCCACGTACTCGCCGGGTTCGGTCTCGGCCAGGGGCTGGACCACATCCATGAATTCGCGCATGGTGTCGATCAGGATGACGTCGAAGAGCTTGTCCTTGCTGCCGAACAGGCCGTAGATGCGCTCCTTGTTCACCCCGGCCGCCTCCGCGATCCGGTCCACCCGCGCGCCGGCCAGGCCGTATTCGGCGAATTCGTCGCGCGCGGCGCGCAGCAGGGCCTGCTTGGTCGCGTCGCTCCGTTTCATCGTGACCGTCATGACCGTGACTTTACCATCCCATTAAACCAACTATTTGGTTGACAACTGCTTGACCATGGGCCTAACTTCGTCCACATGGCAACGCCGACTCTTCAGCTTCCGGCCGGTATCCCGGTTCCGGCACGCACTCGCAGCGCGTCACCACGCGCGCACACCGGGCGTACCCTCCCCGTTTTCGTCCTGTCCGCACTGCTGGCCACTGGCCAGATGTATATCCCAATTCCCCTGTTCACGGCCATGAAGGCCGACTGGAATGTGGGCGCGGGCGTCATGACCTGGATCATCAGCGCCTTCGCCTTCGGCTACGCGGGTGGCTTCGTGCTTTTCGGCCCGCTGTCGGATCGCTACGGCCACCGCCGGGTACTGGTCACCGGCATGATCGCCGCTGCGGTGGTCACGCTGTTGACCGGTCTATCGTTCAGTGCGCCGATCGCGGTCGGCCTGCGCGTCGCGCAGGGACTTGTCGTCGGTTCGATTCCGCCCGCGATCATGGCCTATATCGCGACCCGCATCGCACCGGCGCACCGGGCGGTGGTGACCATGTCGGTCGCCACCTCCTTCCTCGCCGCGACCGTGCTGGCGCAGATCGCCTCGCAGGCCGTCGTCGCCTCGTTCCCGTGGCGCACCATGTTCATCGGCTCGGCCGTAGTCTTCGTGGCGCTCGCATTCGTGCTGCGTGCGGTCATGCTCGAGGACGCACCCACCGGGCGCGACAAGCCGCTCGTGCACAGCTACGCCGCGATCCCCGCGGTGCTGCGAATTAAGGCGCTGCTGCCGATGCTGGCCGCGGGCGCGCTGGCCATGGCGGTGATGGTCGGGGTGTACACCGGCATCGAAATCACCGGTCTGGTCAAGGGTTCCGGTGAATTGCTCGCCCTGCGTGCGGGCGCGCTACCGGTGATGTTCGCATTGCCGCTGCTGGCCATCCCGCTCTCGCGGCTGACCAAGCCGGGACAGATGGTGCTGGGCGTGCTGATCGCCGCGACCGCCATGGTGATCGCCACCTTCGAGGGCACCCACCTCGCGGTGCTGACGATCCTGCTCGCCGTGCTGGTCGGCGGGCTCGGTGTCATCGCGCCCGCGGTCCTGCAAACCGCGGGGGAGTTGGGTGGTGAGGCGCGTGCCGCCGCGTCCTCGGTCGCCATGTTCAGCTTCTACGTCGGCGCCACCGCCGGACCGCTGGTGGCCGCGGCCGCTGCGCCGCACGGCTTTTCGGTCCTGGCCTGGACCCTGGCCATCCTGCTGGTCACAGCACTAGCCCTCACCCTCCTCGGCACAAAAATCCAGCGCCCAACCCAACCATCCTGACCACTCACCGCAACGGCCGCCCCAGAAACGGGGCGGCCGCCGAGCGCAGTCAACTAGTGGCTCAAAACCCCATCACCAACAACCATCTGACGACGCTGCGCACCCCCCGAGAACGCAACCGCAGCCCCCCAACCGAACTAGCAGCCCCATGCCCACCCAACCACCAGGAACCGCAACCCCCAGTCGGACATGTGATCACGTGGAAACTGTGGCGGCATCGCCCGAGAACCCTCCGCCACCACTGCCACCTGATCTTGATCGCTACGCTCGGCGGGGTGGGGGTGCTGGGTGGGGTTATTTGAGGACGTAGGGGGAGACTGAGCTGCGGTGTTCGCTGATGTCGAGGACTTTGCCCAGTGGGGGGAAGGCGCGTTGGGGGCAGTTGGTGCGTTCGCAGACGCGGCAGCCCGCGCCGATCGGCGTGGCCTTGGCCACGTCGAGATCGATGCCGTCGGCGTAGACGACGCGACCCGCGTGCCGCAGCTCGCAACCCAGACCGATCGCAAAGGTCTTGCTGGCCTGGCCGTATCGGGTCGCGCGGCGTTCGACGGTGCGGGCCACCCACAGGTATTTGCGACCGTCGGGCATCTGGGCAATCTGTGTCATGATCTTGCCCGGATAGGCGAAGGTTTCGTAGACATTCCACAGCGGGCAGGTGCCGCCGCTGGACGAGAAGTGGAAACCGGTGGCGGACTGGCGTTTCGACATGTTCCCCGCGCGGTCGACGCGCACGAAGGAGAACGGAACGCCGCGCAGCTTGGGCCGCTGCAGAGTGGAGAGGCGATGGCAGATCGTCTCGTAACTCTGGGTGAAGAAGGCCGAGAGCCGCTCGATGTCGTAGCGGAAATCCTCGGCGACCTCGTGAAAGTGCGTGTAGGGCAGGACGGTTGCCGCGGCGAAGTAGTTCGCCAGGCCGAGCATGGCCAGCTTGCGGGTGTCCTCGGAGGCGAAATTGCCCTCCTCGACCAGCTTTTCGAGCAGGTCGCCACATTCGAAGTAGGCGAGTTCGGCGGCGAGTTTGAAGGTGCGCTGACCACCGGACAGATGCGGCGCGATCTCCAGCCGCTGGGTCTCTGGATCGTAGCGGTGCAAAACGCCTTCGCCGAGATCGATGCGCTCGATGATGTGCACGTCGTGTGCGCGCAGCAGGCGGGCGATCTCGCTGTTCACATCGCCGCCGTGGAAACGGATGCGGGCGGTGAGTTCCTCTGCGGCGGTGTCCAATTCGTGGATGTAGTTCTGCCGCTGATAGAAGAAGTCGCGCACTTCCTCGTGCGGTTTGCTGATCGCCGCGCTGCCGGAGCCGTCGGCGAAGCGGTCCTCGGTGGCGGCGGCCAGCTGCGCCGAGGTGTTGCGGTACCGGTTGTGCATGTTGACCAGTGCGCGCGCCATGCTCGGATGCGCGGAGACCATATCCGCGATCTCCTGGGTATCGGCCTCGATACCGAGCTCCTGGTCCATCACGACCTCTTGGAGTTCGGCGATGAGCCGGGTGTCGTCCTGGGAGGAGAAAAAGGTCGCGTCGACGCCGAACACTTCGCTGATGCGCAGCAATACCGGTACGGTGAGCGGGCGCACATCGTGTTCGATCTGGTTGAGGTAACTCGCCGAGATCTCCAGCTTCTGGGCGAGTGAGACCTGGCTCAGCCCTCGTTCGGTCCGCAGCTGCCGAAGCCGCGCCCCGACGTAAGTCTTGGCCATATGTCCAGTTTATGAGCGGATTCGCAAACCTGCCAATGGGTAATTAGCAGCAGAGCTGAGCGATATGTCACAGGGGCGGGTTACCGTCGAGTGATGCTGTTCTCGGATGTCGTGCAGGCCTCGGAGACCGTCCGTGCGACCCGGTCCCGGAAGACGAAGATCGCCACCCTGGCCGCGCTGTTGTCCGAGGCCGCCCCGGATGAGCTGGCCCCGGTGGTCGCCTGGGTCTCCGGTGAACTACGGCAGGGGCGCATCGGCACCGGCTGGCGCACGCTGAGCGCACTCGAGTGTGAACCGAGTGAGCTTGCGACGCTGACGGTTTCGTCGGTCGACGGCACGCTGAGCGAATTGGCCACCACCTCCGGCCCGGGCTCGGCCAACCGGCGCAAGGAATTGCTACGCGGGTTGTGGACCGCCGCGACGGCCGACCAGCAGGCCTTCCTGACGCGTCTGCTCGGCGGCGAGTTGCGCCAGGGCGCGCTCACCGCAATCGTCGCCGAGGCGGTCGCGGTGGCCGCGGCGGTGCCGATCGAACTGGTCCGGCGGGCCTACATGCTGTCCGGGCAGTTGCCGGTCACGGCCGTTGCCGCGTTGACCGGTGGGGTCGAGGCGCTGGGCGAATTCCGGCTCGAGGTCGGCCGCCCGATCCAACCCATGCTCGCCTCGCCCGGTGCCACGCTGGACGAGGCGATGGCCGAATTCGGCGAGGAGGTGAGCGTCGAGCACAAACTGGACGGCGCGCGCATCCAGGTGCACCGGGAGGGTTCGCGGGTCTGGGTATTCACCAGGACGCTGCGCGATATCACCGCCGGTGTGCCGGAGTTGGTCGATCTGGTCGCCCAGCTCGACTGCACGAGCGTGGTGCTGGACGGAGAAACGTTGGCGCTCACCGATTCCGGACGGCCACGTCCGTTCCAGGAGACCATGAGCCGCTTCGCCGAGGTCAGCTCGACCAGGGAATTACTGCTGCACCCGTACTTCTTCGACTGTCTGCATCTCGACGGTGCGGATCTGCTCGACGCGCCGCTGCACGAGCGCCGCACGGCACTGACCAAAGTCGCAGCAGCACACAGCATCCCGGCCCTGATCCGACCCGATGCCGAGGCGGCCGCGGAGTATTTCGACGGCGCGCTGGCCGCCGGGCACGAAGGTGTGATGGTCAAGTCGTTGACCGCACCTTACGCCGCGGGCCGCCGCGGCCGGTCCTGGCAGAAGATCAAGCCGACCCACACTCTCGACCTGCTGGTGCTCGGTGCGGAATGGGGTTACGGCCGTCGCACCGGATATCTGTCCAATCTGCACCTCGGTGCGCGCGATCCGGAAACCGGTGACCCGGTGATGGTCGGCAAGACCTTCAAGGGCCTCACAGATGCGCTGTTGCATTGGCAGACCGCCGAATTCCCGCGGCATGAGCGCGCCCGCGATGAATACACCGTCTACCTCTGGCCCGAACTCGTCGTCGAGATCGCCCTCGACGGCGTCCAGGTGAGTCCGCGCTATCCGGGCGGTGTTGCCCTGCGCTTCGCCCGCGTTGTGCGGTATCGACCCGATAAGTCCGCCGCCGATGCCGACACCATCGAAACGGTCCGCGCGCTGCTGCCGTAATCGAGCGGTCCGGCTGCCTCCCTCATCGGATCCGCGCGCGGGCGTCCGAATCGTTATGCGAGCCCGGCGGTCCTGCTCCCGACATTTGTACTGGTCATAGGCCAGACTGGCTCCGGTTTGGTCCGGTACACGGTCGGAAACGGGGACTCGGCGTTGCTCGGTGCGGCACGAAATCGATGGATGGGAACGTGGTCGGCCGTCGGTCGGCCGATGCGGAAGGTGGCGGTGCTCGGTGCGGTGACTTGTGTCGGGGCAGCGGTGGTGGTCGGTATGCCGGGAACGGTTGCGGCGGAGCCGGATCCGGTCGCCGGTATCGTGCACCCCGCGCGTGATCCCGCCGCTGTCATGCCGACGCCGCTCGCCGACCCCTTCTATACACCGGCGCGGGGTTTCGAAAATTTGCGTCCAGGTGCGGTGGTCGCGGCCCGTGTCGTCGATATCGGGCCGGAGCCGACGCCGGTCACCGCCACCGAACTGCTGATCCGGTCGACCGATGCCAAGGGCCGTCCGGTGCCGGTTGTCGCCACCCTGCTCATGCCCATCGGGCCGTGGGAGGGTTCGGGGCGCAGGCCCCTCGTCGCCTACAACGTGCCGATCGACTCACTCGGCAATCTCTGTGCGCCGTCGCAGCAGCTCAGGCTGGGGCTAGCGGCCGGTCTCCGCTCGGTGCAGCTGTCGCTGTCGAAGAACTATGCGGTGATCGTGCCTGATCATCAGGGGCCGCGACAGGCGTACGCGGCCGGTCGCATGGCCGGACATGCGGTACTGGACTCGATACGCGCCGCCGTGCAGACGCCCGAGTTGGGTCTGTCGCCCGATGCGCCCACGGTGGTCTCGGGCTACTCCGGCGGTGCCATCGCCTCGGGCTGGGCGGCGCAACTCGCACCGGAATACGCGGGGGAGCTGAACCTCGTCGGTGCGGTGGTCGGTGGCGTGCCCGCCGACTTCGGCCTGCTCATCAATACGATGAACGGCGCCAATGCCGCCTCCGGCGTATTCCTGGCCGCAACCCTCGGTCTGGCCAGGGAGTATCCGGAGATCATGGGCCTGTTCAATGACAACGGTTGGCGGCTATCGCAATTCGCGAAGGATCTCTGCTTTCTGGACGCGGCGCTGCTCGGCGTGCTCGCGCCCATAACCGTGGAGACGCTCACCGATGTGGCCCACCCGACGGAGCTGCCGATGGTCAGGGAGATCCTGGCCGAGAACCGCCTCGGCACCGCCGCGCCGAGGGTGCCGGTCTTGCTGTATCACGGCATCAACGAGGTGTGGATTCCGTTCGCCGGGGCCGAACACCTCTACGACGACTGGTGCCGGTTGGGGGTTCCGGTGCGCTTCGAGGCCCACCTCGGCGAGCATCTGATCGTCGCCGACACCGGGGGTTCGGCCGCCAATTCCTGGATCGATCAGCGCTTCACCGGCGCACCCGAACCGGTCGGCTGCTCGAAGGTCAGCGGATAGCGCGAAGGTCCACGGCAGCGGATCGAAATGTGTCCCGACAAGTGGCAACCGCATGGCAATCGCGATGGCGAGTGCCCACACTGGAGGGGTGACTGCGGATCTACTGGTACTTCTGATCGTTGTCGTCACGGCACTCGCATTCGATTTCACCAACGGTTTCCACGACACCGCCAACGCCATGGCGACCTCGATCGCCACCGGCGCACTGCGGCCACGGGTCGCGGTCGCGGTATCCGCGGTCCTGAATCTGGTCGGCGCATTTCTATCGGTCGCGGTCGCCGCGACGGTGGCCAAGGGCATTGTCCGGCTCGATGCCGTGCAGGGCGAGGCACTGCTCATCATCGTGTTCGCCGGTCTGGTCGGCGGCATTCTCTGGAATCTGCTGACCTGGCTGTTCGGCCTGCCGTCGAGTTCCTCGCACGCACTGTTCGGCGGGCTGATCGGCGCCACCATCGCCGCACTCGGCTGGGGCGGGGTGATCTGGGCGCAGGGCGCGGACGGAGTGCTGACCAAGATCGTGCTGCCCGCCGTGCTCGCGCCCATCGTGGCCGCACTGGTCTCCGCCATCGGCACCTGGGGCGTCTACCGGATCACCGGCAAAGCCGATCCCGACAAGGTGAACGAGGGCTTCCGCTGGGGCCAGATCGGTTCGGCCTCGCTGGTCTCGCTGGCGCACGGCACCAATGATGCGCAGAAGACCATGGGCGTGATCTTTCTGGCATTGGTCGCGTACGGCACATTGACCGAGACCGACGAAATGCCCGTCTGGGTAATGGCGGCCTGTGCGGTCGCCATCGCGGCGGGCACCTACCTCGGCGGTTGGCGGATCATCCGCACCCTGGGCAAGGGACTGGTCGAGATCGATTCGCCGCAGGGGCTGGCCGCCGAATCCTCGTCCGCCGCGATCATCCTCACTTCGGCCCATTTCGGTCTGCCGCTCTCGACCACGCAGACCGCGACCGGATCCATCCTCGGCACCGGACTCGGCAAGGGGGTGGGGGTGCGCTGGAGTGTGATGGGCCGGATGACGGTCGCCTGGCTGTTGACGCTGCCGCTCGCGGGTGTGGCCGGTGCGGTGTGCTGGGCCATCGCGCAAGTCATCGGCGGGTTGCCGGGTGTGCTCCTGGTATTCGCGTTGCTGATCGCGCTGTCGTCGGTGATGTATCTGCGGTCGCGGCGCGATCCGGTGGACACCGGCAATGTCAACGAGTGGCCCGGTGACACGCCGGACTCCGGCACCGAGGTTGCGAAGGGCACCGCGCCGGTCGTCGAGGACGGGGAACATGGTGGGACCACTGGATCGCCCGCGCCGGAAACCACTGATCATTCGGCCCAGGTCTGAGGAGGCGCATCGTGCACACCCTCATCACGAATCTGGACGCGCTGTGGAAGGTGACCGTCGCGGGGCTACTGCTCGGTGCGGGTCTGCCGATCGTCTTCGCCGTCGGGGTCCGGCTCTGGTCGGTCGCCGACAGCGCGCCTGCGGAAGGCGGTGCCGCCCAGCGCAATTACCCGGCACGGGCCGGTGTCTACGCCTGCTTCGCGCTGATCGTCGTCGCGATCGTCGCCGGAATTCTTTTCATCGCGAAGGAATTCCTGGCCGCTGAATTCGGTATTCATCTGTTCGGAGCATGAGAAGGGTGACCCCGTGACTGATCCAGCGAAATCCGCTCAGGTCCGGCCGAATCTGCTCGGACGGGTCATCGGCTGGCTGCGGGCCGGTTATCCACGGGGGATTCCGCGGTCGGACTACATCGCCCTGTTCGCGGTGCTGCACCGGCACCTGACCGATTACGAGGTGGTGGTGATCGCCGAGGAGTTGGTGTACGCCAATCCGGACAACAAGATCAGTCACGCCGATATCGAAGGGGCGATCGCGCGGATGGCCAAGGAACAGCCGGGCGCGCACGATATAGCCAGGGTCGCTTCACATCTGGCGGCGGGCGGGTGGCCTTTGGCGACCCCACTGACCGATCCC
>NZ_BDBY01000374.1 GCF_001613225.1 Nocardia pseudovaccinii NBRC 100343
CCCGGCGGTTCACTGCTCGGACCGTCTTCCCGCCGACCGGCGGCGCCCACCCCTCGCTCGCGCCGCCGGTCCGCGACTCCCTCGTCGGGCAGCTGCACGGTGTTCAGCCGGAGCGGAATCAGCCAGACGATCGCGGCGACCAGCGCGATGGTGGCGAGCAGGGTGTACGAATCGCCGAGTAGGAATTGCCATACCGTCCAACGGAATTCCCGGCCATTGGTCTGCGGTACCTGCCAGATCAGGCCCTGCGGCAGCAGTGGCAGATCCGGATCCCATGCGCCGACCTGGTCGGACTTCAGTGGCCAGGCGAAGACGAACAGGTAGACGAGCCCGGGTACGGCGATCCGGACGGCGAGTGGCCGACGGCGCAGCACGTGGATCAGCCACAGCAGTGCCGGTGTGATCCACACCCAGTAGTGGGTCCAGGAAATCGGCGAGACCAGCAGCATTACCGTGGCCGCGAGCAGTGCGCCCAGCAATTGGTCACCGCGCAGGTGGGCGATCCGCGCAGCCGCCAGTCCGGCGAGGCCGAGCAGTCCGGCGCAGACGAACGAGGACGTGGTGTCGCCCCAGGTCGACCATTCCAGGCGGCCGAACATGCCGTTGATCGACTGATTCTGCACATAGGCGAAGCCGATCCGGTTCTGCGAGGTCGTGGTCGTGGTCCAGAACTGCAGTGCCTGGGTCGGCCGGTACCAGAAGCCGACCGCGACCGTGGCGCCGAAGGTCGCCGCGGCCGTCGCGGCGGCCCGGAACTGGCGGGTGATGAGCAGATAGACGATGAAGACCGCAGGGGTCAGCTTCAGTCCGGTCGCGATGCCGATGAGGATGCCCCGATATCGGCTCTCTTTGGGCATGGCGAGATCGGCCAGGACCAAGGCCATCAGGATCGCGCTGAGCTGACCGAACCGGAATGTCTGCTGGATGGGCTCCAACCAGATCGCAGCGCCGGTGACGGCGATGCTCGAGGCCAGCAAACCCGTTCCGCGGCGCATTTGCTGGAGTCTGGCGGCGCTCCAGACGCTCACGAACAGCGACACCATGGTGAGCACCGTGACGCCGGTCCCGATGTAGTTGATCGGGAATCGCGACAGTTCGGCGCAGATCCACGCGGCGAAAACGGGATAGAGGAAGGGCAGGCCCATCGGTCCGCGGCCGTCGTACAGCAGCGCGGGATGAGTCGCCGCTGCCGTACCGCCCCACATATAGACCTGTAGATCGATTTGGTGCCAGTACATCTGCCAGTTGGGCCGCACGAACAGCAGCCAGGCGCCGATGGACAGGGAGGCGAATACTATTGCGGCACTGAGCGTCAATCTGTGCGAGACCTCGAGCTGCGTCTCCGCACCGGCAGCGCGCTGTTCTCCTGTTTGCAGGATGACAGCCATGGAGTTGTTATTCCTTCATCAGGTGATACAGCTCTAGCGGACAGCAAATCCTTAGCTAAACTAAAGGCAATCCATCGTATCATCGCTGCCCAACGACGGCTGCCCATACTTTCCCGGGTTGGTGAGACCTACCGCGCGAGCACCCGCAGCAGATGTTCGACCTCGGACCGGATCGCATCGCGAGCGGGCTGCAGGTACTTGCGCGGATCGGCAATGGTGGGGCTGTCCGCGAGCGCGGTTCGAATCGCCTCGGTGGCAACGACATTCAGCCGGGTGGCGATATTGATTTTGGTCATGCCGTGCTCGACGGCGGCCCGCAGACCGGCGTCGGGGACGCCGGAGGAGCCGTGCAGCACAAGGGGGACAGGGACTTTCGTGGCCAGCCGAGCAATCAGGTCGCTATCGAGTTCGGCGGTGCGGGTCTGCATGGCGTGTGAGGATCCGACGGCGACGGCTAGGGCGTCCACGCCGGTTGCCGCGACGAATTCGACGGCCTCGTCCGGATCGGTGCGGACGCCGGGGGCGTGCGCACCGTCCTTACCGCCCACCTCGCCGAGTTCGGCCTCGACGAAGACATCGCGGTCGTGACACCAGCGGACGATATCTGCGGTGGCAGCGACGTTTTCGGCGTAGTCGAGGGTGGAGCCGTCGTACATGACCGAGCGGATACCGAGGTCGACCGCGGTGCGAATGAGTTCGAACGACGTGGCATGGTCCAGGTGCACGGCGATATCGGCGCTACTGTCGGCGGCAATGCTCGCGCAGGCCAGCGCGATCGGGCTGAGGTTGCCGTGGTAGCGCACCGTATTCTCCGAAAGTTGGAGCAGCACCGGACGATTCGCCGCCTCGGCGGCCGCGGCGATGGCCTCGGCGTGTTCGATGGTGATCACATTGAAGGCGCCGAGACCGCCCGGACGGGCGGCCGCGATCAGGTCCGCGACGGGTCTCGAGGTCATGGGGAGGTCTCCTGCGGGGTGGCTAGTCGTTCGACGATCACCGTCGGTGCGATCTGGGTGCGCAGGCGGCGGTCGATTTCACCGGCCACCGGGATGACGACCGCGGCGGCCGAGGTGGCGACGGCGTCTACCAGAACGGCGGGCCAGTCGGGGGTGTCTTTCGCATCCGACAGGGCCGCGATCACCGCGGCTGTCGCGGAATCACCCGCGCCGGTGGGATTTCCGGCGAGTGGTTCGGGCAGGGCCGCCGACCACGCGCCCTCGGCGGTGACCACGACCATGCCCTCGGCGCCGCGGGTGGCGATGACGGCGCGCACACCGCGTTCGATGAGCGGCAGTGCGGCCGTGGCGACTTCGTCCGGGGTCACCGGGACTCGTCCGGTGAGGCGTTCCAGCTCTTCGGTATTCGGCATCAGCACGATGCCGGGGACCTGCGCGGCCAGGCGCAATGACTCG
Source organism: Nocardia pseudovaccinii NBRC 100343 (assembly GCF_001613225.1). Taxonomy (GTDB): domain Bacteria; phylum Actinomycetota; class Actinomycetes; order Mycobacteriales; family Mycobacteriaceae; genus Nocardia; species Nocardia pseudovaccinii. The sequence goes on from NZ_BDBY01000374.1 coordinate 2,801, forward strand.
CCGTCGACATCGCAGACGGTCGGGACACCGGCGGCGATGGCGGTGCGCGCGATTTCGGCGGGCAGGCCGTGGGCGATGCCGCCCGGCAGCGATCCCGAGATGACCAGGCCGTTGATATCGGGCAGCATCCCCGAAACGCGTACCGAGAGCTGTTCGGCGGCATGCGGATTCGACACGCGTGCACCCGGCTCCCACAGTGCGGTCGCGGTGCCGTCGCCCGATTCGCTGATCACCACCGTGCGCCGGACCCAGGGCAGTGCGTGCACGAAGTCGACCGGCATCTCCAGCTCGGCGGCGGCCGCGAAGGCGTGGTCGGAGAATCCCGTTGCCCTGGCATATTTCCCGAGCTGATTGAGCACCCGGGTCACATTGATGCCCTTGCCGCCGATGCGCTGCTCGACCGAACGGACCCGATGGGCCTGGCCGCGCTCGAAATGCTCTACCCGGTAGGTCATGTCGTAGGCGGGATTCATTGTCACGGTGAGGATCACGTCAACAACTGTCCACGTCTGAGCACCCGGCGCAACTGCAGATTGTCATCGACTATCAGCAGGTCGGCGAAATGGTCGGTCCTGAGGTCGCCCACATTGCCCAGTCCTGCCGCCGCGGCCGGAACCGAAGTGGCGGCGATCACCGCCTCGCGCAGTGGCACACCGCATTCTCGGACGGCCCAGGCGAGGCAGCGCAGGAGGTGGGCGGTGCCGCCCGCGATGGACCCATTGGCTATCCGGGCCACGCCATCGGCGACATGCACGACTTGCGGACCGAGCTGATATTCGCCGTCTGGCATGCCCGCTGCCTGCATCGCATCGGTGATCAGCGCGACCCGTGCGGGCGCGGTCGCGAAAACCAAGGCGCCGAAACCGGAGTCGACGTGCACGCCGTCGCCGATCAGCTCGACGACGACCTGGCGTTGCGCCGCGCCGACGAGTGCGGCGGCCACCGGACCCGGCGTTCGGTGATGCAGTGGCGGCATTCCATTCGCCAAGTGTGTGACCAGACTGCCGAATCCACTGGGGCGCAGTGCCTGTCGGAACCGGGTGAAATCGGTATCGCTGTGGCCGAGCGACACCACCACATCGGCGTCGGAAAGACGTTGGGCGACCTTGTCGAATCCCGGCAGCTCCGGGGCGAGCGTCATGACCCGCAGATGTCCGTCGGCGGCAGCGAGCAGCTGTTCGGTCAGCTCGAGATCGGGATCGCGCAGATATCGGGGATCCTGCGCGCCACACCGTGCGGCGGCCAGAAACGGTCCCTCGGCATGGATTCCGCCGATGGTGCCCTCCGCCGCCAAGGATCGCAGCGCAGCGACCTGCGCGATCATGTCGGGCGCGGCGCCGGTGACAACGCTGGCCAGCACGGTGGTGGAGCCGTGCGTGTGATGGAACTCGGCGGCCGCGCGGGCCTCGGCGCAGTCGACGGTGTCGAACCGATGGCCGAAGCCGCCGTGGTTGTGAATATCGACGAGGCCGGGCAGTACGGTGCCGGAAAATGGCGGCACTGCCGAATCCGGATGTGCGGCAACCCAGTCCGCGAGCGAGCGCACTTTGTCGATCCGGCCTGCGCGGACCGACACGACGCCGTCGTCGAATTCCGATGTCGCAGAAACGATCCGTCCGCGAATCTCGAGACTCATCCGGGCACCCTTGCATGGGCGAGCGCCATATTGCCGACCAGCTTTTCGCAGCGTGGGGTCGAACCCATCGGTTCGATGCGCCGCCTCCGACGCACTGGACCAGCACTGCTCTCGACGCGAGTCACGTGAGTGCTCCCTGTCTGGCGAACAGTGCCGCACCCATGAGCCCCGCGCGAACACCGAACTCGCCGAGCATAACCCGCGGCGCGGGCACCACGCGCAGGCGTTCGGCAATGGTGTGGTGCAGGGGTTCGGTCAGCGCGGGTCCGGCCCCGGCCAGGCCGCCGCCGAGGATGATCAGCTCGGGACAGGCCGCATGGATGATGCCGAGCAGTCCGTCGGCAAGTGCGCTGATCGCTTCGGCGACCACGGCCTTGGCGTCGGGATCGGTATCAAGTATCGCGAAAACATCAGCCGCGCTGGCTGTTTCGTGACCAGTTCGCTTCGCGTAGGCGCGGGCGATGGCTGCGCCGGACGCCACGGTCTCCACGCAGCCGATATTGCCGCAGGGGCAGCGCAATCCGTCGGCGTGCCGCACGGGGATGTGTCCGTATTCGCCGGTCTGCCCGTACGCGCTGCGCATCAAACGGCCACCGACGGAAAGAGTGCCGCTGATGCCGGTCCCCAGAATGACCACGCAGACGTCATCGTGGCCGCGCCCGGCGCCGAACCGCCATTCGGCCCAGCCCGCCACCGCGACATCGTGCTCGATCAGCACCGGCATGCCCCAGCGCTCGATGAACCGATCGCCGATGTGCACATCGCGCCAACCGACATTGCTGCTGAATACCGCGATCGAACGGACCGGATCGACGATGCCCGGCAGTAGTACCGCCGCGCGCGCGACGCGGTCGCGCTGGTCATCGGTCAACTCCGCCAGCAGTTGATCGCCGAGTGCTCCTATGGTTTCGAAGGCCGCCTCGCCCTGCGGCGTGGCCACCACGCCCGAAGCGAGCACCGTGCCCGCGGCATCGGTGACCTCACCTTTCATCGTGGTGCCGCCGACATCGAGGCCGAGCACCAGCAGATCATCGGTCAACGCCGTGACCGGCTGCTGTTGCGCAACCGGCCCCGGCGCTGCCGCGGCGTCCGGCACCGCCGAGGTCGCCACGTCCGTGCGGTCCGCGCGAACGTCACGGTGCACGGTGGTCGGGGGCTGTTCCGTTCCCATAACCGCACAGTAGTTCCTGGTAGCGACCGCTCACCGATCCAGAACGACGGAACGGTTGAGGTTGCGCGGATGATCCGGGTCGAGCCCTTGGTCGGCGGCGCGCAGCACACAGAGCTGGTGCACCCGCACCAGATCGGCCATCGGATCGATATCGCGATGTTCGAAGTGCGCTCCGGTGACGGCCACGTCCTGCGCGAAATTGGGGACGAGCGGTCCGAAGGCCCAGACGGCGCGGCCGGGGGTGGAGATGCTGATCGGTCCGTGCCGGTATTCGGTCTGCAGATACGACTCGGTCCAGGACTGGCAGGATTCGCGCAGCTTGAGCCCCGCCTCCTCGGCGATCGCGGCCGCGAAACCCATCCCGACGAAGCTGATCTGCTCGGCACGACGCACGTCCGCCAGTGCCGTAGCCGGATCCTCGGCGAGTACGGCCCTGGCCTGCTCGATGGCCGGACGCAGATCCTCGCCGAGATGCCAGCGCAGAATCGCCAGCGCGGTTGTCGCGAAACGGGTCTGCACCACCGACTGCTCGTCGACCTCGTCGATCAGGATCGGATCACCCAGGTCGAGCACCGGGGTGCCCGGACTGCTGCAGATGACGGTGCGCGGAATGCGCGCCGGTATCGCCCGCATGGCATCGACCACCTCGGTGGTGGTGCCGGAGCGGCAGATGACCAGGTAGCGGTCGTAATCACGATCGCCGCGGACCTCGCTCGCCGGCCAGGCATCGGTAATGCCCTGCCCCGAACTCTCGCGCAGTGACGCGATGGCACGGGACATGAACAGCGAAGTGCCGCAACCGATGACGGCGACACGCTCACCCGGTTGGGGCAGTACGGCGCGGTGCTCGGCGGCGGTGGTCTCGGCGCGAACCCAGTCGTCCGGCTGGGTGGCGACTTCGGCGGCCAGATGAGTCACGGGGGTGGGGTGAGCGGAAATCGGCACAACAACAGGATCACTCTCGGTGATCGTTCATGTCAAATTTTTGAGCAAATCAGTCACATGTGATCAATGCTGGGTCTAGCCTGTTGGACAAGCGATTCGTTCGCTCCATCATCGGCGCTGCGGTAGCGCCCGGAGTGAAAATTTGAAAGGTTCTGCTCGTGAAAAGACCCCTCCACGGCGTCCTCGCGGGGATCGCGATGGTCACCGGCCTCGCGCTCGCCGTCTCGTCCTGTGGTTTCGGCTCCAAGGATTCGGCCGACTCCGATACGACGATCAACTTCCTGGCTCCCGCCTACAGCGACGGTGCCAATGGCACGAAGGCGCTGTGGGACCGGATCATCGACGACTTCCAGAAGCAGAACCCCGGCTACAAGGTCAACCTGCAGATGGAGTCATGGGAGTCGATCAACGATGTGGTGAAGACCAAGCTGCAGTCCAAGTCCACCACCCCGGATCTGCTGAATATCGACGCCTACGCGAGCTTCGCCGGTGACGGCATGCTCTATCCGGTATCCGAGGTCGTCTCCCCGAATGTGCTGTCGGATGTACAGCCCGGCTTCGCCAAGAACGCCTCGCTGAACGGCACGCAGTATGCGATGCCGCTGTTCGCCTCCACGCGCACCCTGTTCTACAACACCGACCTGTTCGCGAAGGCGGGGGTGAGCACGCCGCCCAAGACCTGGGCCGAGCTGACCGATGCCGCCAAGAAGATCCAGGCGCTCGGCGGCGGTGTTTCCGGCTACGGTCTGCCGCTGGGCAGTGAGGAATCGCAGGCCGAGACGTCGCTGTGGACCTTCGGTGCCGGTGGCAACTGGTCCGATGACGACAAGATCACCGTGGATACCCCGCAGAACCTGGAGGGGGTCAAGGCTATGCGGGAGATCTTCGACGCCGGTGTCACCCAGCCGAATCCGGGTGCGACCAACCGCAAGGACGTCATCAATTCGTTCATCCAGGGCAAGGTCGGAATGATCGAGGGGCTGCCGCCCACCATCGCCCAGATCGCCGATAAGAATCCGGGTCTGAAGTACGCCACCGCGCCCACGCCGACCAAGGACGGTGCGCCTGTCACGCTGGGCGTGGCCGATCACCTGATGGCATTCAAGAAGGACGGTAAGAAGGCCGAGACGATCAAGAAGTTCCTCGACTTCTTCTACTCGGCGAATGTGTACTCGAACTTCGTCAAGAACGAGCACTTCATCCCGATCACGACCAGTGCCACCGCCGTGCTCGCCGACGACCCGGTGACCAAGGCCTTCGCGGCGACCCTGCCGGTGGCCAAGTTCTACCCGAGCAATAACCCGAAATGGGCTGCGGTGCAGGGCGCCATGCATCAGCAGATGGGCACCATCGCCCAAGGTGCGGACCCGGCACAGGTGTTGCAGCGGATTCAGGAAGCAGCGAAATAGCGTGGGGCGCACAGGTACCCGGGTACTTTCAGGGAAGAACTCGACACTGCGGGCCGTCCCCTGGATCGGGCCGACTCTGCTGCTGATCGCGGCGATTGTCGCGTTCCCGGTCGGCTATATGGTCTGGACCAGCACCCGGGACCTGAGCGCCTACGGACAGGACCGCGGTCCCGCCGGACTGGCCAACTACCGAAACCTGTTCGATATCAGCGAATTGGGATCGGTATTGGCGCATACCGTGGTCTGGGTGGTCAGCGTCGTGCTGATCACCCTGGTGCTCTCGGCGGGGCTGGCGCAGTTCCTGAACAAGGATTTCCCGGGACGCACCGCGGTGCGGATGGCGATCCTGGTCCCGTGGGCGGCCTCGGTGGTGATGACGACGACCATCTTCTATTACATGCTCGATCCCGATGTCGGCATCGCCAACCGGTTCCTGGTCGATATCGGGCTGCTGGACCGGGGTTACGGCTTCACCAAACAGCCGACGCCCGCCTTCCTGGTGGCGATCGGCGTCGCGGTCTTCGTCTCGATCCCGTTCACCACCTACACGATCCTGGCCGGGCTGCAATCGATTCCGGCCGAGATCGATGAGGCGGGCCGGGTAGACGGCGCCAATGCGTGGCAGCGCTATCGATACCTCACCCTGCCGCAATTGCGTCCGGCGATCGCGGTGGCGACGATCATCAACATCATCAATGTGTTCAACTCGCTGCCCATTCTGCAGGTGATCACCGGCGGTATCGCGGGCTTCGGTGCGGATACGACAACGACGTTGACCTTCAAGCTGATCCGGCAGAACCAGCAGCTCGACACCGCCGCCGCCATGAGCGTGCTCAACTTCGCGCTGATCGTGGTCATCATCGCGATCTATGTGAAGGTCATCAAGCCGACCCAGCAGGTGGACGCATGACGACACAGGCCGACATTCACATCGAGGGTGTGGACATCCCGCCGGACACCACGGATGTCGAGGTCCCGACCGGCCGAACTCGGCGGCGGCGGTGGGAACTCACCGCGGTCGGGGTGGTGCTCGCCGTCATCTTCCTGACCCCGTTCGTGGTGATGGTGCTCGGCTCGCTGAAGAGCCGCGCCGAAATCCTGCGCATCCCGCCGACGTATCTGCCCGAAACCTGGCACCCGGACAACTACTCCACCATGTGGGACACCCCGGAGACGCCGCTGCCGTACAACCTGGTGAGCACGGTTGTCATCTCGGTCTGCGCCACTTTGCTGGTGCTCTTCGTGGCCATCCCGGCCGCGTATTACACGGCGCGGCACAAGTTTCCGGGGCGCGCGATATTCCTCGCGCTGGTGCTGGTCACCCAGATGTTGCAGCCGACGGTATTGGTGACCGGACTGATCCGGCAGTTCTTCACCCTCGGCATCAATGACACCTGGCTGGCCATGATCCTGGTGAACGCCGCGTTCAATCTCTCATTCGCGGTGTGGATCCTGCACAGCTTCTTCGCCGCCATTCCGGTGGAGATCGAGGAGGCCGCGCAGCTCGACGGTCTGAGCCGCTGGCAGATCCTGGTCCGGGTGAGCCTGCCGCTGGTCTGGCCCGGCATCGTCACCGCGACGATCTTCGTGGTAGTGGCCTGCTGGAACGAATTCGCGGCGAGCCTGGTGGTGCTGACCACGCCGGAGAATCAGCCGCTGTCGGTGGCGCTGACCAAATTCGTCGGGCAATACGACACGGCGTGGCAGTACGTCTTCGCGATCTCCACGGTGGGCATCGTTCCGGTGGTCATTCTGTTCGCCTTCATCGAGAAGCGCCTGGTCGCAGGGCTTACCGCGGGCAGTGTCAAGTAATCGTCCGACGACGGGCGGTCTTGTGCCCCCGCCGTTTTCGACGATGAATGCGCAGGCCGCCGGATGTCCGTGCTCCGGGGTAGGCGCTTCCGGCCGGTAGCATCGAATCCGTGGCACGGCAGGATGACGAACGCAGGGAGGGCCGCAATTACGGCGGGCTGTCCAAGGAGCAGCGGGTAGCTCAGCGGCAGGCGCGACTCATCGATGCCGCGCTGGAATTATTCGGCACCCAGGGCTATGCGGCCACCTCGATCGAACGGCTGTGTGCCGTCGCGAATGTTTCTACCCGTAGTTTCTACGAAGATATGGGCAGTCGCGAGGCCCTGTTGATCGCGCTGGTCAATCGCATTACCTCGCATGCGGTCGAACGAGCGCTGGAAAGTATGTCGAAGACTGCGGGCCAGCCGCTTTCGACGCGGGTCGTCGACAGTTTCCGGGCCTATCTCGAGGTGACCTGTGCCGATCACCGGTCGGCGCGGGTGTGTTACGTCGAAGTGGTCGGCGTCAGTTCGGCCGTGGAGGATTGGCGCAGGCAGCAGCGCCGCCTGCTCTCATCGCTGCTGATCAGCGAGGCGGAGCGAGCCGTCGAGCGCGGCGAGACCAAGGCGCGCCGGTTCGATCTGTTCGCGCTCGCGGTGATCGGCGCGGTGAATTCGCTGGCCCAGGAGTTGGTGCGAACCACCCATACCGATACCGAGGTGTCACTCGATGAAATATGCGAGGAGATCGCGTATTTCGTGAATTCCGGGCTTGCGCTGAACTGACGGCGGGATTTAAGCGGCGCATCGGGCACGATCGCGGATGGCCGTGACAGCGGGGAGGGCCCGAGTTGCGGTATTGCGCAGTGCGATTCCGGCCTTCGTCGCCGGAATGAGCATCGATGCAGCAGCGGCAACGCCGTTGAGTTTGGGATCGACCAGCACCCGGTGCCGGGTCTCGTAGCGCTGGAACGCCGCCACGTGGTCCTCCGGTGTGGCCGCCAGTTCCTCCGCCAACGTGTACGCACCGGCGATCGCGAGGGTGGAGCCGTCGCCGAACAGTGAGACGCAGGATGCGGCGTCACCGAGCAGGGCGACACGTCCGTCCGACCAACGCGGCAACTCGCCCTTGCTGACGGAGTCGAAGAACAGGTCGTCGGTGTCGCGGACACGATCCAGCAATTCGGGGACCCGCCAGCCCTGATCGGTGAAGGCCTCGATGACCAGGCGCTTGTGCAGTTCGGTATCGCGGTGATCGAAACCGGGTACGCCCTGGTGCCGGAACATGAATGCCGCGAGGGCGCGACCCTTCGTCGGGTGCACCGACAGTGCCCGTCCCGGTGTGTTGTAGATGAGAACTTCGCGGTCGCTGCCGAATGGCTCATCGAGCCGGATGGTGGCGATGTAGATGCCCATATGCCGGACGAATTCGGATTCGTCGCCGAAGGTCAGGCGGCGCACCACCGAATGCAGGCCGTCCGCGCCGATTACGAAGTCGAACCGGCGGGGTCGGGCGTGTTCGAAGGTGACGTCGACGCCGTCGGTGTGCTGTGCCAGGCCGGTAATGCTGTCGCCCCAAAGGAATTCGGCATTGTCACGGCTCGCGTCGAGCAGGATCGCGGCGAGATCGGCTCGCGGGACCTCGACTTCGCGGTCGCCCGCCGATCCCTGGAAGGCCTTCAGGTCGACCCGGGCGACGCGGCGGCCGCTCGCGTTGACGAAATTCATCTGGGACACAGCGGAATTCGCGGCTCGCAGTTTCGGCATGATGCCCATGCGCTCGACCACATCGATGGCGGGTCCCTTTACGTCGACCGGATTTCCGCTGGAGCGCTGCCCCGTCGCCCGCTCGACCACCGTGACCTGGAATCCGCGGTCGGCCAGCCAGTACGCCAGGGTCGAGCCGCCGATGCCCGCGCCCGAGATCAGAACCGTCTTGTTCATGACAACACCTTTCGGCTAAGTGGACGAATTTCGTCCGTTTAGTGGAGCGTACAGTAAGCGGAAGGATTTCGTCCACTTAAACTTGGAGGTGAGGGCGACGATCGGTCCGAAGAGGGCGGACGCCAGGAACAACCGGGATCAGATCATTGCCGCGGCGCTGGTGACCTTCCGGGAGCAAGGGGTCGATGTGCCGATGAAGGAGATCGCGGATCGGGCGGGCGTGGGTGTCGGCACGCTGTATCGGCACTTCCCGGACCGGGATGCGTTGATCGCCGAGACGGCCCAGTCCTACCTCGCGGATCTGGACCAATTGGCGGCGACCGCATTGGAGCAGGAGGGCGCGGCGTGGCCTGCGCTTTCGCGGTTGCTGCACGAGTGCGCGCAGCGCCGGGTCGGGGCGTTGGCGGCGGCGATCGAGCCGAATCTGCATGTCGAGATCCAGGCCGATCCGCGATTGCACGAGGTGCGGGGGCGGATTGTCGAGTCGGTCTCGCGGATGACCAGGGAGGCGCAGGCCGCCGGTGCCATGCGCGCGGATATCGAGCCCGGCGAGGTGGCCGGGCTGATGACCTTGCAGATCTACACCCGGGCCGGTGAGTCGCATCCGGAGGCGGTTCGTCGGGTGGTCGATCTCGTGCTCGATGGGTTGCGGGCGCGGTGATAGGTGTCCGGCTTGGCAATACGGCGGCCGAATCTCTACCGTCGGCACGCGCCTGTGGTCAGATTGTTCACGTGCATGGAAAAACGGCAGGTCGTCCGCGCGGGCGGGAAGATATGAAATGACCGGACCGACGGACCGGCCGCAGCGATGGAACCGACTGCTGGAACTGCTCGCCGAAACCGGGCGGCTCTCGGTTGAAGAAGCCGCCGAACGCCTCGGTGTTTCCCCGGCGACGGTGCGCCGCGACTTCACCGCACTCGCCGAACAGCAGTTGGCGACCCGGACGCACGGCGGTGTGGTCGCGACTTCGGTCGCCTACGACCTGCCCGCGCGCTACCGGCAGGGTGCGGACGAGGCGAAGCAGCGGATCGCGGAACATGCTGCGGGACTTGTCGAACCGAATGCGGTAGTCGGAATGAACGGCGGGACAACGACGACCGCCGTGGCGCGGGCATTGGCCGGGCGGGCCGATTTGGCGAATGCCACTGGCGACCAACTGACCATCGTCACCAACGCGCTCAATATCGCGGGTGAGATGGTGCTGCGACCGCATATGCGCACGATCGTGCTGGGCGGGGTGGCGCGGCGGGAATCCTATGAGCTGCACGGGCCGCTGGCCGAGCGAGCGTTGGCCGAATTGCGTTTGGATGCGCTGATTCTCGGCGTCAATGCGATTTCCGCCGAGGGCGGCGCACAGTGTCGGCACATCGACGAAGCGGGGGTGACCACCGAGATGGTGCGGCGGTCCGGGCATGTGATGGTTGTCGCCACCGCGGACAAACTGGAGCGCTCGGCATTGGCTCGGATTTGCGGGATCGAGCAGGTCGATGTGCTCGTGACGGATTCGGATGCGGATCCGGGTGCGGTGGCGACGATTCGAGGGGCCGGGGTCCGGGTGGACGTGGTTTAGGGGGCTTCGTAGTTCTGGCCGTACCAGTGCGCCTGCCCGAACTGCTCGCTCAGGGCCGCGCAGCGGGCTTGCCGCTGCTGGTGTTCGCGGCCGTCCGAGGTGTAATCGCCCTCGATGTCGAGCAGCCGGTTCAACTCGTGATCGTGGCGAGCGAGTTCTCCATCGGCAAGGGGTGTGCCGAACACCAGGGTCCAACCGTCGAGCACGGGACTCACATACATCCGGGCGCAATCGGCATGCTCGTCGTAAGCGGTGCGGCTGTGTCTCGAGTCGTGGCCCTGCCAGGTGGCGGTGCCTATCGACCAGGTCACCGCCACCGGATCGGACAGGCCGAAGGCATTGAGTACCGCGGCCCGGTCCGTCCCAGCCGACCCGACCTTCGAAGAACCGTTCAGAGGGTGGCCGGTAGGCCGAAGCCGGGGAAGAGGGTGGCATCCAGGAAGACCGTGATTCGGTCGATGGCCGTGTCGCGGAGGGTGAGTAGGTGGATGGAATGTGCGTGGTAGGTGTCGGTTTCGTCGCGGCGGTAGTAGGCGATCGCGGGTTGGGTGTTGGCGGAGGTCGGGATTGCGCGCCACTCGCCGGGTGTGGAACCGCACTTGTCGGTGAAGAATTCGACGACGTGGGCGCGGCCCGCGAACCAGAGCAGGGCGGGCGGCATTTCGAGGACGACATCGTCGCGTAGGAGCTCGGCGAAGGAAGCCATGTCGGCATTGCCGAAGGTGGTTACGTATCGGTCGATCATCGCGCGTTCGTCCGGGCTCAACGATTCCGATATGTGGTCGAGCATGGGGGCGTCTTTCTCCAATTGGGCGTGGGCGCGTTGCAGTGCGCTGTTGACCGCGGCGGTAGTGGTTTCGAGCAGGTCGGCGACTTCGGCCGCGGACCATGCGAGTACGTCGCGCAGGATCAGGACCGCGCGCTGCCTGGCGGGTAGATATTGCAGGGCCGCGATGAATGCGAGCCGGATGCCGCTGCGGGCCGCGATCACGGTTGCCGGATCGTCGGCGGCGGTGCCGAGCAGGGTATCGGGAATCGGTTCCAGCCAGGGGATTTCGGGATGGCGCTCCGGTTTGGCGACCACGGTATCGCTGGGCCCGCCGAGTCCGGTGGGCAGCGCCCGCCTGCCGCGCTGTTCGAGCGCGGTCAGGCAGGCGTTGGTGGCGATCCGATACAGCCAGGTGCGCAGCGACGCCCGCGCTTCGTCATAGCGATCGGCCGCGCGCCATGCTCGCAGCATCGTCTCCTGCACCAGATCCTCGGCGTCATGGATCGAGCCGAGCATCCGATAGCAGTGCGCGAGTAGTTCGGGCCGGTAGGGCGCGGTGCGCGCCGCGAAATCCGCACTGACCGTCATGGGTGCACAACCTACCGAGGAATCTGTGGTGCTGGTCATGCCTTCACCCCGGTGCGGTCCTCGCGAGCTGCCGAGTCGGAGGTCATCGCGCCGCTCGGTGTGCCCGCAGGGGCGGAGGTCATCGCGCTGCTCGGTGTGCCCGCAGGGGCGGAGGTCATCGCGCTGCTCGGTGTGCCCGCAGGGGCGGAGGCCGACCCGTCGCTCGGTGGTCCCGCGGGTTCCGCCGAAACCGGCTCGATGGGTGCGGGAATGGGCGCACCGGCCGGAATCAACAGGCCGATCGCGGCGCCGAGGAGCGCGAGCAAAGCGGCGGTACCGATGGCGGCCGCGAAGCCGTCGCTGAAGTCCCGCGCGCCGGTGAAGCCGCCCACCACCGCGAAAACAGCCGCGGGGACCGCGATTCCGAAGGCGCCACCGAGTTGGCGCAGAGTGTTGTATGTGCCCGACGCGGCGCCGACGGCGGGCATCGGAACGGCGCGCAGCACCGCACTCTGCGCGGCGGGAATCGCCATCGACACGCCGACGCCGGAGATGACGAAGGGCGCGATCATCGCGGTGTACGACAGGTCCGGTCCGGCGGTTAGGGCGATCCACCCGTAGCCGACGGCCTGCATGAGCAAACCGGTGACAACCAGCGGACGTTCACCGAACCGGTTGACCTGCTTGCCCGCGATCGGCGCCACCAGGAACAGGGTGATCGTCCACGGCGCCAAGCGCAGCCCGGCACCGAGCGGGCCTTGCTGCTGCACGATCTGCAGGAACTGGGCGAAGAAGAACGCGCCACTGAAAATCGAGGCGGCCAACAGGAATCCGACCGCATTGCCCGCGGAGAATGCGCGCGAGGCGAAGAAGCGCATGGGAATCAGCGGCGCGGCGGTGCGCAGCTCCCAGCGTACGAATCCGATCAGCGCCACCGCGCCTGCCAGGAAAGCGAGCGTGACTTCCGCGCCGGTCCAACCGGATTCATTGCCCCGAATAAGAGCCCAGACAATGCCGAAGGCGGCGACGCTCACCAACGCGATCCCGGGAAAGTCCAACCTGCGTGCCTCGCCCACACTTTCGGCCAGCCGCGTGCGCACCAATGGAATCAGCACCGCCCCGATCGGCAGGTTCAACCAGAAGATCCACTGCCAGGCCAGGCCCTGCACCACCGCACCCCCGACGAGCGGTCCGCCGAGGGTGGCCAATCCGGTTGCCGCCGCGAATAATCCGAGCGCCTTGGTCCGCTGCTGCGGCTGGAACGCCGCCGAGAGCAAGGCCACCGCCACGGGCATGACGGCGGCGGCCCCGATGCCCTGCGCCGTCCGCGCGGCGATCAACAGACCCAGATTCGGTGCGAGCGCGCATCCGGCGGAGGCCGCGCTGAACAACGCCAGCCCGCCGACGAGCACCCGTCTGCGGCCGTACCGGTCGCCGAGCGCCGCGCCCGCCATCAACAGCACCGCGAAACTCAGGTTGTAGGCATTGATCGTCCATTCCAGCTCGCCGATCGATGCGTGCAGATCGAGCTGGATCGCATGCATCGCGGTCGTGACGACCAGTGCGTCGAGCACGATCATCAAACCCGCGAGTGATGTCAGCGCCAGTACCCAGCGCTGTCCCGTGGTCATCTTCATTGCATTCCTCCGATGGGTTTGCGGGTACATACCGGCGTCGCCGCGCCGATTCATCGGAGGTTGCGGAAAAAGTTGCTAGGGACGCAGAGGCGCGAGATCAGCGACCACGGGAGCCGATTTGCGCAGGGTGCGCGCCCATACGGCGAAGCCCCACGCGACGAAGCCCGCATAGATCAGATACAGCGTCGCCGACGGGTAGTAGCCCGCCTTCAGCAGCAACGGCACGCCGACGAGATCGACGGCGATCCAGATCAGCCAGAATTCGGCGAGCCCGCGCGCCATGCCATAGGTCGCCAGCACCGATCCGGTGAAGATCCACGCCTCCGCCCACGGCCCGTAGGAACCGATCAACGCGAACAATCGGGCGAATGCGGCCGTGCCGACCAACATCGCGGCCACCAGCACCAGCCGTTCGCGCCCGCTGGCCCAGCGCGGCACGACGCCGCGATGTTCGAGGCCGGTTTCGGCGCGCGCATGCCGATACCAACTCCACCAGCCGTACACGCTGACCGCGATGAACATCAGCTGACGACCGGCCTGTCCGGCCATATTCAAATGCTGTGGCGTGTTGAATATTCCGCCGACGAAAACGGTGAACAGCAGTGCATTGCCCGCGATCCCGATCGGCCACGCCCACACCCGCCGCCGCATACCGCCGACCGCGGAGGCCAGACCGAATCCATTGCCGATGATCTCGCGCCAGAGGATCTCCGAGCCCGCGATATGCAGCTTGGCGTCGAGCAGCGCGAAAAGTGGGTTCACCCCCGCTGTAACCGGGGCGGGTCGATATCTCATCCCAACCTGCGGATTCGACGCACGCGGATCGAAAGTCGCGTAACGATTGCGCAATCTGGGGTGGCGATTCGCAATATCCGTGCAACGACCTGCTCCTAGTGTTTTGGTCATGACGGCGAGCGGTACCGAGGAGCCCACCGGCGGGACGGGCATCCACATCAGCGGTTTGACGAAGACATTCCGGGTCGGCCGGAAGACGGTGCAGGCGCTCGACGATGTGGAGCTGCATACCGAACAGGGCGCGTTCCTGTCCCTGCTCGGACCATCCGGCTGCGGTAAATCGACGGTGCTGCGCATCCTGGCCGGACTGGAGACACCGACCGCGGGCAAGACGCTCATCGACGGTGAGACCCCCGCCCAACTGCGCAGCCGCCATGAACTCGGCATCGCCTTCCAGGATTCGGCGCTGCTGCCGTGGCGTTCGGTGGAATCCAATATCAAACTGCCCCTACAGGTCGCGGGGATCTCGCCGGATCCGGGACTGATCGCGGATCTGGTGCGGCTGGTCGGCTTGGAGGGCTTCGAGAAGGCCAAACCGGCGCAGCTGTCCGGTGGTATGCGCCAACGTGTTTCGATCGCGCGCGCACTGGTGGTGAAGCCGACCGTGCTGCTGCTCGACGAACCGTTCGGCGCTCTCGACGATATGACCAGACAGCGGCTGAATCTGGAACTGCTGCGGATCTGGACCGAGAAGCCCGCGACCACCCTGATGGTCACGCACGGTATCGCCGAGGCGGTCTTCCTCTCCGATGTCGTCGCGGTGATGAGTCCGCGGCCGGGCCGGGTGCTGGAACTGGTGAAGATCGATCTGCCGCGCCCGCGTACGCCCGAGATGATGCGCACGCCGGAATTCCACAGGCTGCACGATTACCTATCGGAGCTGCTCTTCGGGAAATCCGGCAAAGGGGGAGTCGCATGAGCGAGCGAACAATGAACACAGCCGAGCGCCACTGGACCGGATCGGTGCCGTGTCGCCGACACCGTCGAGGGGGTGCGGCATGAAACGGATCGGCGGACTGATCGGCGTCCTCGGATTGATCGCGATCTGGTGGCTGCTGGCCGCGCTGGAGGTTGCGGGTGGGACGATCCCGAGTCCGTGGACTGTCCTGCACACCATGTACACCGATGGCCGGGATCTGTACGGCCCCAACTTCCGGATCACCGCGCTCGGTGCGCTGAAGGGGTTCATCTGGGGCAACGCGCTGGCCATCGCGCTGGCGATGCTCATCGTGCTGATGCCCTGGATCGAACCGCTGGCGACCCAGCTCGCCATCCTCAGTTACTGCATCCCGCTGCTCGCGCTCGGACCGATCATCCTGGTGGTCTTCGGCGGACGCACCCCAACGGTCTTCCTCGCGGCGATGTACTGCTTCTTCACCACCATGGTCGGCACGGTCACCGGATTGCGCTCGGCCGATGTCACCAGCCTCGACCTGATCCGCGCCTACGGCGGCGGTCGCTGGCAGCAGCTCTACCGCGTGCAGGCGATCGCCGCACTGCCGAATCTGTTCGCGGCGTTGAAGATTGCCGCGCCGTCGGCCGTGCTCGGCGCGATCATCGGCGAATACCTCGGCGGGGTGGACAGCGGCATCGGTGTCGCGCTGACCGCCGCGCAGACCGCGTACAACGTGCCGCGAACCTGGGGCATGGCCCTGGCCGCCGCCGCCCTCGCGGGCCTCGGCTACGCGATTGTCGCTTTGGTCGCTCGACTGGTCACCCCGTGGACCGCGCAGGAGCAGAGATGAGCCGCGCACAAATCAGCGCCCCGCGGTCGCCGGATGAATTCTGGCGCGAACATGTTGGCGTGCGCCGAGCCAGGAGGCGCGCGGTGGGTGAAACAGTGTGCGCCGGACGAGACCGCGCGGGCCGCCGCGCCCATCGTTTGGAGGAGTGAGATGACTGACGAACTCGGGCCGGTGGACAACGTGACTGCCCCCGCACCGCCCGCCGTGGAGAGCACGCGGCCCCAACGCGGTGCCGCCGCGGGGACGCTCGCTGTGCTGACCAGGATCGGCCGCTTCCTGTTCCCTCTGGTCACCGCACTCCTGCTGATGCTGGTGATCTGGTACGTCTTCCTGAAGGCCTTCCCCCAGGTCGGCCCGCGAGTAGGCAAAACGCCCAGCGATATCTGGAAGTACCTGTTCAACTCCTCCGGCGCACACACCGCACGTCAGGCGATCTTCGACGACCTGCAGATCACCCTGCGCGACGCCGCGATCGGCTTCGGTGTCGGCATGCTGGCCGCACTCGTCGTCGCGGCGCTGTTCGTCTCGTTCGCGGTGGTCGAGCAGACGTTCATGCCGGTGGCCATGCTGCTGCGGTCGGTGCCCCTGGTGGCGCTGACGCCGATCATCGTGCTGGTATTCGGGCGCGGATTGGCCGGTGTGACGGTGCTCGCGGCGATCGTGGTGTTCTTCCCGGCGCTCGTGATGATCATGGCCGGATTGCGCAATGCACCGCGGCAGGCGATGGATCTGGTGGCCGCCTACGGCGGCTCCCGCTGGACCGGACTGCGCATGGTCGCCGTGCCCGCTGCCCTGCCCTCGGTCTTCGCGGCCGCGCGAATTTCGGTGCCCGGCGCGCTGATCGGCGCATTGCTCGGTGAATGGTTGGGTAGCGGAACGGGATTGGGTGCCAGTCTGATTCGCGCCATCCCGACCTTCCAATACAGCAAGCTGTGGGCCTCGATCGTGATCGTGACCATCGTCTCGGTGCTGCTGTACGCGATCGTCGGCGTCATCGAAAATCTGGTGCTGGCCCGCTTCGGCCCCGAGGCGGGTCGCCGCTGACCAGTCAGTTTTTCGCAAATCAATGCTCGGAACGCCAAAGTAAAGAAATCGAAACACCAATCCCCTTAGATTCGGCTCATGAACCCCGTACAACGCTCTTCGTTCGGGCCGAACCTGAACCGGCGATCCCTGTTTCGTTACTCCGCGCTGGCCGGCGCCGCATTGGGCGGTGCGAGCCTGCTTGCCGCATGTGGCGATGATTCGAAAGACTCGTCGGGCGGGTCGGTGGCGGACGGATCCAAGTACGGTTCCGTCGCGATCCAGCTGTCCTGGCTGAAGAACATCGAATTCGCGGGCGAATACTTCGCCGATTCCAAGGGCTACTACAAGGAAGCCGGATTCGGTTCGGTGAATCTGATCGCCGGTGGCGCGGCGAGCACCTCGGTCGAGGCAGGCTTGGACACCGGCAAGGTCTGGCTCGGCACCTCGGCTCCGCAGACCACCGCGCCCGCGATCCTGGAGGGTCTACCAGCCAAGATCGTCGCGACCACCTATCAGAAGAACCCGTTCTGCATCGTCAGCTCCGCCGCCAAGCCGATCAAGACCCCGCAGGACATGAAGGGCCGCAAGATCGGCGTCCAGGACACCAATCAGCTGATCTTCAACGCGCTGCTGAACGCCAATGGCATGAAGCCGAGCGATGTGACCATCGTGCCCGCGCAATACGATCCGACTCCGCTGGCCAACGGCGAGGTCGACGGCTGGGTCAGCTATGTGACCAATGAACCGATCACGTTGACCGCCAAGGGATTCCAGAATACGAACTTCCTCTTCGCCGATTACAACCTGCCGCTGGTGGCCGAGACCCTGACCGTCAAGCAGTCCACCATCGATAAGGAACGCGACAAGCTGAAGGCCTTCCTGATCGCCGAGATCAAGGGCTGGAAGGATGCGGTCGCGAATCCGGCCGAATCGGCGCGACTCGCGGTCGAGGTATACGGCAAGGATCAGAAGCTCGATCTGAATGAACAGACCCAGGAGGCGACCGCGCAGAACGGCCTCGTCGTCTCCGCGGATTCGACCGCCAATGGTTTGCTGACCATGACCGATCAGTTGATCGAGCAGAATATCGCCGCGCTGCGCAATGCCAAGATAGATATCAAGGCCGACCAGCTGTTCGACCTCTCGGTGCTGCGCGAGGTTTATGCGGAGAATCCGGGCCTGAAGTAGCGCTAGAGCGCCACCGGGGCGTTGGCCGGGAATTCCTTGAATTGCGGTGCGACGTCCCGGTTTTCGGTGATCCGCCGCTCGGTTCCGGTCCGGGCGACAAGCAGTTCGGCGGCGATCGAAACGGCGACCTCGGCGGCGGTGCGTGCCCCGATATCGAGACCGGCGGGGGAGTGCAGGCGGGCGAGCGTCGCGTTGTCGAAGCCGCCAGCTTGTAGGTCTTCGATGCGTCTCAGGTGTGCGGACCAGGAGCCGTTCGCGGCGAGGTAACCCAGTTCGGGTAGTCGCAGTGCCACGGTGAGCAGCGGGATTTCGAACGTCGGATCGTGCCCGAGGACGACAATCGCCGTGCTGCTATCGATTTCGCCCGCCGCCGACAGGGTGTTCAGGTATCGGTGCGGCCAGTCGACGACCACCTCGGCACCAGGGAAGGCCTCGGGTGTTGCGAAGGTGTCGCGGGAATCGCAGATCGTGACGCGGTAGCCGAGCAGTTTGGCCTGGACCGCCAGCGCTGCGGCAAAAGCGTTGGCGCCGAAGATGATCAGCCGCGGTGGCGGCGGGAACGAGGCGACGAACACGTCGGATTCGGGCAGCGCGACCAGTTCCGTCGCATGACGCTGCGGGGTGATCAGATGCTGTCCGATCAGATCCGGATCCTGGTTCCACACCACGGTGAAGAGGGTAACCCGGCGGTGCGCGGCGATTTCCGCGGCTATGGAGGGGAATTCCGGAAAGTCCCGGCGCGAGAACGGCTCGACGAAAACATCGACCATGCCGCCGGAGTCCAATCCGGGCTCGCCCGGCGGGACGCCGAAGCGGTGCAGTCCGCGTCGACCGCTGCGCGCGGCATCGGCGGCCGCCTCGATCACGGTCGTCTCGACGCTCCCGCCCAGGAGTGAACCGTAGACCGCGCCATTGGCATCTATCAGGATCGATGTTCCGACCGGCAGCGGTCCGGAACCTACAGTTCGCACGACGGTGGCCAGTCCACCTGTCCGGCCCGAATGCCACACCCGCAATAGGTCGTCGACGATGTCCCGCATCTGTTCAGCTCCGCTCACGCGTGCGGCGTGGCCGGGAAGTCACGATCATCGCCTGTCGCCAAATCGTCGCACGTGACGCACACCATATCGTTATTACCGGCTAAATAGGTGCGCCCGCCGGAATCTCTAACAGCTGCTTGATACACCGAGGTCCAGTGCTTATGAGACATGACAACGGGATGGCCGGGTGTGGCGTGGAACACAGCTCGCGCCAGGCCGGTGGGTGCCGCGAAGGCCGCGCCGACCACCCGGGCGACCACATCGGCCCCGACATCGGGGGTATCCACCGGCATGATCGCGACGTACTCGGCGGGGGTGTGCGCGACGGCTCGCAAACCCGCCCGCAGCGAGGCCCCGAGTCCGGTCGCCCAGTCCGCCGCCCACACGTGATCGACACCCTCGGGTAGGTCGACCGCGTCCGGCGCAGGTCCGGTCGCGCCGAGCACCACGATCACCGGATCGCAGCCACCGTCGCGCAACGCCGCCACCGCCGACCGCAGCCAGGCGCCGCCCTCGGCCAATGCCTTGGGCATCCCGTAGCGTGTTCCGGCGCCCGCGGCCAGGACGATGCCCGCGCAGACCGGTTCGGGTGATGCAGCCATGAAATGACGGTAGCCCGGCAGCGTAGCCGGTGGGTTACGGAAAAGTGCTCTGACGTCGACAGTAGTAGATCGTCCACATGGAGCCCGACCATCTCCGAAATCCGCGCCCAGGTCGAATACGGCAGCGCAGGCGACACGCCGGAGGTGATCTATCTTGTTCGACTGGCGACCGGGTCGGTCGTATTCGATGCTGGTTCGATGACACCCGACGGGTTGGGCCTCGCGGAATTCAACGCATTGCCCGAAGCGGAGGCGAATGCGGCCTTGCTCGTGTGTTGCGCCGCGCCGGAATGGGCTCGGGCGCTGGTTGCCGGGCGGCCGTACGCGAATGTCGATGCCCTATTCGATACGGCCGATGCGGTGCTGGCCGAATTGTCCGAGGCGCAGATCGATCGCGCACTCGACGGACATCCGCGCATCGGCGCCCGGCCCGATACCGCGGCATCGGCGCGCGAGCAGGCCGGGGTGGCCGGGGCCGGGGATACGGTGCGGGCGGGGCTGGCCGAGGGCAATCTGGCCTATGAGAAGAAGTTCGGCCATATCTATCTGGTATGTGCGACCGGTAAATCCGGGGACGAACTGCTGGAATTGCTCACCGCCCGGCTCGGAAATGATCCCGAGACCGAAAGGCGGGTTATGCGAACGGAATTGGCGCAGATCAATCGGATTCGGTTGACGCGGTTGCTGGTCGGTGCTGCCGAATGAGCTCGCTCAGCACACATGTCCTCGATGCCGTCGCGGGTGCGCCCGCGGCCGGTATCGCGGTGGTGCTCTATCGCGACACCGAGGTAGTCGGTTCCGGAGCCACCGATGCCGACGGCCGGATCGCCTCGCTCGGTGCGGCATTGCCACCCGGCACATATCGGCTGGTATTCGCTACCGGCGCATATTTCGCCGAGTGCGGGGTCGAATCGTTCTATCCGGAGGTCGCCGTCACGTTCGTCGTCATCGAGGAGCGGCACTACCACGTCCCATTGCTGTTGTCGCCCTTCGCCTTTTCCACCTACCGAGGGAGCTGAGCCATTCATGGAGCTGACCGGGCCGATCGTGCTGACCGACAACCGGTACGGAAAGGCGGAGAACCGCATCGTCCGGATCTACCGGGACCAGCCGCGTCACGAAATCCGCGATGTGAACGTATCCACGGTGCTGCGTGGCGATTTCGCCGATGCCTATGTCGCCGGTGACCAGTCGAAGGTGCTGCCCACCGATACCCAGAAGCAGACCGCCTACGCGTATGCGAAAAAGCCTGGGCTGCAACCGATCGAGGACTATGCGCTGACGCTCGCCGCGCATTTCGCCGACGAGATCGCACCCGTCGACAGCGCGCGCATCGAGGTCGAGGAGTACGCCTGGCAGCGGGTCACCGTCGACGGCAGCGAGCACGATCACACCTGGGTGCGGCAGGGTTCCGAGGTGCGGACCGCGACGGTCACGGTGTCGGGCAAGGGCGACCGGCAGCAGGCCTGGGTCATCGGCGGGGTCAAGGATCTGGTGATCCTCAAGTCGACCGGCTCGGAGTTCGCCGACTTCCTCACCGACGATTTCACCGTCCTCGCCCCGACGCACGACCGGATGCTCGCGACCTCCCTCGTCGCGCAGTGGCGTTTCGCCGCCACAACCGGTGTGGACTGGGATGCGGTGTACGCGGGCGTCCGGCAGCGGATGGTCGAGGTTTTCGCGACGCTGCATTCGAAGGCTATGCAGCAGACGCTCTTCGAAATGGGCAAGGCCGCGCTCGAGGCCTTTCCGGTGCTCGCCGAAATCCGGCTGGCCGCGCCGAATAAGCATCATTTCGACTACGACCTCGGTCGGTTCGGCATCGAGAACCACGGCGAGGTCTTTCACGCCGACGATCGGCCCTACGGACTCATCCACGCCACTGTGCAGCGAGAAGATGCCCCGGAGGCCGGGCCCGCATGGCTACCGTAGGCGCATGAAGACAACGACGGTCATCGACGGGTGCGCCGTGGCGACCATCGATCCGCACGGCACCGAATACCGCCGCGGGTATGTGACGGTGCAGGGCAACCGGATCACCGCGGTCGGCGCGGGTGATGCGCCCGACCTCGGCGCGGATGTGCACCGCATCGACGGCCGTGGCTGCCTGCTCACGCCCGGACTGGTGAACACCCATCACCATCTCTACCAATGGGTCACCCGGGGTCTGGCCGCGGATAACACGCTGTTCGAATGGCTCACCACGCTCTACCCGATCTGGGCGGGCATCGATGAAGATGCGGTTCGCGTCGCCGCGACCGGTGCGCTCGCCGCGCTGGCCAGGACGGGGTGCACCACGTCCACCGACCACCATTACGTCTTCCCGCGCGCGGGTGGTGACCTGCTCGGCGCGGAGATCGCCGCGGCCGCCGAGGTGGGGTTGCGATTCCATCCGACGCGCGGCTCGATGGATCTCGGGCAGAGTGCGGGTGGGCTGCCGCCCGACGAGGTGGTGGAGACCCTCGACGCCATTCTCACCGCGAGCGCGGATGCCGTTGCGCGCTGGCATGATTCGTCATTCGATTCGATGCTCCGGATCGCACTCGCGCCATGTTCGCCGTTCTCGGTGACGACCGAGTTACTGCGCGAATCCGCTGTGCTGGCACGCGATCTCGGCGTACGCCTGCATACCCATCTGGCCGAGACGATCGATGAAGCGGAGTACTGTGCGGACAAATTCGGCTGCACACCCGCCCAGTACATGGAGCGGCTCGGCTGGCTCGGCTCGGATGTCTGGTACGCCCATGGCATCCACCTGGACGACGCTGCCATCGGCACGATGGCGGAAACCGGCACCGGAGTGGCGCATTGCCCGACCTCGAATGCGCGGATCGGGGCGGGCACGGCGCGCACGGCCGATCTGATCGCGGCGGGTGTGCCGGTAGGACTCGGCGTGGACGGGGCCGCCAGCAATGAATCCAGTTCGATGATCGAGGAGCCGCGCAATGCGCTGCTCTACGCAAGGGCCAAGGGCGGCCCGCGCGCGGTCAGCACTCGAAAAGCTCTGGAGCTGGCCACCATCGGTGGTGCGCGGGTGCTGGGGCGGGCAGCCGAAATCGGGTCGATCGAACCGGGCAAACTCGCCGATCTCGCTCTGTGGCGCCTCGATACGCCCGCGCACGCGGGCATCGATGACCCGGTGACCGCATTGATTCTCGGCTCCGCCCCGCCGCTGGCGGCGTTGATCGTCGACGGGCGCACGGTCGTTCGCGATGGCGAGGTGCGCACTGTCGACGAGGAGAAGGTCGGCGGCGAGGTTGCCCGGGCGCAGGCGGCGCTCGTCGCGAAGGCGGGCTGAGTATCGTTGCGCGGCCGCCGTCCTCCCCTCGGTGACGGCGGCCGCGGCAACTGCGGGTCCGGCGCAGAACCCGCAGCGCCAGTCGGTCTTCAGGCAAGGGCCGTTGCGTGTTCGATCTCGTGCTCCGGATCCGATTCCAGCCGCGCCCGCAGTGCGAGCAGGCACATCACCTCGTGCAGCGTGAGACCCAGTTCGGCCGCGTGCAATTCGGCTATCTCATGGTCGAATCGACCGGACGGATCCAACTGATCCATCAGAATCATCTCCGCCACAACCATTCCCGCCAGTGCCTGCGCCCGAGTCAGCCGACGGTCGGTCGGCAGATACGACAGCAGCCATTTGCCGCGGCCGCCCTCGGGCAGATCGATCCGGAAGGCCGCCTCGTGCGCCACATCGCTCGTGATGAGCCATTCCGTGGTCGTAATCGGCATCGCGCGAACCCCTTTCATCCGCTGCGACTTGTCACATTGTTCAGTTGCTGCCCTCTACGGTGTCAGTTCGCCTCGGCGTGGCGCGATCCCAGCGGCAAAAGTGATTTCTTCACTCCGGCCGAAGCACTTGACCAGCGGAAATACGGCTGATACCAAGGAATTAATCACAGTCGGCGTTTCGATTCTCCGGTGCGCGCGCAGCACCGTCGGCCGGGCGCATCGCATGCGGGGAGGGTGGGGCGATGGATCGAGCAGGTCGCCACCCCCGCCGACGTCCCGGAGGGAATGTCAGTGCCGAGGATCGACGGCGCCTACGCGAGCGCCTGGCCGATCTCGGATTGACCGAACAGCAACTGCTGGAACCTCTTGCCGCCGAATTGCGTCAGCGCGGGTACCGACCGCGCGCCGCCTGGCGCTATGCCAACGAATTGACCCAGGGCGTGGTCGCCGAGCGCTACAACGAGCTCACCGACAGCGCCACCGCGGCCATGAAGGCCAGCCGGATCTCCGAATACGAGGCGTGGCCGTTCAGCCGCGACGGCGTCGTTCTCGATGACGAACCGGAGCGTCCGTCCGGTGTGCGCCCGACGGTCCGCGTCCTCAAGAATCTCGCCACCATCTACGGCACCACCTGGGACCAGCTCGTCGATGTCGCCGACCTGGCGCATATGCCCGAACACGAACGGCTGGAGTACCACGAGGCGGTGGCCCGGCGTGCCATCGGCCGACTCCCGGTGCCCACCGGTGGTGACCTGCCCGCCGAGGTCCCGCACTTCACCGGCCGCGACGGGCCGAAGGCCCAATTGCGTGATCGCGTAACCGAACACCTGCGCAGCGGCGCGGTCGCGGTGCATGTGATCGTCGGGCTGACCGGCATCGGCAAGACCGCTTTGGCACGCTACGCCGTCGCGGCCTTCGGACGGCATTACCCGGACGGCACGATCTGGGTCGATCTGCACGGCTACACCCTCGGCCGCGATCCGCGCGAACCCATCGACGTACTCGAGCAGCTCCTGCTACAGGTCGGGGTCGCCCGCGAAACCATCGAAATGGACCTGGCCGGGCGGGCGAACCGCTGGCGCACCACCATGAGCGATCGCCGCATGCTCATCGTCTTCGACAATGTCCTGGACACCGCGCAGGTGAAAGACCTACTGCCACAAGCCCCCGGCTGTTTCGTCCTGATCACCAGCCGCAGCAAACTCACCGGCCTGGCCGGTGCCGCACCGCTGCGGTTGGCGGTCATGGAGTGGGAGGAGGCTGAGGAACTGCTCGTCAAACTGGGCAATCTACGCACCGGCTACGACAAGCGTGCGGTACGCCTGATCTTGGAGACGGCGGGCCGACTTCCGTTGGCCATCAGGCTGATCGGCGGTCAAATTGCTCACCACGGCGAGGAGATGCTCGCCGACAGCGCGGCCGATATCGCCAATTTGACGGCGCGGATCAAAGAGGCGTCGGTGGATCGCCGCGCGACCGACTCGGCCGCCGAACATCTCTTCGATCAGTTCGCCGCGGAAGACGAGTCGCTGCGTGCCGCCTTCGAGATGTCTTATGAGCGTTTGCAAGACCCGAAACATCAACGGGCGGTTCGCCTTCTGGGCTGGTTTCCGGGGCCCGAGATCACCGCGGAGGCCATGGCGACGATGGCTTCGGTACCGCTCGGTGACGGAATGATGATGGTGCGCAGGCTATTCGAGGCCGGGTTCCTCGACCCGTCTTCCGGCGGTCCCGGTGGTCACCGCTACCGGATGCACGACCTCACCCGATGGTGCGCCCGCATGCACGCCGAACGCGAGGACTCACCCGCCGAACACGCCGCGGTCATCGATCGCCTCGTCGGCGAAAGCCTCGCCGTCGCCCGTCAGGCGAGCACCCACCAGATCTTCGATCCCGCGGGCAGCGAACACCTCTGGAACCCCTCCGACGACGCGACCCAAGCGCGCGAATGGCTGACCCGCGAACGCGAGATGCTGCAGGGCTGCGTACAGGCGGCCGAACCGACAAGAGACGCAGCCGAATTGGCCCGCCGACTGGCCTCGCACCTCTCCGGCACCGGCCACTGGTCCCTGGCCCACCGCCTCTTCGGCCGCGCCCTCGACATCGCGGGCCGAGTCCACGATCGTCGCGCCGAATCCTGGGCCCTGGTCGGCCGTGGCCGCGTCGACCGCCTCATGGGCCACCACGAGGCGGCGGGGGCGGCGTTCGAGCATGCCAGGGCCATCGCACTCGAACTGGCGGATCAGAATACCGAGGCGGCCATCCTGTGTGAGCTCGGCCAAACCGCACGGAGCACCGGCGATCACGCGGAGGCACGGGTCTACTTCGGTCAGGCCTTGAAAATGGCCAGGTCTATCGCCAATCAACCCACCGAATGCGACGCTCTGCAAGGGCTCGCGCATGTGGCCTGGGTGGCGTCGGACTATCGGACCGGCCGCAGCTACTCGGAGGAGGCACTCGCCATCGCGGGCGATATCGGCGACCCGATCCGGGTGGCCACCGCGCAATGGGGTCTGGCCGAGGTCATCCGGCGACTGGGCGAACAGGCCGAGGCCAGGCACCTATACGGCGAGGCCCTGCGCATCGCGCAGAAGATGAACCACCGGAGGTTGGCGGGGGACGCGCTACGGGGGCTCGGCCATATCGAAAGGCTGGTCGGGGAGCAGGAAACGGCCCGCGAGTACTTCGACGACGCAATGGCGATCGCCAAGCGCATCCACGACAGGTACGGCGAGGGGTGGACGCTGTGGGGTCTTGGCAATATCGCGCGCAAGACCGGCGACTACGAGAAGGCTCGCAGTATGTTCCAGCAGGCATACGACATCGCGGTCGAGATCGACGATCGGTTCAGCCAGGTGGATACGTTGCGCGGACTCGGGCATATCGAGCGACATTTCGGCGAATACCTCGGCGCCCAAAGGTATTACGAGGATTCCCAGCGGATCGCCGAACGGATCGGTGATCCGCTGGGACGCGCCGATGCGCTGCGCGGCCTGGCCACCGTCGCGGTCAAGACCGGGCAGGCCGAGCTGGCCGAACGACTGCTTTCCCAGGCGCTCGAACTCTATGCGAGCACCGGTGTGCGGCACGGTGAACAGATCACCTCCGAAATCCGGATGCGCAGCGACTGATCCGCGTTATGCGCAGCGCCGAATCGCGAGCGCGGCGAGTGTGCGGGCACAGGCGGACATTTCGCTGATCAGCACGTGATGTTCGGTGCCCGGCGTGGTTCCGCGCGGTCCGAACAGACAGCATTCGATGCCCGCCCGGCTGAGGTGGGTGGTGTCGTTGCCGCAGTACGAGTACGGCAGCGCGAGCCCGGTCTCCTCGACGTGGAAATCCGAGACCAGGGGGAGTAACTCGGCGATGTCGCGTACGACGGCGCACTCGGGGGACATGTCCATCGGCGGCATATCCGTCCCGCTGACCCGGAACTGCGGGTCGACCGGATGTTCCAGGTGGATCGTGGCCGTCGGAAAACGCGGGCGGAGGCGGTCGAGCGCGGCGTCGATGCCCGCGTGGACGTCTTCGGGCTCATGGGGCGGCGGGTAGCGCAGGTCGATGAGGGCAGTCGCCTTGTCGGCACAGTAGGAAATTCCCGAAAGATCATGTCCCTCACCACGTCCCGCCAGCAGGCTGGCGACCTGCATGCGCGGCAGCGGTGGAAAGTCGGAGTTGCGCAGTCCGATGTCGGCCGTGTCGAGCAGGTCGAGAACCTTCCGCAGCACCGCGATGGCGTCGACACCTTCGTCTGGCCTGCTGGTGTGGGCACTGCGGCCGCGAACAACCAGGGCGAACTTGTGCACGCCCGCCGTCCGGGTGATGACGCGACGGACCGAATAGGGCTCGGGCACCACGGCCGCCGCCGCCGTGAGCCCGGATCGCAATGCGTGCTTCGTGCCGACCCCGCCCTGAAGTTCGCCGACCACGAACTCCAACAGCAAACCCTGCCGGAGTGGTATTCCGCTGCGGTGCACGGCGATTGCCGCGCCGATCATGGCGGCGAGACCGCTTTTCATATTGTGCAGGCCAGCCCCGAACAGTTGGTCGCCGATTCGTCTCGCGGTGAACGGACCCTCCGGGTGATCGCGGCCCAGCGGATCCATATCCAAATGTCCGTTCAGCATGAGTGCTGGTGTTCCATGCAGCGGGCCGAGCAGACCGATCATCTGGAATCGACCGGGCTGCACCTCCTGTCCGAAGGTATGAATACCGTTGTCGGCGAGTGTTTTCTGGACCTGAACCGCCAACGGCGTCTCCTGCCCGGTGAAGGATGCGACGGCGGTGAGCTCGGTGGCGATGGCCACGAGTTCGTCCTCCGGGAGCAGTCGGTCCAGGTCGCCGATCATCTTCTCGATCGAGTCAGTCACACCTTCTGAATCCGAGCAGCAGCACATTTCGATACGCCTGCACGAAAGGGATCCTGCGCCGGATCTCGTCGGTGAAGTGCTGGACACGCTCATCGTCGAAGACGTAGGAGTCGAGCGGCCGCCTCAGCTGGAATGACGCCAGCTCGACCTCCGGTTCGGCGCCGTCGTAAATGGACGATATGCCGGTGCCATCCGCCAGGTTTCGGCGCTCGATCAAATGTGCCGATCCGGCGATCAGCCCGTCGCGGTGCTTACCCTCCGGCGCTGGTTCACCCGGTGCGGTGATGGCCATGTAATGGGCGTCGACGAGCACCTCCGGGGTGCCCCGCGCCGACAGGACACCGGCCGCCACCAGCGAGCGGGCAACGACGGCCGCGATCTTCCTGGTCGGCTCGGTCGCCGGATGCCGCGGCTCGATCTGTTTGAACCTGCGTTCGATACCACCGGCCAGCGGATTGACCTCGACCGATTGCATGTACGGCGGCGGTTCGTCGATGGGGGTGAAATGCATATCGGCTACCGAAAGCCGGTAGCAGCCATAAGCCCGCTGTCGATAGGTCTTGCCGGACGGTAGCCATTTATCCAGTTCGGTCGAATCATGGAACGTGCGCTGCAGCACCGACCGTTCGTCGGCGGACAGCCCGAAATCTGCGGCGGCGAGACGCCAGAAGGCAGCCCTGTTCGGGGTGCGGGATGCGAAGGACTCGAGATCGGCGTTGACCTCGGGCACCATGTGCTGGTTAATGGCCGGAACCTTCCGACTGAGGGTGTAGTCAGCAATGCGAAAGACGACACGACCACGGCGACCGAAGCGCTGAGCCGCGCGGCTCGAACTTAGTGCCAAATACCGACATATCAAGCATTGCGGTGATCAATCACACCCGTGTCGTCGGCCCCTACGTCACAGGGCCAGCCATTGCTCGATGAGGTCGAGCGTCGGTGCCGAGTGCAGCGGTTCGCCGTCCTCGGCGTCCAGCAGGATCCAGGAGTATGGCGGCCAGGGGTCACGCATCAGTCGATAGCCTGCCCGTGTG
Organism: Nocardia pseudovaccinii NBRC 100343; assembly: GCF_001613225.1. Classification (GTDB taxonomy): domain Bacteria; phylum Actinomycetota; class Actinomycetes; order Mycobacteriales; family Mycobacteriaceae; genus Nocardia; species Nocardia pseudovaccinii. The sequence goes on from NZ_BDBY01000374.1 coordinate 31,769, forward strand.
GCACGCTCCGTGAGCAGGTGTACTCGTACGGATTCTGGATCGTGTGTCACCGAGTACCTTTCGTCGCGGGTTGGTCAGGATTTCTGCCCGTCATCCCGGCGTGAGACTCCTCGTCCTCCCGGCGCGCTGTGGGCCGGAATCCATTGGGCGAATGGAGATCCCAGCTAGAACCATGCCGGAATGCCGCAGGCGCGGGCGTGTCGAAGTGACGAGAGTTATCCGCGTGCCCGGATGAGGAAAGCCCTCGTCGGAGTTGTCATACCGTGCCCTGTGAATGTTCTTGGGTTATAAAGAATTCCGCCCAATACTCGTGGCGTATCGCATCCCACAGCGGCGACAGGTCCGGGAATTGCTCACGCATTCGAGCCAGATCCGGCGCGGCGGCGGGCGCGCTTGCCGACATAAGCGGATGAGATTCAGATCCGCTGTGTACCAGCATGATTCGAATGCGATGGTGGTCGATCTGCCATTCCGCTAACCAGCCGCCGACCTCCGTGTGATGCTCGCTCATCCCGACCCACTACTGGAAGGTTGGTTGTCGCCGCCGTTGGTGATGTCCGCGCGGGGGATCGGTTGTGCCAGCTCGGAGAGCTTGTCCAGGACCTCGCGCAGTGTGTGTACCGTCGGTCCGCTCCGTGAGAGTGGCGCACTGTCCAACGGCGGGAACGCGATTCCCCGCGCGGCGGAACGCTCCCGCGGTGTCGCCGTCTGTGGTACGAGTCGGCCTGCGTCGATCAGGGTGTAGTAGGCCGCTGCCTTCCACACACAGCGCGCGACTCGGCAGGTGAGGTGCGTGCGCAGTAGTTCGTGCGCCAGCTCGACATCGGCGCACTCGCACACCTGCGGTGGCGTCACGATCATGTCCACGCCCCGCGTGCCCTGGCCGCCGCGCCCGTATCGAGTGGTGCCGGTCCGTACACGTCACCGCCCACGAATTCTGTAGCCTTCGGCCGGTCTGATCGGTATGTATGTCCTTCCACCACTGTATGTTTCGTCATAGTTGTGACATTCGTGGCGGGCGCTTCGGTAGTCCGCGTGCCGGTCGGCGGACACCAAAAAGCCGACCTCGTCGTTGTCGTCCGGGACATGGGTGTGAACCTCACTGGTGTGACGGTCGGTTGAAGCGCGGCACTCGGCGGTGTCGGTCCCGCATCGCCCTCGAGCATCGGTTGGTGGGTCTCGCGAACGATGCGGTTTGCTCCCTGCTATCACCGTGTGCCGCGCAGAGACAACGACATCAGTAACTCTGACCAGGCACAACGGCGACTCAGAAATCCATCGGAGATTTTTCGTTGTGCCAGCGACGTTTCCGAGAAGCGTGGCAAACTGGTTCCGCTCCCTGCTGTCCGACATTCCGTCCAACGAGGGGTAATCAGAGATGGCCGAGGAAGACAGCACCCTGCCCCGGCGACAGCTGGGGCGCATGTTGCGCCAGCATCGCGAAGCGGTGGGGATGACACTGGCGCAGTCGGCGAGGCTGGTGGAGATCGGAACCACCACCTTGCACCGGCTCGAGAAGGGCACGGCCGATAAGATTCGTGTCCGAATCGTCCAGCATCTGTGCGAGATCTACGAGCGCAGCGTGGAAGAGACCACTGCGCTGAAACACCTTGCCGAGCAAGCGGCCGTGAAGAACTGGTACGCGGAGTACAGCGACGTGCTGCGCGGCAACTTCGACAACTACATCGAGCTGGAAGGGGCGGCGCGGCACCTGTTTTCGTACCAGGAACTCATTCCCGGGCTCCTGCAAACAGAAGCCTATGCCGCCTCGCTTATGCGCAACTACAATCTGCGAGAGCCCGATGGCGACCTCCAGCGCCGCGTCGAGCTGCGAATGAAGCGGCAGGTGATCGTCAAACGGAAGTTCCAGCCGGTCATGCTCGATGTCGTGCTGCACGAATCCGCGCTTCGGCGGGTCGTCGGCAGTCCAAAGGTCATGAGCGATCAGCTGCGCCGCGTGGCCGACGCCAGCACGTGGCCGAATGTCGAAATTCCAATACTCCCCTTCAGCGCGGGAATGCCGCTGGGGGTGGTACCGGGTCCCTTCGTGATCATGGACTTCGGAACCGACAGCAAGGGCAGGCCGGTCGAGCCTTCGATCGTCTATATCGAGAGCGTGGTCACCGCCAATATCTACTTACAGAAGCAGGTTGATGTCGACCGCTATCTTCAGGTCTCGGCGGCTCTGCACGATGCCTCGCTGAACCCCGTCGACAGCAGAGCGCTGCTGAGGAAGATAGCAAAGGAGTATCAACTGTGAACGTGAACTTCACCGGTGCTGCGTGGTTCAAGAGCAGCTACAGCCAGGCCGATCAAGAATGTGTGGAAGTCGCCTGGCTGAGCGCCGG
>NZ_BDBY01000375.1 GCF_001613225.1 Nocardia pseudovaccinii NBRC 100343
ATCCATCACCTGGGCCCGCGAAATACGCGGAATCGCCTCCACGGCAAACGCTTCCACACCGGCAGCCCGCAAGGCACCGATCTTGTTGTCCAGGCTTCGCGGCGCCAGAAACCCGATCAGGGTTTGCCCCACAACCATCTTCTCGATTTCCGAGTCATTGGGCGCAGCGACCTTCACGACTACCTCCGCCGACCACGGATCACCGATCGAAGCACCGGCGTCTACGTAGGCATGGTCTGGGATCATGGCTCCCAGACCAGCGCCTGACTCGACGATCACCTCCACGCACTGTTTCAGCAGGCTCGGAATGATCTTCGGCACCAACGCAACGCGCCGTTCGTCGGGGTCCGTCTCGCGAACAACGCCGACACGCGTCCGGCGTGATGCCGCGGCGCCCGCGTTCTGGGTCTCCACTGGTCACTCTTCCCTTACGTACTGATGACAGCCATCCCACTGATGGCCTACTGAATAACCAACCCGCCTGGTTGCTCGAGCTTCCACCGGCGCGGCGCGGCGATGCTCACTCCCCGCCGCCGACGGACATTGCCGGGCTCAGCCAAGATCCGCGAGATCGTCAGGGCTGAGGGTGATGGAGCGGGCGGCCATGTTCTCCTCCAGGTGAGCTAGCGACCCGGTACCGGGAATGGCCAGGGTGACCGGGGAAAATGCCAGAAGCCAGGCCAGCGCTACTTGCGACGCGGTGGCCTCATGACGGTCCGCGACCTTGGTCAAGTTGTCGTCGCGAAGCTCGTGGCGACCACCGCCCAGAGGGAAGAACGGAACAAAGGCAATGCCGTTGGCGGCGCAGGCATCCAAGACCTGCATCTCGTCCCGATGAGCGATATGGAAGTTGTTCTGCACGGCCGCTACCGGCGCGATCGTGCGAGCCTCGGCGAGATGCTCGGCATCCACGTTGCTGATGCCGAGATGCCGGATCAGCCCCTCTTCGCGCAATGCGGCCAACACCTCGAACCGCTCAGCGAGTGATTCGCCATGCGGGGCGCCCATCATGCCGATCCGCAGGTATACCAGATCAAGGCTGTCCACACCCAGCGCTGCAAGGTTTGCCTCGACTGCCGGACGCAGATCCGCAGCGGTCCCTTGGGCTGGGCCGTCGGAACCGAAGACCGGACCGACCTTGGTCGCAATAACCAAGCCGGCCGGATATGGATGCAGCGCCTCGCGAATCAGTGTGTTGGCGCGCACTTTGCCGTCGCTGCTTCGGTAGAAATCGGCGGTATCGATGTGGTCGACGCCGAGTTCGACGGCACGACGCAAAACACTGCGGCCGGTCTCGGGTTCGCGGGCGGCACCGTTGATGCCACTGTGAGCGGGCAGCCGCATCGCGCCGAAGCCGAGCCGACTGATGGGGATTTCACCGCCGAGGTGGAATTCGTTAGTCACAAGCTGACCTCCTAGATGCCCGCGACATCCAGGCCTCGGTGTGCGCAGGCGAACTGGGACTGACTCGCCGAGTAAGAATCCCTTTCACGCGCCCACCCGTAAGCGCTTGCTGAGCGCGGCGGCCGCCCGCTCGCCGGATTCGGCCGAAGTATTGGTGCCAGAGATGTCCAGATAGTCGCCGGCCAACTGAATGACATCGTCGGTATCCGTCAGCGACCGCAGCTCCGCAACCGTGCGGTAGAAACCTACATACCGCGCGTTGGTGGCGGTATCCCAACGGACGATCTCGGCGAATTCCAATTCTTGGGAGAATCCTGGAATGACCGCTTCCATATCGCGAACCATCTGATCCAGAACGTCACTTTCCGGCAGCCTAGCCGTCGATTTGGCAAAGCTGTCGACCCAGTGACCCGACACCACGGCTTTTCCACGCGGCACGGAGTTCGGCATCGCTCGGGAATCGACGTGCGTAACGCCCAAACCGATACCGGCGCAGCTCGGTACCACCACTACGGTGGGCACATCCGTGGGATCGCGCCGCAATCCGAAGATACCTTTCAGGACGCTACCGTACGGAATGGATTGGATCAGCTCCCGCGGCCGATCTGGAAGGTCCGGATAGAGTTTCACAACGTCGGCCCCATTGACGGCGATCACGCAGCCGCGGCTGTCGAGCGAATGTTCCCCCTCCGCGTCATGCCACACGATGCGGACGCCGGAATCGATACGACTCACCGATGAAACGGTAGCCGAGGTCCGGACATCGACCAGTGACGCAAGATGCCTGGCAAGGAAATCGATGCCATTCGGATATTCCATCGGCGGACCTTCGGCGAACTTTCCCAACGTCAGAAAGAAATCGACAACGGACATCGTGGATGGGTCCGACAAATAGATTCCGCGCAGCAGTGGGTCGATTAGGTAATCGTAGATCTCCCGATTGAGCCGCCGCTCGGCATACGATGTGACCAATTCGGTATCGTACCGGCCGGCCGCCTCGATGTCGTCGTGCCCCAAGCGCCGCTGCCACCGCAGCATATCGACCAGCAGGCGGCGCAGCAGCAGCTTGCTCCGCCACGACAACAAGTTCGTGCGGATTCCACCCAACGCGGCTGCGAGGCCTGCTCCGCCTAACGGCAATACCGTGCCATCACGGGGAATTCCAAAACTGAGCGGGACGTCCTTGAACGGATTACCGAGACCGGAATCGGCACACAGCCGCGTGAGTGCAGTGAAAGCCTTCGGAACCATGGCCGCTCCGCGGTTGAGCACATAGCCATCACGCTCGGCACTGGCCATTTTCCCGCCCACCTGATCGGCGGCTTCGAGAACGGTGACATTGCAGCCCTGCTGCCGGAGCCGGAAGGCCGCGGTCAACCCGGCGATACCTGCGCCGACCACCACGACGTCGGTGCGATTGTGGCGATCCTCCGGCTCAGATATCGCCTTCAGGCCATTACGACCCTTGTCCTTCATTGCCGGACTCCAATCCGATCAAGTCTTACTTCTGTTGAATCGCGGCGACGCCGAATAGTCTCGACGCCCATACATTCGCCCAGCAGGCAGATGTTCCACCACATCGGGGCAACCAACTCTCGGTTGTCGCCGAACTGCGGCACAGTCCAATTCATTGCACCGGCCGCAGTTCAGCGCCTCCCTCCGAAACCGACGAACAACGCGGGCCGCCTGCAGTTGGGTCACGAATTCGCGGTTGAACCTTCGACCGCGCGCTGCCCTGCGAGCACATCCATGTACTCGAAGTACTCCACGATCTTCCCGCCACGAGCACGCAGGAAGAACACATAGTTGCCCCGGTAGTTCGCGCCTCCGACCAGGGTGGCTTCGCTACCCGCCCGACCGACCGCGAGTTCCGGGTCATCGGTTTGATAGACCTCGAGGTCGGTGTAGCGGAACCGCTCGAACATCTGCCCGAGCATCGCCATCACCTTCGTGACTTCGTCCCGCCCCTCAGTGCGTGGCGGCATCCCAGGGGCAACAAACGGCACATGCAAAACGATGTCGTCAGCGAACAGTTCGGGCACAGCGACCAGTTCCTCCACGGCGTTCAGCCATATTCGAAGAAGCTGGGTGGGTTTCTTGTCTTCCGTGTCGGTCAGCATTCTCAGCGACCGGCTTTTTCCCTGCGAACGGGCGCTTTCGGTGCTTTCGCCCGCTCGATGAACTGTTCGGCCGCAATGTAACCGAAGGTGGACGACTGTCCGAGCGAGATACCACCACCCGGATACTTATCGCCCATGCAGCTCGCCGCAGCCGTACCGCATGCGTAGAGACCTTCGATCGGCGCGCCGTTCTCTCCGACCACCCGGGAGAACTCGTCGGTGAGCAGCCCACCGGCCATGCCGACATCTGTGGGGAACATCTTGGCCGCGTAGAACGGAGCTTTCTCGATCGGGCCGAGACAGGGGTTGGGCCCCTTGTGCGTCGGATCGCCGTAGGCACGGTCATATGCATTGTCGCCTCGACCGAAGTCTTCATCGACGCCATTGACGGCCATCTTGTTGAAGCGCTCGACCGTTCGGATGAGCCCATCCGGATCGACACCGCATTTGATGGCGAGTTCGCGCAGCGATCCCGCTTTGACCAGGTGCCCGCTCTTGAGCCATGCGCGCGGCGGCACCATCGGCGGATACTGACCGAGCGGCCACTTCCGGCGATGCTCGGCATCGATGATCAGGTACGCCGGGACCGCGGGAACTGTCTGTTGGCGGGCGTACTGCTCGTTTCCCAACGTCATGTAGGACTGTGCCTCGTTCGCGAAACGAGCTCCGCTGCGATCAACCAGGATCGAGCCAGGTACCACGCGTTCGGAGATGAAGATCTGGCACACGCCGTCTTTGTCCATCAGGCCCGGCAGGTAAAACGCCTTATCGAGGTTGGCGGTCGCGGCGCCCAGGGCAGTCGCGGCCAGAAACGCGTCGCCGGTGTCGCCTTCGTTGACCGCGGTCCAGTCGGTGCTCGCCGGATGCGGTCCGAACTTCTGGCGTAGTTCCAGGTTGCGGGAGAACCCACCAGAGGCGAGCAGTACTCCGTACCGTGCCCGGATCGCCACCCGGCCTGCGGGCTGATCGACGATTACGCCCGTGACGCGCCCATTTTCGGAGATCAGCTCGCGCATCGAACTGTTGAGCGCGATCCGCAAGTCGCGCCGCTGCGCGACCTTCAGCAAATGCCCGATGTACGACTGCCCCATGATCAGCGGCTTGACACCGGCGAGCCGCCACTTCAGCGTCCTGGCCGCGATCCCCAGTGCCTTGAACCTGGCCTCCCAGCTGACACCGGCGTTGAGGACCGAACGGAACTCCGGAATCGACGCCAGCACCATACCCGCGGTGATATCCGGGCGAGGCCGCGGAAGATCCTGCCACGCGCCGAGTTCCCGAGCGTCCAGCCACGGGGTACCGACGATCCGCTGAGTGTGCGAGCCGACTGCCTCGGGATGGTAGTCGGGATAGTCAGGGGTGATCGCCAGCGGAACCCCTTCGGAGAGCAGGAATTCCAACATCCTCGATCCGCCACGGACATACGCTTCTTGACGGGTGATGCTCGTCGCCGGGCCCTGATCGCCGACGACGTCCTGCAGGTAGCGGACACCGTCCTCCACGCTGTCCTTCACTCCGGCGCGGCGCATCAGCGGATTGTCCGGAACCCAGACCGCACCGTGCGAATAGGCGGTGGTGCCACCCGCGACGCCACTCTTCTCCAGGACGATGGGGTTCAGCCCGGCTGCCTTCGCCGCCAGACCAGCGATGAGCCCGCCACAGCCGGATCCCACCACGATCACATCGACTTCGTTCACGCCGTTCGGATCGAGCCCTTGAACAACACTGTCTCCGCTCACTTCGACTCCTTCGCCTTTACGCCAGCGCATTTATCTCTGACGTAAATAATTTTACACCAATGTTGAATATTAGAATGCCGCCTCGACCGAATGTCAAGGTCAGAGATCGAGGATCAGCTTCCGGCTCTTGCTGCCCGAGCAGCAGATCATCATGACCTCGTTCGAGATCCGCTCGTCGTCGGTCAAGACGACGTCGCGGTGATCGGGCTCGCCGCCCAGGACCCGCGTCTCGCAGGCGCCGCAGATGCCCTCGGTGCACGAAGACATACAGTCGATACCCGCGTTGCGCAGTGTTTCGAGAATGCTCGCGCCGGGCGGCACCATCAGCGTCTTACCGGAAGCCGCCAACTCCACTTCGAAACCACCTGCTTTGGCCGCTGCGGTGGCGTTGGTGAAATATTCGATATGTCGCTGATTCGACGGCAACGCCGCGGTGGCCGCCTCGAACGCCGTGAGCATCGGCCCTGGGCCGCAGCAATACATGTGCACACCGTCCGCGCCTGTGTCGGTCCACCGTTGTACGACGCCACGTAGGTCGAGCACGGAGCCGCTTTCGTCGTCGCAATGAAGCTGCAACCGTTCGGGCCGATCTCCGGCTAGATGCCGAAGATCGCTCGAGAATGCGGCATGCGCGTGTGATCGGACGGCGTAGTGCAGCGTCCAGTCATTTCCGATTGCCGTAAGTCGCCTGATCATGCTCAGCAGTGGGGTGATTCCGATCCCTCCTGCGATGAGGATGGTTCGGTCGGCATCGACAAGCGGAAAGTTGTTGCGCGGGTGCGATATCGAAACCACATCACCTGTTCGCAGATTGTCATGAATCCATGTCGACCCGCCGCGACTGTCGGGGCTCCGCGCGACACCGATGATGTATCGGTCTCGCTCGGCTTCGTCGCCGCACAGCGAATAGCTGCGGACCAGACCATTCGGCAGATGTAGGTCGATATGTGCTCCTGCGGTGAATGGCGGTAGTTCCGAGCCGTCTTCGGCGCATAGCTCGTAGGTCGCGATCTCCTGGGTTTCCCGGTGGACCCGCCGGACGCGGAGTAACGTCTCCGCCTCCGGCGCGAGCAGCGAAACCGTCGTGCCCATTTCTCCGTTCGTTTCCAAAGGTTTTGCCTCTGCTTACTGCCCAGTGCGGGCTAGAAGATCGTCCGCGCGCCGTCGATCGGGATCGTGGCGCCATGCACATAGGACGCCTGATCCGAGACCAGCCAGACGGCTGCGGAAGCGACTTCCTCGGGACGCGCCCAACGCTGTATCGGGGGCATATTGGCTGGGTCTTCGAGGGCTGGCATGCGCTCGATAGCGGCCAACATCATGGGCGTCAGCGTGCCGTCGGGCATCAATCCGTTCACCCGAACGCCCGATCCAGCGCAATCGATGGCAGCGGCCCGGACGAGACCGTTGACTCCGGACTTGGTCGCACAATATTCGGGACTGAATGGAAGGCCTCGCACGGCAGCGGTCGAGCTGATCGCAACGACCGCGCCACCACCGGCCTGCCGAATCGCGGGGATCTCGTATTTCAGGGACAGAAACATGCCGCGCAGGTTCACCAGGTAGGCACGTTCGAAGGCATCGAGATCGAGTTCGAACACGGGCTGACCCGCCGGCGGGACGCCGGCACAGTTGATGGCTCCGTCGAGTCGGCCGAATGTATCGACGGCAGCGGCAACGAGGTCCCGGACCGATTCCTCATCCGATACTTCGACCTCGACTGCGATCGCTTCCGCAACACCGTGACTATTCAGCTCAGCCGAGACCTTCTCGGCGCCCGCCAGATTGCGGTCGGCGACAACGACGCTGGCACCGTATTCACCGAGCTGGGTCGCCGCGGCCTCGCCGATTCCACTTGCACCGCCGGTTACCAGGATTACCTTTCCACGCAGCTCTTTCACGGCTATGCCTCCTGCCCCACTGGCCAGGTCAGCGGCAACGCGTTCACCGAGCCGCCCTGACCGCTACGGAAAGTGATGTCAGCGCCGGGCGCGACCGAGAACTCCGGGATCCGGGTGAGCCACTCCTCCAGCATTACCTGGACCTCTTTTCGGGCGAGATGACTGCCTGGGCAGTGGTGTTGACCAAACCCGAACGTCGCGTGGACAGCTCCGGTTCGCTTGAAGTCGACATCCATCGGGCACGCGTTCACGGTTTCATCGAGTCCGGCCAGCATGCTGGGCGCGATGATCATCTCGCCCTTCTTCAGCAGGGCACCGCCGAATTCGATGTCCTCGCGGACCTCGCGAGCCATGGTGACAATCGCGAAGCGGCGCAACAGCTCATCGACCGCGCCGTGAATGATCTCCGGCTCCTCCAGCAGCTGCCTGCGGTAGTCCGGGTTGTTCGCCATGAAAAGCATGGCGAAACTGACGAAATTGAGCACCGTATCGACACCCGCGATCAACACCTGGACACCGAGCGCAATAGCTTCGTCGTGGGTGATCTGCCGACCTTCGACAGTTTGGTTGATCATTCGGCTGATGAGATCGGTACCGTCTCTTCCGGTCCGCTGATCGACGTAGGGGCTGATGTACTCCTGCAGCGCCGCGAAAGCCGCCATCTGGTCCATGCCCTCGCCGACGTGGATGACCGCGTCCACCCAGGACTTCAGCTTCCCGAAGTCCTGGGCGGGGAGATCCACCAACGCGAGGAAGATACGGATGGGGTAGATCTCGGCAAATTCCTTCGTGAACTCGCACGAGCCTTGTTCGATGAACGACTCGATGAGTTCGATCGCGGTCTCGCGGATCTTCCCCTCGAGATCACGCACAACGGCCGGGGCAAGATTCTCATTCAGGAGCTTGCGATAAGGCCGGTGCCGCGGCGGATCAACCTGGACCGGGATGGTGTCCATCAGCTCACCGACCGCCTTCGGAACCAAGATCACCCGGCTCGAGAACCGCTTGTAGTCCGAAAAGACCTGCTGGACGAGTTCAGCGCGGGTGGCTATCCAATGCCCGCCATTGAACGGGGTCCAGACCACCTCCGGGCCACCCGTCCGCTGCAATGTCAGCCAGGACTCGTGAAAGCCCTTCTCCACATCCGGGGGGTTGTACATGTCGAACTCGACCATGCGCTCGGATGCGACATGGTCGGGGCGCTCGACCCTAATAGATTCGCCTGCTGACACGGCGACCTCCTTGTTCTTTTCGCAGAGCGACCAAACCTGCCCGGCACTTCTACCGACGCAGCTAGTGGCCGTCGTCACATCGTGTACGTAAAAAATTTAACGTCTACGTCAGCATTCGTCAAGCATTCAGCAGGACAGGCTCGACATGCGGGGCCGCGTAGCGCATTCCCGCGCACAACCAGCCCGAGCCGATAGAGCCTCATCTGCGAGATCGTCGGTGCCACAACTAAGCAACTTCGGCCGACACCCACCAACAGATCTGCCCACCAAGGCCAGAGAGCAGCAGCGCGCGCACCTCTACGCAAATTTGACATTATCGTGTATTTTCTGACTCCATAGAAGAACCTGGTTTACCGTACGAGCAGAGCCCTGCAGGGGCGCCTCTCTGCCATCAAGTTATCGCCGATATATCGAATACTGCTCTGGAAGGAGCCGTCATTGCGCTGGGCTACGCTCGCTCACGTTCACCTCGACCGCGTCGCCTCGCCTTGGCTCGTGCGCCGGTTCGTTGACCCCACAGCACAATTCGAGTTCGTGGAGTGGGGCCTGGACGGCCAGCTCCCTGACCCGGCCCGGCTCCGCGTACCCGAGGGTGCGACACCAATCGGCATGCCTGGTGTCGAACTGGGGCTGCACGACGAAAACGGGTCGTGTTTTCAGAAGGTGCTGCGCGCGTATGAACTCGACGATCCAGCACTGTGGCGAATGGAGCGAGTGATCGCGGCAGGCATCAGCCATGCCCTCGGCACCCCGCAGCGCCCAGACCAGACCGAAGACGAGCGTGTACTCGGCACGGCGCTGAACCTGCTCGGCTCCGGCCTCGGCGTTGCCTTCGACGACGTCGAGCACATCGAACACGCAATGCCGCTATACGACGGAATCTACGAACACTGCCGCATGCGCGAGTTGTCCGAGGACATCCTCACCGCTGCCCCGAAACTCCCGCCACTACGCGTCCCGTATCTACGTGCCGCGCTCCGGAAAACCCAAGCCACCAAACCTATTCGATGACGAGCCCGCCCACCGAGTATGAGGATCACCATGACTGACAAGCACATCGAGTCCGAGGATGTTCGACTCGGTTCACTCCGCATCCACGTAGCCCATCCTGTGCTGGCTTCGCGGTCGGGTGTGCTGCTCTATCCCACCATCATGGGAATCGACGACGCGATGCGTTCGTTTGCACAAGCATTTGCCGACGCTGGCATGTACGCGGTCGTATGGGATCCCTACAACGGCGAAGATGGCGTCGGCGACCCCATGCAGATGCTCGCCAAATCGAAGGAGGTCGAGGATCGCGCCGCAGTCCGCGACCTCGGACTGATCGTCGATCACATGCGGGACGAGCTCGGCCTCACCAGCATCGCCGGGATCGGGTGGTGCTTCGGTGGCCGCATCGCCATCGTGCATGGCGGCAGCGACGATCGTATCCAGGCAGTGAGTGCCTACAACCCGACGATCTGGTCACCGTCACTCCCACCGGTCGAGATAGCCGGACATCCCGTCAGCAGAGCAGACTTTCCCGGACAGACGCTGGACGAACTGGCACTCGCAGCTACGATCAACGGCCCGGTTCAGGTCTGCCATCCGGCACACGACTTCACGCCACCAGTCGTCTACCAAGAGCTGATGGACGTGCTCCGCACCCGATCGAATCCGACGATCTACGAGTTCTATCCCGGTGTCGATCACGGATTCTCCTACACACCAGGGCAGGCTAACGAGCAGGCGCACCGCTTCGCCTGGGCTACCACGCTGTCGATGTTCTCCCGGTGCCTCGAAGCCGCCTGATCCACGACGGATGAGAGCGGCGCGGGACCGCGCTACACCCCTGTCCGCTCCGCGGCGCGCCTGCCGTCACCGCACTTACCCTGCGGTGACGGCAGTTTCGCGGACGTCCTCTAGAAGGCTCGAGGTTCGGTGTTGCCCAGGAAAGGTTTTCGGGAGAGGAAGAAGAGGTCCACCCGGGGCCGGATTCAAGAATGTGGTTTAGGGCTGTTCGTAGCGCTGGGGTTCGACCAGACGACAATCGAACAAGTCGGCGTCGCCGCTGAGATCTCGACTCGCACTATCGGCAGGTACTTTTCGAGTAAAGAACAGATCGTCTTGGATGGCTTGGTCGATACTGCACTTGCGGACGCGATCGAGGACGCGCCCGCAGGGCTCGACCTCGTCTCGGCCATCCGCGTCGGGATCCGCGAGACGTACCGGGATCCGCAAGAGCAAATCCATTTGCGATTCATGCTGATCGTGCGGACGCCGAGTCTGCAGCACGCGATGTACGGCGCGATACACGAGGTGATCAAAATTCTCGCCACAGCCATCGCGCGGCGCAACAACCGTCCTGTCGACGATCTCGCAGTGGCCACTCTTGCGGGCGCGGTTGCCGGCGTGTCCCTTTCAGCATTTATTCAGGCGGTGGAACAAGGCGAAACCGACTTCGACGATTACTTATGTGAGGTCGATTGCCGACTGGCGCAACTCGACTGCTGGATCGGAGCCGCCGCTGCGACGGCGCTGCCCTCTTCGATCTCCCCCTTGTCGGATCGCTGAACACAGCGATGCCGTACATAACCGAGATAGCGTCGTATCGAATCCACCACGCGCCGTGCCCGCGCCAAGCTGTGCACTGGCGCGGGCACGGGCGAATCAGTGCTGTTCCTCCGCGAGATAGACGGCGTTATCCGGGGTGGGCGGCACCCAGCCCGGGGTGATGCCGCACCGCTCGAGCACGGCCGCCGCAGCATCGGTTGCCGAGGAATGCAACTGCGCCATATCGGCGTCTACCAGACGGCCATCCTTCTTGACCTGCCGACCGGCGATGAAGACATCGGAGACTACGGAACGACTCGCACTGTGGACGACACTGGCGACCGGATCGAGAACCGGAGTCATGGACACGTGCGCCGTGTTGATCATGACGAGATCGGCTTGCTTACCGGGCGCGATACTGCCGATCCTGTCCTCTTGCCCCAGCGCCCGAGCGCCCTCGATGGTCGCCATTCGTAGGACGTCACGGGTCGTGAGGTTCAGGTTCCACGGATTCCGGCCTTCGGACAATGCGACGTCGTTCGCCTGCGCGCGAGGTATCGCCAATGCGAACCGCATCGCGGTGAACTGATCACTACCGACCGCGATGCATGTATCGATCCCGATATTGGGCCACAGTCCATTAGCGAGCATTCGCCCGATCGGCGGCCAGCCGTGTCCCATGCCGCATTCGTCTTCCGGCGTAACCGATGCGGTCACCCCGAATTCCAGCATCAACTTGATATCGTCGTCAGTGAAGTAGTTGCAGTGGCCGAATGTCAGCTTATCGTTCAGCAGGCCGGCCTGATGCATGATCGCAACCGCCGAACGTCCCGGCATTACACCTTGCCCCAGGTGCATGTTCATCCGGATGCCCAATTCGCGAGCCAAAGCCATATCCTGGTCGACTGCGTCCATTGTCAGATGGTCCGGGCCCATTCCGGCCATACCGATGGTCAGCAGACTCGTGTCGGACGGGTACTTGTTTCGCAGCCGCCGGACCTCACTGGCATTTGCCGGAGTAGTGGCGATGAACGGCGGCGCCAGGCATGCCTGCAGGTCGATGATGTTGGCACCACTGCCGAAACAGGCCCGGATCCGCGCCGCCTCCAGCCCGGCAAGCAATGCATCCGTATGCTCCGGCGATGTCGACTGTTGGCACCAGTCGAATACCGCTGTAACACCCGAGTCGATGGAATCCAGGGCGCCCAGCCGATTGGCGAGAAACAGATCATCCGGCGTGAAATTCGGGCCCACGACACCAATGATTGATACCAGATATTCCATCAGCGACCAATTCGATCCCAGTCCGCGGAGAAGTATCTGGTACAAGTGCCGATGTGTGTCGATGAATCCCGGAATTACGATGTGGTTGGTTGCATCCACCACGCGTGCCGACCCTTCGGCGACGACTAGATCCGGGCCGACCGCGGTGATCCGATCACCATCGATGAGAATATCTGCCTTTTGGTCGGGTACACCCGGTTCCATCGTGATAACGGTGGCACCGCGAATGATTGTGCGCTCCTCGGCCATGTCTTGCGATCCTTCCTTTTAACGCATCATTGCGCTGGATCCGACGCCCCCGCTGGAAAATAGATCCACATCATGCCCGGAATAAACACTACGTAGATGTGACGTCGACTTCAATAGTTTGACTACCAAGTAAGTCATTTGAGAAGACGGCGGCGGCGCTCCGCATGCCCCCTGACATGGTCCAGGATCGCCTCCGGATCAGCGGGCACCACGTCGGCCGCCCAGGCGACGTACTGGTCGGGGCGAACAAGCAGCAGCCCACATCCATAGCGATCGCGCAGATCGGCTCGACGGAGACCGACCACGGTCAGCGGAATACCCAACCGCTCTGCCGCAGAACGGAACTCGGCCGCCGCGCGAGTAGCGACCACGGTTGTCTCATCGATGAGCAGCAGACTCAGGTCAGTACCGAGCTCGTCGTAGATCGAGATGTCGTCCTCGAGCCAAACGTGCGGCAACCGGTACCCCGGCAGTCCTGAACACCCTCCTGTGGCTGGCACGACAATCGGGGAGTCGTCATAACCAGTGTTCAGAACAAGGTCCAGGGCGTGGAACTCAGCATGCTTGGTCTCCTGGATCCGGATGTCCACGGCCGCCCGTGCCAGGTCACCACTCTCACCGTCCGCATCGAGAGCCGCGGTGATGAGGTCGGTGGACAGAACCTTCATATTGGCCGTGGCCTCGGCGATCACCCGATCCTGGACCGGCCGGCGCTCAGCCGCGTAGCTGTCGAGAAGTGCAGGGCCACCCCAGCCGCCGAGCACCGCGGCCAGCTTCCAACCCAGGTCGACAGCGTCACCGATACCGGTGTTGAGGCCGTGCCCGCCGAAGGGAGGGTTGAGGTGAGCGGCGTCGCCCGCAAGGAAGACCCGGCCGTCAGCGACCCGATCGACCAGCTGCATCCGGGCGGTCCAGGGGTCGGTGGAGAGAATCTGCACGTCGGTGTCCATGCCGATCAATCCTCGGATCAGTTCCCTGCCGGTTCGCTCACCGTTCTCCCTGTCCACGCCGAATGCGACACACCACCAGGTGCCGTCACGGTCGAGCGGACCGACGATGCCGGGCGTGTCCGCGTTGACGGTCCAGTACTGCACCGCAGGTCCGTGCGCGACATGATCCCAGAGGTCCGGCGCGCGGAAGACCATGCCGAAGTTGGGGCGCAGCGCTTGTTCACCGACGTAGGACGAACCGATCGCCTCCCGCACAACGCTGCGGGCCCCGTCAGCCCCGACAACGTAGTCCGCGGCGATAACCGCGCGGGTGCCCGTCGCGTCCACTATGGACACATCGACCCCGTCGCGCCGCTGGTCGAGGCCAGCGACCGACCAGCCGGTGACGAGTACGCACGAGTCGAGTGCCGCCACTGTCTCGCGCAGCAGCTCCTCGAGCACGAACTGGGGCGCCTGCTGGCCCCACTCCGGGTAGCGATCGCCGCCGTCCAGGAGGCCGAGAACTCCGGTGAACCGGGAGAGTTCACGCCCAGCCAGCGTGGTGCAGAAGACGATGTCCTGCGACCACTCGACCGGTAGCGGCGCCCGCTTGCGCAACTGGTCCGCGAGCCCCCAGCGACGCAGATGCTCCATGGTGCGGATATTGACGGTTTTGCAGCGTGGTCGCGCATGCGAGACGATCTCGCGCGGCTCGATCACGACACAGCTGATCCCCCGCCTGCCGAGTTCGACCGCGGTGGCCAGGCCGACTGGTCCGCCCCCAGCCACCAGCACTTGCGTCGTTGCGGGCAGGCCGCTCACTGGACCTCCCCGCGAAATGCTTTTCCTACTGGCCGCTTTCCCGTTGCGGCCGCGCCGCCCGGCATCCACTTCGACGTCACAGTTATCACGTTATAGCCGTTAAACTTTCTAGTCAATAAATTTACATCTACGAAAATCCGCTGATGCTCGTCAGTGCCGCAGCGGCAACCGCGCCCCGAGATCCGCGTAGAAGCCGAGCAATTCAGGACGGTCGACCACGCCCGCATTGACTGCGCGTTCCATGGGCACGCCCTGGATGAGCCGCTTCACCGGGACCTCGAGACGCTTACCGGTCAATGTGTGCGGTATGGCAGGCACTTCGATGATCTCGTCGGGCACGTGCCGCGGTGAACACTCGGCGCGAATCCGATCAGCGATCTCCGCGCGCAGATCGTCATCGATCACACAGTCCACCGCAGGCACCACGAACAAGGGCATGTAGTAACCGCCATCGGGCAGCTCGGCCCCGATCACCAAGCTCTCCTCGACCTGATCGAAAGTGTCGATCACGGCGTAGATGTCGGCACTACCCATCCGGACTCCGTGCCTATTGATCGTCGAGTCCGACCTGCCACGAATCTCGGCAGTGCCGTCGTCGTGGATCACGAGCCAGTCGCCATGCCGCCAAACTCCGGGAAAAACATCGAAATACGCCTCGTGGTAACGCCTGCCATCCGGATCGTCGATGAAGTACAACGGCATCGAGGGCATGGGCGCGGTGACCACCAGCTCGCCCACGTCCCCGACGACGGGTTCACCGTCGTCACTCCACGCTTGCACGTCGGTGCCCAGGAAACGGCACTGCATCCGCCCGGCGTGCACCGGTTTCATCGGGTTTCCGCCGACGTAGGGTGCACACACGTCGGTGCCGCCGCTCGGTGCGTCGAGCCACACGTCCGGCTTCACCGCGTCGTACACCCACTGCCAGCCCGCGGCGGGCAGCGGTGAGCCGGTCGACATGATGCATCGCAGACGCGACAGAACATGATCCGCTCCCGGGGTGAGATCAGCCTTTGCCGAAGCCGTCAGATAACCGGCGCTCGTGCCGAAGTGCGTTGCCCTGGTTCGTGCGACGATCCGCCACAGAGCGTTCTTGCCCGGCCACACCGGGCTGCCGTCGTACAGCACGGCGGTGGCACCGGTGAGCAAGGAGCTGACCAGGACGTTCCAGATCATCCAGGCCGAGGTTGTGTACCAGAAGAACATGTCGCCAGGCCGCACATCGTTGTGCAGCCCAAGCCATTTCAGATGCTCCAGCAAAATGCCACCGTGCCCGTGGACGATTCCCTTCGGCAGGCCGGTAGTCCCCGACGAGTACAGAATCCACAATGGGTGGTCGAAGGGAAGTTGCTCGAACACCAGCTCCGCCGGTCGAGAAACCACATCGGACCAGCTGCTCGCGCCGAGCAACGCTGACTTCACACCCAGGATCGGCACTGTGATCACCTGCCGGACCGATGGCAGTGCCGCGACCAACTCGGCAACCTCCCGCCCGCGGGCAATTTCCTTGCCGCCGTAGGTATAGCCGTCGACCGCCAGCAAGACCACCGGCTCGATTTGCCTGAAACGGTCGATTACCGCCTGCGTGCCGTAGTCAGGCGGGCAACACGACCACACCGCGCCGATGCTCGCCGCAGCGAGCAATCCCACTACCGCGTGCTCGGTATTCGTCACATAGCCAGCTACTCGATCCCCGGGACGCACACCCGACGAACGCAGCCAGGCGGCCAGGGACGCCACTTGCCCGCCCAACTGATCCCAAGATATGTCCTCCATACGACCGTCCTCACCCAGCGTGCGCAGCGCCGGACGGGCGGCGGTGGCGTTGCGGAAGACGTGCTCGGCGTAGTTCAAGCGCGCGCCGGGAAACCACTGCGCCCCGGGCATCGAAGCGTTCGCCAGCACCGCGTCGTACGGAGCGGAGGACTGAATGCCGAAGAACTCCCACAGCGAGGCCCAGAATTCGGCCGGGTTCCGCACCGACCACGACCAAAGCCGCTCGTAGTCGTCGGTCTCGATAGCTCCGCTCGCGCAGATACGCCGGGCGAACCCGGCCATCGCCGACGCGGCGGCCCGCTCGGGCCGCGGGCTCCAGAGCGCGCCGGGAGCGCGCGTATCCACTGGGGACGGCTGGGGCGAGGTCATTCCGGCTCCTTCAGATCCACTCGACATGCCCATACCTGGACTGCCACAAGCTTCCATGTTATAACGAAGTCGTCCAATATTTTACACTTGCGACAACAAGTCGCCAGAGGAGGCAGCCATGCCAGACGCGACCGCAGCCGGTTCCCCACCACAGGTCCGCAAGCCCCGGCCGATCATTGCGCCGAAGTTCCACCACACGACATTTCTCACCTTGAAGCTGCACGAGATGGTCGCTTGGTACGAGAAGGTCGCGGGCCTGACACCTGTGCACTACAGCGACGGCGCGGCGTGGCTGACCAACGACGAGGCCAACCACCGAATCGCCCTGGTAGCGCATCCGGCGATCAAGAAGCCGGTGGACAAGTCGATCAGCGCGGGTATGCACCACACCGCGTTCGAGTACACCGACTTCGACCAGTGGCTCGACAATTACGTCCGGCTCGAGGAAGAGGGCATCGTCCCCTTCATGTGCCTCGACCACGGGATGACACTGTCGATGTACTACGCCGACCCAGAAGGCAACGGCGTGGAAATCCAGATCGACGCCTTCGGCGACTGGGCGAAGTCCACAGAATGGATGTGGGCGTCATTGGAGTTCGCCGAGAACCCGATCGGCCAGTGGTTCGACCCGGACAAGCTCGTGGCCGCACGCCAAAAGGGTCTCTCGAAGGACGAGATCCACCGGGGCGCCCGCGCCGGCGACTACCTCCCAGAGAATCCGCCTGCCGACATTCTCCTGCCAGAGGTGTACTGACACCCGCCATCACATCGCCAGCAGATAGCGGCAGCATCCCGACGCCCCGACACTGCGGCCGCGAACTCCATACCTCCGCGACGGAGGTGGCCGATTCAACGACGAACGATGGAAAATCATGACCAAGCCTGACTTCAACAACTTTCCGTCGAGCTTCCGCGGCTCGACATTCCGGCCGGATGATCCCGACTACGCGCAAGTGCGCACAATCTGGAACTGCCGCACCGCGGACGCGACTCCCGCGTTCATCGCACAATGTGCCGATGTCGATGATGTCGTCACCGCAGTACGATTCGCGTCCGAGCACAACCTGCCGTTCGCTATCCGTGGTGGTGGCCACAGCATGGACGGGTCGTCCATGCCCGACGGAGCGTTCGTCGTGGACCTGTCACTCCTGAAGTCGATCGAGGTCGACCCCGAAAGTGGGAAGGTCAAGGCCGAGCCGGGCGTGCTGCTCGGTGAAATTGATGCCGCCACCCAGCAGTATGGGCTGGTAGTTCCGTCCGGCACGGTGACCCACACGGGCGTCGCCGGACTCGCGCTCGGCGGCGGCCTCGGCTTCAACACCCGCCGGTTCGGCATGACGGTGGACAACATGCTGGCGTGTGACCTGGTTACCGTGGACGGCCGCAAGGTCCGTGCGAGCGCGGACGAGAACCCTGAGCTGTTCTGGGGACTTCGCGGTGCGGGCCACAACCTCGGCGTGGTGACCTCGTTCGAGTTCCAGGCGCACCGGGTCGGCCCGGATGTGTACAGCGGCATGATCATCTACTCGCTGGATGATGCCGAGAAGGTGCTGACAGGGCTCGACGCGCACATGGCCGCGGCCAGCCGCGCACTCACCGTGGACCCTGTGCTCCTACCCGCCCCACCGCTGCCCGGTCTCCCCGAATCTCTGGTCGAGGCACCGATCCTGATCCTGATTGTGGTCTACACCGGCGACCCCGCCACCGGCGAAGACACCATCGCGGAACTACTTGCCGCCCTGGGCACGCCGATAGCGAACGCTGTTGGGCCCTCGACCTGGCTGGAGGCCAACAGCATCCTCGACTCGATCTCCCCACACGGGCGGCGAAACTACTCCCGTGGTGGTTACATCGCCGGCCTTACTCAACCGGTCGTCGCCGAGTTCCTCGAGCAGATCAGCCAGACCCCTGCACCCGACGGTCCCCCGATGAGCGCAGCCATCGCGATCCAGGCCGTCAGCGGTGCCGTGCACGAGTTCGACGAGGACTCCGTCGCATTCTCACGTACCGGAGCAATGTGGTTGTGGGAGGCGCTCGTCGGATGGGACGCCCCGGACCGCGACGAGGAATTCCTCGGTTTCACCGCCCGGGTGCTCGACGCACTGAAGCCGCACATCCTGTCGAACAGCTACGTCAATTTGACAGCCCATCAGGGCGAGGAATGGCTACGCGGCCTCTACGGCAGCCCGGAGAAGTTCCGTCGGCTGCAACAGCTCAAGTCCGAATGGGATCCGCGAAACCTGCTGCGCTTCAACAAGAACATCGAACCGAGCAGGTGACGACGGAGGGCGCCAGTCGCAGGTCTGTCCGGTGACCTCGCTGGCGCCCGTCCTCACCTACACGAACGAGGCAAGTGCGGACCCTCACTTCGACCTGCCTGAGTTCAACACCGGGCAACCGGTGCAACCCGAGCCAGGGGTGTCCGCGCCGAATCCATTTCTTCGGCACGGACACCCCTGGCGATTTCGGACACTCGTGGTCCGCGTTCACGATGGTGATCGAATTTCAGCAGTTACCCTCACCCTCGGAATGCGATGTACCGATATGCGCACTGCACACCCGCCCCCGTGGTCTACGGGCCTGGACCATTTGTGTGGACGTGGTGCGATCCGCAACAGAATCAATGGCCGATCCTCGGCCGTAGACGCCGACTCTCACGGACGTGTCAGCGGCCCGTCCTGCGCCCGCGATCATGCACCCTGCGAGCTGATCGAGAAGAATGTCCATCTCCTGCTCAGCGCGCCGCGCCGTCACCATGTCGCGCTCGGCGGTCGCCTTTCGGATTTGCCAGAGCGTATCCGAGATCATGCGTTGCAGCAGCGCCGGTTCGACTGAGCAGTCGTGCGTTTGATTCATACTTGCCTACCTCAGGGCCAGCGGGACTGAGTACGCATCCAACGGCTCCCGGCGCTCCCACGGGCGGCGGTGCCGATGTGGATGTACACCGACTCTGTCACGGCAATGACCTAGGTCACATAGTCGAGACTACTGAAATCACTACTGCTCTTCGTTCTCAGTAGTCCGCGATGATGCGCGCCGACTGACCGGCGCGTCGGGGCCGGGGGGGTCAACCCTGAGATTCCAAGCGGTTGATCCACGCCGCTACCTCTGTGCGAGAGTGAAAACCGAGTTTGGTGAGAATGTGTTGGACGTGGGACTCGACGGTTCGGCGCGACACCACCAGGTCCGCCGCGATGTCCCGGTTGCTCATCCCTCTCGCCAGCAGCGCCGCGATCTTGCGCTCACGCTGGGTGAGGACCCGTAACGAAGCCTCAGGGTCCGGATGGTGAGGTGGGTCCCCACGCGCGGGCTCGCCAGCGATTTCATCCAGAACATTGAGCGATCGGACCGCTCCCTCCCGAGTGGCTTGATCGAAAGCCGCATCACCGATCCCGGCACGCACGATCGCCTCGACCTTGCCTTTGACGGCGAACTCACTGAATGACAACTGCATCATCCGGCGCGGTCCGGTCGCCCAGATGGAGCCCGCCGCCCCCAACAGAAGTGCCGCGCGGATCGACTCGCCACCGCGCGCTGCCACCCAGGCCAGCCCTTCGAGGCACATGGCCACGCCCAGGTCGTGCCCCAGCTGACGGAAGATTTCGATGGCGTCGACGAAATACTTTGTCGCCGCGTCCAAGTCGTCGGCGCGGCAACGGACCAGACCATTGACCCATAGTGCGTTGGCCCGCCAGAGCTGAGCATCGTGCGCCTCGAGAAAGCTGAGCGCCTCAGCCGCACGGCGTTCCGCGCCGGGATCATCCGAGGCGACGGCCATTGTGGCGACAATGAACAGGGCTTCGCCGATAATCGCGGGATCACCGACCTTACGTCCGTAAGCGACAGCCTCCTGAGCATGCACCGCGGCGGCAGCGACGTTCTCCAGCACGAAGTCCGCATGCGCTGCACAGATCATCAGCGCGGCCTGTACGCGTTCCAACGCGAGTTCGCTTGCGAGAGCGCGACATTCGTCCATGGTCCGCGCGGCCCGTTCCACCTCCATCAGCAGCACCTCGATGAACGCGCACACCCACAGGGCGTCCGCGCGTTCCTCGGACGGCCCCCGGCTGTTGTCCAGCGCTTTGCGTAACCACTGGTAGCCCTCGGTGATCAAACCCGGTGAGGCCCAGTACATTCGCAACCGGGACGCGATGCGCAGGGCGATCCGCGGTTCGGAAAGATCGGATAAACAGGACTGCATCGCCAGCCGGATGTTGGCGTGGTTCGCGCCGATGTCCTGGAACCAGCCGATCTCCCGGTCGCTGAAGTAGTCGGTGCGACCACGCTCGGCGAGCGCCGCGAAGTACTGGGCATGACGCAGGCGGAACTCCCGCTCCGCGCCGAGGGCGAACAGGTGCTCGCGACCGTACTCACGGACCGTCTCCAGCATGGTGAATCGCGCCGATCCGTGGTGACGATGCAGTATGGATTTGTCGACCAGGCTGGCGAGCAAGTCGAAGACCTCAGCCCGCGGTAACGCCACGTCGGCGCACACGCCCTCTACCGCAAGAAGGTCGAATCCCCCGGCGAATACCGACAAGCGTGCCCACATCAGTTGTTCTTGCGAGGAACAGAGTTCGAAGCTCCAGCTGATGGCGGCCTTCAATGCCCGGTGGCGGGCCGGCGCCGACCACGGGCCGGTCGTCAGCATGTCCAGCGCCCGCCCCACTCGTGCCAGGATCTCCTCGACCGGATAGGCCCGGCTCCGTGCCGCGGCCAGTTCGATGGCCAGGGGGATTCCCTCCAGGCGCCGGCACAATTCGATTACCGACCGCTGGAACCGCGTGTCCTGCGGCAATTCCCCGACTACCGCTGCTGCCCGGTCGAGAAACAGGTCGACGGCTTCGGAGTTCACCTTGCCCGTGCCGACGCCCTGCTGGGAATTCACCTCCGCCAGCGACAGCGGGGGCACCTCGAACAGGCGTTCGCCCGCGACACGCAGCACGTGCCGACTCGTCGCCAGTACCCGCAACGCTGGAGCAGATGCCAGCAACTCACTGACGAGCGCCGCGACCGGGCGCACCAAGTGCTCGCAGTTGTCGACAACCAGGAAGAGATTCTTGTCGCTGAGGTATTCAGCCAGGCTCTCGGCAGGGTCGGTAGAGGTGTCGCTGAGCCCAAGCGCGCGGCACACGTGGCCCGCAAGCAGGTCGCCTTGGCGCAGCTCGGCCAGCTCGACCAGCCGGACCCCGTCATCGAAGTCCTTGCGCCGTTCGGTGGCGATACGACGAGCCAGCCGGGTCTTGCCGACACCGCCGGGGCCGGTCAGAGTGACCAGACGGCTGGACAGGAGCAGGCGCCGCACCTGTTCCAGCTCCCGCTCCCTGCCGACAAAGGTCGTGACCTCAGCTGGCAGGTTACCGGCCAACCGTGCATGCATCATGTGACGCTACATCTCGCAGAATCACTTCGAACGACGACGAGCTTTGGGCTTCTCGCCGTTGGGAGACCGGCCTTCCTCGTCCAGTGTCCGCTCGAGATAGTCGAGGTCGGCACGCAGTTGGGCGATCGCACCGCGGGGCCCGGCCACGCCAGGAGCAAAACCATCAGGCCGCTGGACCATCACCACAGCCAGGTCTGCGACCTGCTCCGCGACTTCGGCGGGGGTCCGCTCCCCCAGTGTCGGCTGCCACCAGGAGATCCAGTTACACATGCCGAGCAAAGCCAAGGCGGTCGTGCGGGAATCTACCGGCCGGAATTGGCCGGCCGCGATACCGTCCTCGATCAACAGAATCATCTCCCGCAGCGCGGCGTTTTGCGCCGCCCGCTGCGATCGTGCGAGGTCGGCGGGCAGTTCCGCCTCCGATCGCACCAGCATCTGGAAACGGTTGGGGTCGGTCGCGCGGCGTAAAGCCAACGCACGTACCACCCCCCGCAGTCGCGCGGCCGCATCGGCGTCAGGGTGCGTGGCGAGCCGCTTGATCTCGGCGGCCGGAGCCTCGGCCATCTCAGTAATCAGCCGAGCCAGCAGTTCTTCTTTGTTCTTGACGTAGTAGTAAAGGGCGGGACGCGTCATACCCATCGCGTCCGCGATGTCCTGCAGACTGGTGCCAGCGAACCCTCGCTCCGCGAAGAGGCGAGCGGCCTCGGCGAAGATCTGATCCTCGACCAGTCCACGCCGGGACGTCGCGCGCGGCGACGGCTCCGCGCCACCCTCCGGCTCGGTGTTCCGGCGCGACGCGGTGCCTTTCGTCTTTTTCCCATCGTCTGCCATGGTCGAATACTAACGCCTGCGTAAAACTTTGGGATAGCGGTCAGCTGCGCTATGTGAGCGATATCCGCCGTGGCGCGGTTCGCTGGATCCGGGCGCAGAGTTGGTCCCAACTGCCGGACGCGATCTTCTCCCGGTCCGCCTCGCTCAATTCCGCACCTTCCAGGAAGCCACGCGCCCCGCCCGGCGGGTCCGGCACATACGGATAGTCGGTGGCGAACAGCACCCGTTCGACCCCCACGGTCTCAATCGTCCAGCGCAGATAGCGTTGGCTGTACATGCCTCCGGGCGTGATGAATACGTTGTTACGGAAATACTCGATCAGCGGGCGTTCCAACTTGGCGAGGACGCCGAGGTTCTCGATCCGCTCCAGATAGAACAACACCACCTCCCCCCAATGACCGACAATGAGCTGAAGGTTCGGGAAGCGGTCGAAGACGCCGCTGAGGATCAGGCGCAGCACCTGCACACCGGTGTCGTAGTGCCAGCCGATCCCGAACAGCGCCAACCCCGAACTCACCATCGGATCGTCAACCCGATAGTAGGCATCACGCACCGCCGCCGGCGGCGTCTGCGGGTGCAGATAGAGCGGAGCATTCAGAGCCTCCGCCGCTTCGAAGATCGGCCAGCAATCGGTGTCCACGAGGCTGTTTTCACGGGTACGGCCGAGCAACATCGCACCGTTGAGCCCCAACTTCGTTATCGCGCGCTCCAACTCGTCGACCGCTCGGGCCGGGTCCTGCGTGGCCAGCGCCGCCAACCCTTGCAGCCGCTCGGGGTGCGCGCGGACCGCCTCGGACAATTGGTCATTGGTGACGCGTTGCAACGCCACCGCGTCGGCTCGTTCCAAAATCTGCAGGCCAGGCGGCGAAAGGGACAGCACCTGAACATCGAGTCCGGTGGCATCCATTGCCGCCAAGCGCGTACGGTCCAAATCGACCAGGCGACACGAGTACGTCTCCTGCGCCGCTACCCGCAACGCCGGATCATCCCGCCACGGGACATCGAGCGCGCGCCACGCGTCCAACACTTCGGGAACCACGAAGTGTTCTTCCAAGCCAACGATTTTCACATTCCGCTCCTTTTTGGCCTACCGGTCGGCCGACTGCATACGAATAGTGCTGTGCCAATAGCGATTACGACACCCGCGATACGTCATCGGCCCCGACGGCGAGGAGATCCCGTGCACAGGTGCCGAAGTCTCGCGGTGAACGACCCAAAATCGTTTCCAAGACCACGGAGTTCCCGCCCCGGAAGCCATATGCGTTGTAGTAAGCGCGCAGCCGTAGAAATCCTTCGGCGGAGAATGGGTGGTTCAAAAGGCCTGCGGCAGGGGCGTACTCGCTCATCGGAGTCTGCTCGGCACGGAGATCGCGCCCGATGGCATTCCCGATGGTCGAAGCAACTTCGTGCAGCGTGAATTCTCCCGGTGCCGATAGCTCGAATACCCCGTTGACCAGCCGCTGGCTGGTGAAAGCCAGGGCGGCGACTTCGGCCACGTCCCGGTAGTCCACGTAAGCCATCTTCACCCCTACTGCGAACGCATCGGCCAGTACTCCGTCCCGCAGAATGCGTTCCCGGCTCGATAGAATGGGGCCGTGCATGAAGCGGGCTGGCTGCAGCACAGTGAACTCGAGACCAGTCTTGTACAAGCGATCCTCGATATGCATCTTCGCTTGATGATTGTGCAGCATCTGGATAGTCGGGTGATAGACACCGGAATACACGAAGCGAGCGACTCCGGCGCGAACAAGGATGTCGATGACCGCCTTTCCGAGCTCTGCCTCTTCTGGCAGGAATCGGGGGCCGATGAAGAACACGCCACGCACACCACGCACAGCGCGGCCGACCAAATCGAGATCGCGCAAATCACCGACAATCACATCGGAAGCGCCAGCCGACAGGACACTGCCGGTTTTGGCGGGATCTCGGATGAACGCACGAACCTGCTCGCCCCTGCCCACCAGCTCCCGGATGACGGTCAGGCCGGTGTATCCGGACGCACCCAGCACGAGAATCATTCCGATACCAACCTATCCATCCCGCCTTCGTCGCGATTTGAGGTGCGTCCGAACTTCCGCAGTCACTTACTACTATGTCGAATATTTAAATCAAACGTTACTCACATGTCAAGACCACGCGCCCCACGGGCCGAGGAGCACGCACTACCGCGTTCGCACGAATCCCGTCCACACCGAGACCGGCCATGGTCCGCGGGCGCACGCACGCACCTCGATCGATCTCAGCCCTGTCAGGCTAGATCCGCTGGTGTGAAACCACTTTCGAGACGCCGCTTGACCACGGTGAGGAATCGCGCCGCGTCGGCACCGTCGACGAGACGGTGGTCGTAGGTGATCGACAAGTAGGCCATCGACCGGACGCTGATGCCCAATTCGCCGTACTGGTCCGGCACCGGAACGACCCGATCGACAACGGCACCGGTCCCGAGGATGCCGGTTTGCGGCTGGTTGATGATCGGGGTGTCGAAGAGGGCGCCGCGGCTGCCGGTATTGGTGAGCGTGAAGGTACCGCCCGATAACTCGCCGGGCGCGACCTTGCCGGTCCGTACGCGGTCGGCGCAGTCCGCGATGGCGACGGCGAGCGCCGCTATGCCGAGGCGGTGAGCGTCGCGGATCACCGGAACCATGAGACCTTTGTCGCTGTCGACGGCGATTCCGAGATGGCACGACCGGTAGTAGGTGGCCTCGGTGGCATCGGCGTTCAGCGAGGCGTTGAGGGTGGGATGACCGGCAAGCGCCTCGATCGTGGCCTTGGCGAAGAACGGCAGGAACGACAGCTTGCAGCCCGTACGGCGGAGGAACTCGTCCTTGTGTGCCGTGCGCAGGCGGGCGATCTCGGTGACATCGACTTCCAAGACCGTCGTCAATTGCGCTGAAACATGCAATGATTCGACCATTCGAGCCGCGATCGTACGGCGGATCTTCGGCAACTTTTCGGTACGCGACAGCGTGCCATCGGCAGCCTGTTCGGTCTGGACGGGCCGCGTTGCGTCGTGTGCCGCAGCCGCAACAGGTGCCGCGGCGCGCGGTTCCGGTGCGATGGCCGGTGCCGCAGACGCAACCAGCGGTGCCCCCAGCGCGGGTGGTGCTGCCGGAGCAGGTGGCGCCAACGGAGCGAGTGATGCCGCCGAGGCAGGTGGAGCCGCTATCGAAGCGGCCGGAGCAACAGGCACCGCGGCTACCGGAATAGCTGCGGATGCCACGGTAACGCGCGCGAGCGACGTACCGACCGCGACGACGTCGCCTTCCTCTGCCAGCATCTCCACGAGAGTTCCAGAGACAGGCGCCGCGATCTCGGTGTCGACCTTGTCGGTGGCGACCTCGAGCAGCGCCGCACCTTCGGCTACGTGTTCACCGGGCTGCACGAGCCACCGACTGATTGTCGCTTCATCGACATGGTCCCCGAGGCTGGGCATCGGAACGTCGTATATCGCGGGGTCGAGCGTCATCGATTGGTCCTTGCTTTCGTGGTTCTGATCAGAGCAGGTCGAGGGCAGCGCTGACGATGCTGTCGGTGTCGATGCCGTGGTATCGGTACACGTCATCGAGGGAGCCGACCTGCCCGAACCGTGTGACACCCAATGCGGTGTGGCGCACCCGATTGATTCCGGGCAGGAACGCCAGCGTGTGCGGGTGGCCGTCGAGGACAGTGACCAGTGGGGTGGCGCGATCGGCGGGAAAGAGCTGATCCAGAATCCAGGTCTCGCCGGTGCCTCGGCCCTGGCGTGCCTGGATTGCCTGGAACAGCAGTCCGGGGCTGGTGATACAGAGGACGTCGGCGGGCACGCCAGAGGCGGTGAGCCTTTCGGCGGCGGCAAGGGCTTCGGTCATCATCGCGCCCATCGCGGCGATGGTCACTTTGGCGTCGTCGCGATGGATCAGCGGATACCCCCCGGCGACGACCTGGCGGCGGCGGCGTTCACGTGCCGCGGGGTCGATCGGGACGGCCGCCAGCGTCTGATCGACGGGTCGCGTCGACAGCCGCAGGTAGGCGGAGCTGCCGTCGGGTCGGCCGAGCCGGTTCAGGCAAGCGAGCAGGCTCCATTCGACATCGATGGAGAACGCGGGTTCGTAGCTGATACAGCCCGGTTGTTCGAGGCCGATCGAGGGTGTCTTGATGGATTGGTGCGCACCGCCCTCGGCGGCCAAGGTGACCCCGGATGGAGTGCCGACCAGGATGGATTGCCCCCCGGCATAGATGCCGTACGACCACGGTTCGAGAGCGCGTTCGACGAAGGGGTCGTAGAGGACTCCGATCGGGAACAGGGGCTGTCCCCACCGACTCCAGGTGGCGCCGAGTTCACCGATGAGGCCGACGAGGTTCGTTTCGGCGATGCCCAGCTCCATGTGCTGGCCGGTGGGCTTCTCCCGCCAGTGCAGGATGGTCTCGGCATCGTCGGCGAACCAGTCGTGCCGTTCGGCCGAGGACCACACCCCGACCTTGTTCACCCACCCGGCGAGGTTGGTCGTCGAACTCACATCCGGGCTCACTGTGACAACACGTTTCGCCGCGTCGGGTGCCGCGCGGGTCAGGTCCAGCAGCACCCGACCGAGCGCCGACTGGGTGGTCGCGCTGCCCTTGGGGGTGCGGCCGAAGTCGCACGGAATCACCGGCGGCTGTGCCGCGCTGATCGGATCACGATGCAGCCGAGCCGCGGCCGCCGCGCACACACGCCCGGCGTCGGCGTCGGCGCCGAACCGCTGCCATGGCCGGTCGGGGTCCATGCCCAATTCCGTTGCCAGGCCCCGGTATTCCTCCACGCTCAGCAGCGACGAGTGATTCTGGGGGTGGCCCTGGGTGGGCAGCCCGTATCCCTTGATGGTGTAGGCGATGATGACGGTGGGCCGGGTGTCATCGATCTGCCGGTAGGCCGCCGACAATGCCGCGAGATCGTGACCGCCCAGGTTTCGTATCGCCGCGGCCAAGGTGTGGTCGTCGAGTCCGGCGATCAGCGTCGCGATCTCCGCGCTTCCCGCACCGGCGCCAGGCAGCCTCGTGCGTAACTCGTCGGCGCCGCAGCGCAACAACCGCTGGTATTCCGGGTTCGGCATGTCGAGGATGCGAGCACGCAACGCTGCCCCACCCGGTCGAGTGAACAGCGACTCGAGCAGCTGCCCGAATTTGACGGTGATCACCTGCCACCCAGCGGCGTCGAACATCTTCTCGAGCCTGCCAGCGGCGATATTGGGCACGACACGGTCCAGGGATTGCCGATTGAGATCGACGATCCACACCACCTCGCCCAAATCGACGATGCCAGGATCGAGGATGGCCTCCCACACCGCACCTTCGTCGAGTTCGGCATCACCCACCAGGGAGTACTGGCGACCGGTACCAGCACCACCGCCGATGGTGTTGACGTAGCGGCGCGCCATCGCTCCCCAAATGGGCGCGGTGGCCCCGATGCCAACCGATCCGGTCGAGTAGTCCACGGTGTCGGGATCCTTTGCCCGGCTCGGGTACGACTGCAGTCCGCCGAACTCGCGCAGCGTGGTCATGTACGACTCGTCGAGTTCGCCCAACAGATAGTTGATGCCGTGCAGGACCGGGGACGCGTGCGGCTTGACCGACACGCGGTCGCCCGGCTGCAACTGCTCGAACCACAATGCGGTCATGATCGACACCATCGACGCGCACGACGCCTGATGTCCCCCGACCTTGAGCCCGCTCGGATTGGGGCGAACCCGATTGGCATGGTGGATCATCGCCGTGGACAGCCACAGCACTCGCTGCTGAATCTCCTCGAGCGCTTCGGTGGGCGGCGGGCCGAAGGTCGCGGCTTCAGGATCGATGGCCGGGGCGTTCATGGGAGTTCTCCTCGCAGGTAAATCGTTGCGGCCATGCGCAAACGGGCTCTCGGTTCGGGGTCACACTCTGGTAGAGATCCGGTCTGACGCTCAGGCGTTGTGCGCCCGAGTCGGTGGAAGCCGGGAGTAGGGGCAGATCGCCCTCCGAAGACCGTCCTGTTTGTGCAGAACTGCGAACAAGTGCAGCAATCGGAGCTCTTTTGCGCAATACTTGGATTCAAGATTGATCAGAATGCACGCGCAGCGCTGCCATGACGAGAGCGGGGTTACCACAATGCCCAGCACGCACACGATCGACCAGATCGACGCGAGGATCCTGCTGGCACTGATCCGCGCTCCGCGGGCGACCGCGCTGGCGCTGGCCGAGGAGACCGGGCTGTCGCGCAATACGGTGCAGGCGCGGCTGAGCAAACTAGAATCGGCGGGCGCGCTGGAGTCGTTCGAGCGGCGCGTCAATCCGTCGGCACTCGGATACCCCTTGCAAGCGTTCGTGCTTACCAATGTCACCCAGCGCAAGCTCGCCGCCGTCTCGGCCGCGCTGGCCGAAATCCCCGAAATCCTCGAGGTGCACGGACTCAGCGGTGTCGCCGATCTGCTCGTCCACGTGGTCGCCCGCGACGCCGATGACCTCTACCGAGTAGCGGGGCGGATTCTCGACATCAAAGGCGTCAAGCGCACCAGCACCGCCCTCGTGATGCGCGAACTTCTCGACTACCGCATCCGGCCGCTGGTCGCCGCACAGGCCAACCGCCGACCTTCCACCGCAGGCCAAAGGCGCACCAACGCGGACTGACGGTCTTGTCAAAAATTTGCCTTACTAGTAATCTATGGAAGTTGCTGCGCCGCCCGAGGACACCGTGACATCGCCCGATTTCCTGGGCACAATTCGCCATGCGCGAATAGCGAATTAAAGAAAGAAACGGCGTCGCCTTATCCGCTGCCCTATGACGGCAGAGTCACCGCGCCGACATCGGCGAAACTATGCGCAGCAATAACGAAATCCAGGCGATTGTCGACCTCAGCCAAGGATTCCGACCGGCCCGGTCGCAAGCCGACCATCGCCGCCAGTTATTCAGCTCCACGCGTGCCGTCCGAGCTGCTCGACTGAGAACTCAAC
The DNA here is from genome assembly GCF_001613225.1 of Nocardia pseudovaccinii NBRC 100343. Taxonomy (GTDB): domain Bacteria; phylum Actinomycetota; class Actinomycetes; order Mycobacteriales; family Mycobacteriaceae; genus Nocardia; species Nocardia pseudovaccinii. Next base: position 29,514 of record NZ_BDBY01000375.1, read on the forward strand.
ACTCCTAGGAAAACAATGAATTCCGTTGTGCCCCACGCCCTCGGGCCGCTGCCACGCAGGCGTTGGACGATCCTCATCCCGACCGTCTTCGTGACTTATGGGTTGCACTACATCGATCGAATTAATACCGCTCTGCTGTTTCCGCATGTCGCCCAGGACATTCCGATGTCCGGCACGGCCGCCGGACTCGCCCAGGGGGTGACATTTCTCGGATATATGCTGCTGCAGGTGCCAGCCGTTTGGGCGGCGCATCGTTGGGGGCCGCGCCGAATCGTGTTCTGGTGCATGGTCTTCTGGGCGCTCGCCGCGATGTCCGGCGGCCTGGTACAGAACATGACTCAGATGATCCTTGCGCGATTCCTGCTCGGACTTGCCGAGGGGCCTCTGGTACCGCTCGTGATCTACCTTCTCAGCAAATACTTCGTGTCCACCGAGCGAGCCCGGTCCGCGGCTTGGTTTCTGTTGGTCCTGCCGCTTTCTCAGGTACTGGGTGCGCCGCTGACCGGTTTCCTGCTCGGGCATCTCAGCTGGCGCGCGGTCTTCGTGGTCGAGGGCGCGCCACCACTGCTATGGGCGTTCGTCTGGCTGCTCGTCGCAGCGAATACCCCGCAGCAGGCACGCTGGCTGGATGCATCGGATAGTGCGGCCGTCACCGCGTGTATCACCGCCGAGGAAGCCATGAAAGTCGGCGCGAATCGAGTGAGCCTCGCGACACTTGCACGCCAGCGCGTCGTCTGGGTGCTCGCCGCCCTCTACTTCACCGGCACCGGCGGGTCGGTGGGTCTGGCGCTCTGGCTTCCGACAATCATCGCGGACCTTTCAGACCAAACAACCGCACTGCAGATCGGGCTGCTCACCGCACTACCGTCGCTGTTCGGGGCAATCGTCTTAGTCCTGTCCGCCCGATGGAGCGACACTCGCGACACCAGAAGGACTCCGATGCTAACCGGGTTCGGCGTAGCGGCGGTGGCCATGATCGTCGGCACACAGGTTCCCGGCACGCTATGGCCGCAGATGACGGTATTCATCGTGGCGGTCAGTGCGATCTCGAGCATTTCAGCTGTGCTCGCTTCGATACCGGGATCGGTACTGTCACAAGTGACGGCCGCCGCAGCGTTGGCGGTGGGCAACAGTTTCGGCGCGATCGGCCAATTCCTGGCGCCGTTCCTGATCGGCGCCCTGCGCGATGCGACCGGTAACTCGCGGTCCGTGAGCTACGTCGCACTCGCCTGCCTCTGGGCGCTGGGATTCGCGGCGTCGGTCTTCATTGTGGATCGTGCACCACGGACAGCATCCGAGTCATCAGTACCGAAATCAGCCGCGCCCGAATGCAATTGACGTCGTACCCGAGCGATAAAAATGAAACCGGCGGCGATCCTGAAAAAGGATTGCCGCCGGTTTATGCCATCATTTATCTATATTTCGAGATCGGTGATCCGGTACAGGCGCATGCGAATCGTTTACCGATTTCCCAGCTCTCGGTCGACCACCTGCGCGAAACCGTTCGGAGCACGCCCGAGCAGATACTGGAAGACCGCCGGATTGCCCCGGAACCCGTGCGCGTCGTAGTGCGCGAAGGTAGAGATCATGTCGGCAGCCGCCATCGGCTTCTCGAGTGCCGCTGGCGGCAGCGGTGCCGATGTCGGCGGCACCAGCACCGGCCGCAATGCCACGCCGCGCTGTGCCGCTATGGCAGCAACCATCTGCTTCATGGTCGTCAGCGGACCGGCGAGCTCGTAGCTGGCGTATTCGTGTCCATCCTCGGTAAGAACCTTGGCCCCGACCTCGGCGAGCTCCGCGAGGTCGAGCACCGACACCGGAGCCTCCAGGTCGAAGGGAACCGAAACTTCCGGGCCACCACCATTGAGCATCGCCAGGACCACCTGCGCGTACATCGAGGGCTGCAGGATCGTCCACCGCAGTGAACTGTCCCGGACCGCCGCCTCGGCGCGTGCCTTGCGTAGATGGTTGCGCAACGCGGGAGTATACGGATGCAATACCGAGTGGTACACGAACCGCTCGACTCCCGCGCCAGTTGCGGCCCGCACTGCATTGATCACGAACTCGTCCTCCAGCGGGTGCAGCACCGGAGGAATCACATACACTGCTCGCGCCCCCTCGAACGCCCCCCGCAACGCCGATTCGTCACCGAAATCGGCGTGCCGGACGCTGGAGGCTCCCAATGCACTCAACCGTTCAGCGCCATCGGCACTGTGCGTAATCGCCGAGACCGCGACACCCTGGCGCAGTAATTCTGCAAGCAGCGGACGCCCTGAACTGCCGGATGCCCCGGCTACCACGATCTCCCCGGTCACGACTGCCGAACGAAACGATGCCGCATCTCGCCGATGCCCGCGATGTCGGTGACGAGTTCGTCCTCCGGCGTGATGGTGCGGCGGGGTTCGCGCGTCCAGCCCACTCCCGACGGGGTTCCAGTGAAGATCAGATCCCCAGGCAACAGCGGGACGATCGCGGAAAGGTAGGCGACCAGTTGGGGAATACCGAAAATGAAATCGTTCGTGCGGCCCTTCTGCATCCGCTCACCTGAGAGCCAGCAGCCGAGCTCGATGTCTTCGGGATCGTCGAACTCATCGGCGGTAACCATTGCCGGCCCGATCGGCGAGAAGCCCTCGAACGACTTTCCCATACTGAACTGCGGCGGCGTCCCACCCAACTGCACGCCACGGTCGGAAATATCCTGTCCGGCAGTCAAACCGGCGATGTAGGACCATGCCTCGGTAACCGGGACATTCCGCGCCCGCCTTCCGATGACCGCGACCAGTTCGACCTCGAAATCCACGGTATCCGACGGCAGCACGATCTCGGCGTAGGGTCCGGTGATCGAGGCCGGGAACTTGGTGAACACCACCGGAGTCGCCGGCGGGGCGACCCCCGCTTCGGCCGCATGGCTGACGAAGTTCATACCGATCGCGAATACCTGGCGGGGGCTGGGGACCGGCGGGCCGACTTCGGCTTCGTGCACCGCACGGTCCGGACCGCCCCGATAGGCGTCAGCCCAGCTGCGGAATTCGCCCCAGCGGTCGTACACAGCCTGCACATCGGCCGAGAAACGGCCCGCGCTGGCAGTCTCGACATCGACCGCACCGCCCTCGACGGCCAGACTGAGCCGACCGGAAAGATTGAAAATACGCATGAATTAATCCCTTCAGAGATATAGAATCCCTGGCTTACCCGAACAGAATGTCGTGAGCCTTCTTAGTATCGGTGTATTCACGGACCCGAGCGATGCGACCACCATCGAATTCGAACACCAAATTGTATTTGTTGCTGTAGTGTTTGCCGTTCTCGAGATCGGCATCGGACTCCACCTCGACCGATACGCGATTATCCTCCGCGATGATTCCGACGGGCGCGAACTTGACCGAACCCACCGTCACCTTGCTCAGGCCGTTGATCATATTCCGAATACCCTGCGCATCATGATCGCCTGATATCGGAAGGTCACCTGCAACCCACCAGGTCGCATCGTCGGTCATCATGGCCAACGCCGCGTCGGCGTTGCCGGCCTCGAATGCGGCGAGCACCGCGGTCACCACGGCCTTGGTTTCTTTTATGCTCACCCTTGCTCCTTCGATAATGATGAGATACTCGATTTCAGGGCGCTGGACGGATGGGCGTCCGTACTACGTTTCGCAGCTCGGAAATCCCGTCGACGAGCACACCGATCTCGTCTCCGTTTTGCAGGAAGGGCCCATTGATGCCGCCTTCCATTGCGGTACCGTCAGGAGTTCCCGACAGAATGATGTCTCCCCCACCGATCGGTACATAGCGTGAGATATGGCCTGCCATGCGCCCGAAAGAATTCTGCATCTGAGAGGTCTTCCCATCCTGGCGAACCCGACCGTTCACCAGACACCGGATGCGCAGGTCGGATACGTCGCCCTCATCGACCACAAGCCAGGGGCCACAGGCATTCCCGGTGCGGAAATTCTTGGTCAGCGACCAGGTGAGCGGTCCGTGATCAATCTGCCGCAGCCCCAGTGCCTCGTCTCGAATGCTGAAGTCATTCCACGCGGTATATCCCCACACGGCAATTTGATCGCTGCCCGGCGAGTGCTCGCCCCCGCCCAACACCACGGCGACCTCTGCCTCGTAATCTAGTTTCTCGGTGCCGTCCGGTGGCGTCACGATCGCACCGTGTCCGACCACGGTGCCCGGTATGACGAAGAACCCCCACGGAGGAGCGCTTTGCGCACCGGAAGCAACCTGCTCGGTCTTCGACGCCATCCCCGCGGCGTGCGCCGGAAAGTTCCCACCCGCCGCGAAGATCCGGGATCCGGGATCCGGCAACGGCGGATCCAGGACCACATCGTCCAGCGGGCGTGCTCCGAACCTGTTGAAACCTTGGTCGAGGTCGGCCTGCACCTTCCCAACGGTGTCGGTCAGCGCGCTGCGAATCGACGGCCACTGCGCAATTAGCGGCATCCAGCTATCGGTTCCACTTCCGAACAACCGCCCTACCGTGTCACCGAGAACACCTTCGAACTGCCCGACCAGCGAAGTCGATTCGACGACGCTTGCGACACCACCCGAATCAACCACGAACCCCGTTCCCGACGCCGCAACTCGAACCAGCTTCATTCGTTATGCACCAGCCGATTCTCGAGCAGAGCTTCGAAGAGCTTGGCAGGATCGGCATCGGCTGAACCGGCCGCAGCAAGACGGCGATAGTGCTGGTGCGCAATGTGAACCAGATCCAGCGGCGCGCCCAACTCTTCGCCGAAGGAGACGACCTCCTCCAGGTCCTTGACCGCCATATCTACCGTGGCCAGCCGACCCTCGAACTGCCCGGCCGCCATAAGCGGAGCCCGGATGGCGAATTGGCCCGATGCCGCGCCAGGGCTACCGGCTATCAAGTAAGCGACTTGTTCAAGATCGAGACCGGCCAGTTTCGCATAGACCATCGCCTCCGCCGTGGCGGTTACATGCACCATCGCAAGAAACTGCGCAACAAGTTTCACCTTCGTCCCGGTGCCGAACCCACCCACATAGGTGTATTTCGGCGACATCGCCTGGAACACATCGGCGAACCGATCGTGAACCTCGCGATCGCCACTGGCGTAGATGGTGGCCAGCTTCGCCGCGACCATCGGTGGGGTACCGCTGACCGGGGCGTCGAGGACCTCGACCCCGCGCGCGACGAACTGTGCGCGCATACGCTCCTTTTCCGCGACCGGAAAGGTACTGGACTCGATGAGCGGTGGAATATTCTCCGCCGTGAGTACACCTTCGGGGCCGGAAATCACCGAATCCAACGATTTGACAGAAGGTAAGCAGGTCACAATGACATCGGCTCGCTCGGCCACGTCGCGAGGAGTTCCGCCCCCGGGGACGGCCGCGCCGAGTGCGGTCAAGTCGGCCGCCCGGCCTCTATTGGTGATAATGACCGGAAATCCCGCTTCGACGAGGGCGGCGGCCAAGGGAAATCCGAGCCTACCGGCACCGATGAACCCCACTGTTGTCTGGCTCATGAATTGTCCACTTCCTTGTGCGACTACAAATCTGCCGGTGCAGATCAGCTATTTGCTCCCGTGCCGAATGTCTCGTCCAGGGAAGTGCCCAGCAAGGCGTCCGCCGGAGGCGGACCGATCTCCGCAGGTACCTCGTCGTCGGGATTCCACTCGTTGATTACCTTCGTATCCGCGACTGTCCACGTCCGCGGAACGTAGGTCTGGTCGTGGAGGATGATCTCCTCCTCGACGGAATATTCAAACCAGTAACCCTCCGGGTCCCGGAAGTACAGAGCGATATTGTGCCCGGGTCCGTGGCGCAGCGGACCCCACTCGATCTTGACATCGTTGGCTTCCAGCGCCGCAGCGGTCTGATAGAAGGCATCGACATTCTTCAGGCTGAATTGAAGATGATGCAGCCACGGCACCGGAGTACGCGCCAATACCACGTCGTGGTAAAGGTATCTGCCGGGTGACCGCATGAATCCCATAACCTGCACCCCGCTAGGGTCCAGGATTCGGCTGGAGTAAAGCTGGCCGAGTATGTCGAGCATGAACTTCTCCTCGGCCTCGAAATCCGGCGCGCCCAATCCGACATGATCGGCCACCACCGGCTCGGGACCACCGGAATTCGGAGCTTCGATGAGATGCGCCACCGGGATCGGGGTACTGATTCCGGTCGTGAACTCGAGCTTGTGCCCAGCAGGCGTGTCGAAACGGATCGACGAGGCACCTTCCCATTCGACGCTCTCGGCATGCTTGGTGATCCCGACTCCGGCGGACTGCAATCTGGTCGCAGCGGTGTCGAGCACCTTCTCATCGTGGACGAGGTAGCTGACGTGGTGCAGGCCGAACTCATCGCTGGGCTTGTACACCAACGAATACCTGTCCACGCCGTGCGCGCTGAGGTAATGACTTCCGTCCGAAGCAGCGTGGACAAGAGTGAATCCGAGGCGCTCGGTGGCAAACCTCGCGGCCGCTTCGGGGTCTCTCGCATTCAGCGCGATGTAGTTCACGCGCTCGATGCCAATGGGTGCCACAGTTATTGCCTCCTTGCCGGGGATTGCCACGTGTCGCAGACCCGACCCTGAACCTCACGCCGTGAAGCAGGTGCGCGACCACGCTCGGCTAGTTTACGATGACAGCAACTATTTGACAATATCGTAAGAAGGCGGGTCACTAGTCGGATGTGTCGGTGGCCTCCGCCCTGCGCAGTCCCACCGTGCCGTTACCCAACTTGCGAGCCGCCCGACCACCAGCCACCAACTCCAGGACCTCGATGACCGAGGCGGCGACTACCGGGGACACAGCGGCCTTTCTCTCGGTTCACCGGCCGGTCAGCATTTGCCGGACGACGTATGGGAGGGTTCCGCCGTGGCGGAGGTAGTTGACTTCATTGCCGGTATCCAGCCGCAGTCGCAGCGGGATTCGCAGGGTCTGGCCTTCCTTCCGCTCGACACTTAGGTCGATTGTGTTGTCTCCAACGGTGATTCGATCCAGTCCTGTCAGGGTCAGTTCGTCGGTTCCGGTTAGTTCCAGGTCTCGGGTGGTGTTCCCGGCGGGGAGTTGCAGGGGTAGGACACCCATGCCGATGAGGTTGGTTCGGTGGATGCGTTCGAAGCTTTCGGCGATGACGGCGCGAACCCCGAGTAGCGCTTGGGCTTTCGCGGCCCAGTCACGGCTGGATCCGGCGCCGTAATTCTTGCCCGCCACGATGACCAGCGGGATACCGGCGCGCTGATAGGTCGCGGCCGCGTCGAAGACAGGCTCGACCCGCGTCCGATCGGCGGTGTAAGCCCATGCGCCACGCCGTGTTTCATCGGCTTGGAGCAGCAGGTTGGCGATGTTCGGATTGGTGAACGCACCACGCAGCATGATTTCGTGATTGCTGCGGCGGGTGGAGTACTGGTTCAGATCGCGCGGCGACACACCTCGCTCCAGCAGGTAGCGCCCGGCAGCGCTACCCCGGGGGATGGCGCCCGCTGGAGAGATGTGGTCGGTGGTGACATTGTCGCCGAGACGGAGCAGGACGCGGGTGGCGGTGATGTCGGCGCCGACGGTGGGTTCGGCGGATATTCCGGTCAGGTAGGGCGGTCGCTGGATGTAGGTGGAGTCGGGATCCCAGGCGAAGCGGATGCCGCCGGGGCCGGTGAGTTCGCGCCAGTGGCGGGTGCCGTGCCGCAGGGTTTCCGCGTTGGCGCGGAACATCTCCGGCTGGACCACTTGCTCGACCACCTTGGCCACCTCGGCGTCGTCGGGCCAGAGCTCGCGCAGGAAGACCGGGCGGCCGTCGTGGTCGTAACCCAGTGGTGTGGTGTCGAAGTCGTGCAGGATCGTGCCGGTGAGTGCGTAGGCGATGACCAGTGGTGGAGAGGCCAGGTATGCCAGGGATATCTGTGGGTTGATGCGGCCGCCGAAGTTGCGGTTGCCGGACACGACCGCGGTGGGTTCGAAGCCGTCGGCGGTCAGTCCGGCGAGGCGCGGGTGCAGCCCGCCGGAATTGCCGATGCAGGTCATGCATCCGAACCCGACAATGTCGAACCCGGTGGCCGACAGCGCGGGCAGCAGCCCGGCCCGGTCCAGATAGTCCTGGACCACACGTGAACCGGGTGAGAGGGAGGTCTTGACCCACGGCTTGGATGTCAGGCCCCGCTCGGCGGCGCGCTGGGCGAGCAGACCGGCTTGCACCATCAGGGCGGGGTTGGCGGTGTTGGTGCAGCTGGTGATCGACGCGATCGCGACAGCACCCGGCGGGACCGGTTCGCCGAATACGCCCGGGACCGGCTCCTGCGGCCGGGCGGCGGCGGTGAAGGACTCGGGCACACGCGAGAGCGGGACCCGTTCGTGCGGCATGCGGGGTCCGGCCAGACTCGGTTCGACGGTACCGAGGTCCAGAGCGAGTGTTTCGTCGTAGCGCGGCACCGGATCGGTCGCGGTTCGGTACAGCCCTTGGGTGCGAAGGTAGGTACCGACGACGGCACGGTGTTCCTCGGTGCGTGCGCTGAGCTGCAGGTAGCGCATGGCCTCGTCGTCGAAGGGAAAGAACGCGCAGGTGGCGCCGTATTCGGGTGCCATGTTCGACACCGCGGCGCGCGCCGCCCACCCCAGCTCAGCCGCTCCTGGCCCGATGAATTCCACGAACTTGTCCACCACACCGTGTTCGCGCAGCAATGCGGTCAGAGTGAGCGCCAGATCGGTCGCGGTGACCCCGCTGCGCAGCTGCCCGGTCAGATGCACGCCCACAACGGTCGGGAACCGGATGGCGACCGGTTCGCCGACCATCGCGGCTTGGGCTTGCAGGCCGCCCACTCCCCAGCCGAGCACGCCGATCGAGTTGATCATCGGCGTATGACTGTCGGTGGCCACAAGCACATCCGGATGCAACAGCGGCGGATTCACCCGCTCGTCGGTCCAGACGACCTGGGCCAGGGCTTCCATGTTGACTTGGTGGATGATGCCGGTTGCGGGCGGGATGACCCGGAAGTTCGGCAGGCTCTGCTCGGCCCATTTGATGAACTGGTACCGCTCCCGGTTGCGCCGGAAGTCGATCGTCAGGTTCGCCTCCAGTGCCGAGGCGGTTGCGTACTCCTCCACGATCACCGAATGGTCGACGGTCAGATCGACCGGGATCGTCGGACCGACCCGGGATGGATCCCCACCCAGTTCTGCCACCGCGTCGCGCATACCCGCGAAGTCGGCCAAAGCGGGCAGACAGGTGGTGTCGTGCAACATGATCCGGTTCGGATGCACCGGAATCTCGCAATCGTCACCGGTCCGCAGCGCGCGTGCCAGCGCGGCCGCGAGCCGATCGGGCGCCCGGCGTGCCACGTTCTCCAGCAGGATCCGCGTGAGGTAGGGCAACTCGGCCAACTGCTCCGCGGAGAGCAGGGCTGCCAATGGCAGGTACCGGTAGCTGCGATCGCCGACCGTCAACTCGGCGATCGCTGCGGTCTGGGACGTGGAAACCATGAACCAAGATTGTACTAATCATCTGAAAAATACAATATTTGGTCACGAAATCTTGACTCACCAGGTGACTGGCGTCATATTGTTTCAATCACATCGTCGAGACAATCGCTCGGCGAAGCTGTTCCAGATCTGAGGTTCAACCGTGGCGATCAGCGCCGATTCGCTGGAGACGTCGACGGTCCGCACGGTCATGTGGCGGATCATCCCGTTCGTCTTCCTGCTCTACGTCATCAACTACATCGACCGCGCCAATATCGGCTATGCCGGGCTGCAGATGAACAAGGAACTGCAGCTGTCCAGCAGCGCCTTCGGGCTGGCCGCAGGCCTGTTCTTCATCGGGTACTTCCTGTTCGAGGTGCCGAGCAACATGGCCTTGGCGCGATTCGGCGCCCGCAAGTGGATCGCCCGAATCCTGATCAGCTGGGGACTCGTCGCCGCGCTGATGGCTTTCGCGCAGAACGACATTCAGTTATACGTTCTGCGTTTCCTGCTCGGCGTGGCCGAGGCCGGGTTCTTTCCCGGTATCATCGTCTACCTGACCTACTGGTTCCGCTCCCGCGAATTAGCCACCGCCACAGCCCTTTTCACGGCTGCCATCCCGGTCTCCTACATCATCGCCTCACCGCTGAGCACCTTCATCCTCGACCACGTGCACTGGTCCGGAATCAGCGGCTGGCGCTGGATGCTGCTGCTCGAAGCGCTGCCAGCGGTGGGTCTGGGATTCATCTGCTATCTGGCGCTGGTCGAGCGACCGCAGGACGCGAAATGGCTTACCCCGCAACAGAAGCAGTGGCTCACCACCGAACTCGAAGCCGAGCACGCCACCAGTCCCGACCGCGCGCATCTGAGCACCTGGAAAGCGCTGACCAACCCCAAGGTGCTGTACCTGGCGGTCATCTACTTCGCCTACCAAGCCGGATCGCTCGGCATCGGCTACTGGATGCCCCAGATCGTGAAAGGGTTCTCCACGACGCTCACCAACACTCAAGTCGGCCTGATCGGCATGATTCCCTACCTCGTCGCCACCGTCGCGATGATCTGGTGGTCGCGCCGCTCCGACCGCACCGGAGAACGCAAGCGCCACACCTATATTCCGCTCGGCGTCGGCGCTGTCGCGATGCTCGCCGCCGGACTGGCCGGATCGCCGGTGCTGGCCGTGGTCTGCATCAGCCTCGCGCTGGCCGGGCTCTATGCCTTCAAGGCGCCGTTCTGGGCGGTGCCCACCCTGTTCCTCACGCGAGCGACCGCGGCGGTCGCGGTGGCCGCGGTCAACTCGGTCGGCAATCTCGGCGGATTCGTCGGACCGTACGCGATCGGCGTGATCAAGGACACCACCCACAGCAAGACCGGTGGACTGATCTTCCTCAGCGCGCTGGTCTTCATCGCCTTCGTCATGGCGACCCTGATCCGGCTTCGTACCAACGACCATGCGCGAGCGACGGTACCCGTAACCGAGACCACCCAACAACGTTGACCAGGAAATACATGCGACCGCTCACTCGCCGCACAATGATCGCGGCAGCCACTGGAGTTGCGGGCACCATGCTCGTCAACGCTTGTGCCACCACCGAGAAGAGTCAGGAGAACAAAACCGTGATCGCCTATGTCGGATCCCGCACGACGGTCGAACGTCAAGCACGCGGGAAAGGCATCAGCGTCTATTCGATCGACAAGCAGACCGGTCAGTGGACCTTGACCCAGCTCGTGGAAACGGTCAATCCGAGCTTCCTGACTCTGGACCGCACCCAGCGTTACCTCTACGCGGTACACGGCGATGGCAACACCGTGAGCGCGTACGCGATCGATCCCGCCAACGGAACGCTGCGCGCCCTGAACGAACAGGACACCGGCGGCAAGAATCCAGCACATATCGTGACGGACCCGGACAACCGATTCGTTCTCATCAGCAACCACTCCAGTGGGTCGGTGGCCACGCTACCGATCCTGGCCGACGGCAGCCTCGGACCACTCGCTGGCAAATTCGAACCCCAAGGCACCCCCGGACCACACCGAACCGACCAGACCGGGTCGAAACCACACCAAGCCGTATTCGATCCGTCGGGCCGATTCGTGGTGGTTCCAGACAAGGGTCTCGATCGAATCTTCGTGGCGCACTTGGATACCGCGACGGGACAGCTGACGGGGGTGAACTCGATCGCCACCCGTGAAGCAACCGGGCCCAGGCACATCGCATTCCACCCCCACCTGCCGTACCTGTACAGCATCGACGAGCTGCGTTCCACGGTCACCACATACCACTGGGACGAGGGGCGACTAGAACCACGACAGATCCTGCCCAGCACCGACCCCACCTGCACCGGCGACACACGAGGCGGCGAGATCCTCGTCGGATCCGACGGCACCTTCGTCTACGCCACCAACCGCAGCGGCGCGGGCGATGCAACCCCGGGCGGACCCGATCCCGACACGACCGGAATCTACCGCGTAGACCCCGAAACCGGGCTGCTGACGGCGGCCAGCTGGCAGTCCACCCAGGGAATCCGTCCTCGTTTCGCCTGCTTCGGACCCGACCACAAGAGTTTCTACGCCGCCAACGAGCGCACCGATACCATCGTCGAATTCCGAACCGACGGTGCGAAACTCACTCCCACCGGCCAGGTCGTCGCGACCGGGTCACCGGTCTGCATCACCTTTCTCGCCCTGAACTCCTGACCGGTCACCAGCACTGGGCAGCCCGGTCTTCACTCCGCGAACGGCATCCAGATGATGCCGCAGGAAATCCGCGGCCTTCTCCAACTCCCCCGCCTCCACCAGGTCGAGCAGCATCAGATGCTCCTTGGCCTGGTGGACCAGCCGGGCGCGGTCGGTCTGGTAGCGATACTCCAGCAGTCGCCGTACCCGATTCACCCGCCGCACCGAATCCAGCAGATAGCTGTTCCCCGAGCAGCCGGCCAACATCTCATGGAATCCCGAATTGATCCGAAACAGTTCATCTTTCGGCAGCAACACCACATCACCATGCAGCAGCCGCTCCTGCTGCTCACGATGACGAGCAAACGCCTCGGCATCCGGCGTGAATCCAGGTTCGAGAAGCCCGGCAGGCTCGACGATCATGCGGAACCGGTAACTTTGATCGTGCGCGTCCGTGGTCGACAGCAGCCGCTGGAACTCCCAGCCCCGCCCCTGCCGACGACGGATCAAATCCTCGGCTTCCATCCTGCCCAGCACCCGATTCGCCTGCAGAACCGTCAATCCGTATCGCCGCGACACCTCCGCAGTAGTGAACTCCCCCGTGAACCCACCGCTCAGATAATCCTCACCGATCCGGAAATATGCCTGCTCCTGCACATCCTGCCCTGCAGGCAACTCCGCATACCGAAGATCCACGGCCGGCCGGTTCAGGAAATATCCCCGGTTCGGCTCCTGCCGCACCAACCCGTACTCGGCGAGAGCAGCCAACGCCTTCCGCACCGGCGACCGCGACACACCCAGCGAGTCCGCCAACCACTGCTCCGGCACATGCCCGCCCTCGGCCACCTCCGAATGACGCAGCAGATCCACGATCTGCATCACCAACCCCGTCGCAGCCATCCTCACCTCAACTAGCGGGAACCCGTATGGGGTCATCGTATCCACCCCCGCTCCCCGACCAGCGGATGCGCACGGCATGGCCGTTCAGACTGTTCGCAAATGGTGAGCGGATCGACTACGAGCGGTCCCGGCTCGAGGGCGTTCTCCAGTCACGGCGAGCTTCGAGCCGCAGCGCTTCCCGGCTTGGCCCACCACGCCGGAGCTCGGGTTCCTCACCGAAATCGGCCAAAACAAAACACGATTCGCCACCGACCAAGCGTTGAGGCCGACACCACCCAGTCGGCGCCCTCACCCAAGAACGCGCCTACTACCAGCACGACAACGCTACGAGAATGCTCCGGCGGCAACCCGGTCGGCTTTCACATGCCGTCGAATCCGAATTCGCCGCACGATAGCGATATAACGGCGACACCAACACTCAGGCGACAACAATTGCACAACATTCAGTCAAATCACAGTACCACCAACGGATTACACGATAGCAACAGACCCGACAAGATGTTTGACCTCTGTTTGCTCGTGGCCTATGGCGATCAGGAGCAATAACTCTTGAACACGCCGATGTGTCACGTGCGAACCGATGTTCGGCTATAAGTCCCCTGTCGCGCATCGAGGACATCTGACTCACCAGAGATCCGCTCCCGGCTTGCGCCCGCTACGCCAACCGAGCTGCTTACTGGTGTAATCGCCGCCAGAGACCGGCCTCGGTCCACACGGTGAATCGGCGAATGCGCCGTCGCGACAGTATGTGGCGGTCCCAGGCATGGCAGGTGCCGACCACCTCTGGTCCGCGCGGCACCGGATGGAACGAACTATGGGTCGCCCTCCGCTTCCAGCAGATCAACGAAACAAGCGGTCGGGAAGCATTGCGGCCGATCGCAATCGCCTATCTGGAGCGGGTGGTCGCCTTTGCCTTCGCCGATGACGAAATCGAGCAACACGAGTTGGGACAGCTTTCATGAAGCGGTAACTGATCTTCAATCGGCTGTCGATCTGGGCGTCGCCCAATCGCGTGTCGACGAACTTCGACAACGCATACTCCGTGGCCGATCGCTCACCCAGGTTCGTACTGGGGAGCTGCCCCGTGTACAACGATCGGACCTTCATTTGGAAGCTGACGAAACACCGTACATCGACGTCAACGCAGTACAGATCAAATACACCGCCAGTGGGCCGCGGCACAACAGCGGCAGGATTATCGGCAGCAGCAAGAAGTTCCGATTCGTCGGGGCAGGAGCAGGTACCGAGCTTCCATGGGCGAAAATTGTCTCGATAGCCAGCGAGTACGGGAACGTCATTATCTCCGCGACTACGGCTCGCGGCGGTGGAACATACAGCGTCCCAGACCCTGAATATGTTGCGGCCGTGCTCGAAGGGGCATTACGGATAGCGAAGCGACTCGTACTCGCTCCAGGGCAACGGGACACCCGCTCGATACCGCCAAACATAAAAGCCGAAGTCTGGCAAAGAGATGGCGGCAAGTGTTGCCAATGCGGCGACAGCCACTACCTCGAGTTCGACCACGTCATACCGCTGAGCCGAGGCGGCGCGACAAGCGTCGGAAACCTCCAAATTCTCTGCCACAAATGCAATCTCGAAAAAGGCGCGCGAATCTGATCAGACGCACCCGTCACGCTCTGCACAACACCGGCGTGCCATGACGAGCGGGATCAACGAATCCTCACCGCGTAGAAGTTCGTCCAACTGCTCCAAGTCCACGATTGCCACTCAGTCTGGTGCACCACAACCGATGTTGTGCCGCAACAACGCTCGACCGCGCCCACGGTACGAACTCCCGACCCGACACCATCAAGATCAAATCCACGATTGGGTCCCTGACCGCGGCGGCGGTGCAGTAGCTCCAGGTCCGAGAGCTGGCCTTTCGGGTGTTGGTGACAAACACGGTCAGCCGCAGCCCGTCGACGTCAGTGAACCACAGCTGGGCACCGGGGTGCGGGCGTTCATTCCGGACGATCAGACCATCTGTTCCGGCCAGGCCGAAAGCTCTGTCAAGCTGGTGATTTCGGCGTCCCGGGCTCCGTGCCGAACCGCGCTGTCGACGTCGTAGGCAGGGGGCCAGATGTGTTTCGGGACCTGGTTGATGGCCTCGACCCGAGGAGAATTGTGTACCGTCCCTGGTGATCCGGGCGCGCATGTGAGTCCTTCGCCGAGCGCCTCAACCTGCACATAGTTGCCAACGGTTTCATT